>NZ_BTFW01000001.1:0-353500 GCF_033242265.1 Novosphingobium sp. IK01 | reverse complement strand
GCATCTGCCTTTCACAATGTCGGGATGAATGTGCAAATAGGCCACCTCGCGGAAAATTGCAAGAACAAAGCCGCAATCGCGCCAGATCACCGTTGCGGCCTGCGCAAGACGGGACTCGCCCCCTTATTTCGCGAACATCCACGCCAAACAATCGGCAAATTTTCCCAATTTTTGGCGGCGGGCAAGTCCGATGTCGTGCAAATATTTTTTCAGCCTCGCGGAAATCCGCCATTTTTACGGTTTGGCACGCCTCCTGCATTGCCTTGTGCATCCGCCGGGCACCACCGCCCGCGCCACCAGACAAACAGGGAGTTTACCAAGATGACTTCGCTTTCCACCCTCGCCAACCGCAGCCTCGCAGCTTTTGCCGCCCTCGCCCTTTCGCTGACCCTGATCGGCCAGACCGTCTCCAACCCGGCCGCCCACACCACTTTGAGCACCACCCTTTCGGAGATGGCATGATGAGCGACCTGCGCTTCGAGACTCGCGACCCCGTGCGCCCCGCCGCCGGCTCAAAAGGGCGCAGCGGCTTTCACCTCGACCGGCAGAACCGCAAGATTTTCGGTGTCTGCGCAGGGATGGCCAATGCCCTCGATGTCGATGTCACGCTGGTTCGCATCGCGTGGATCGCGGGCACGCTGATCGGCTTCGGCTCGCTGATTCTGATCTACCTCGCCATCGCCCTTCTGGTAGACTGACAAGCTGGCAGATCGAGGGCCGCTCAGGCCGGACGCAAATCACGCGTGTTGCGGAAGCCCGCTTGTAAAAACGGGCTCCGGGCCTTCACAAATCTGATGATCAGCAATTTTTCAGCCGATCATCACGCCCAGTCTACCGGATGCTTCACCCGCATGGCCCGCACCTGACTGTCAAAGACCATTTGTGCAGCCCGCCCGCTCTGCGTCAGGCTTTCGGCAGAAGCCTTGCAGCGCGCGGCGATCTCCTCGCCGATCTGGCGGTCAGGACCCGGAATCTGACCAGCCGCGCATTGCACCTCGGCGGCGCGCTGGGCGATCCAGAGCAGAAAGAAAGTGGAGGGAATGTCGCGTTCGCACACCGCAATGCCGTGGTTGCGCAACACCAGCACATGCTTCTGCCCAAGGCTTGCCACCATGCGCGGGCGCTCGTCGGCGAAGAGGGTGATACCCTCGAAATCATGATACCCCACCCGTCCGATCAGTTGTGCGCCATAGAAGTTGTTGTGATCAAAGCCCCCCTCTTTCATCGCCACGGCGGAAACTGCGATGGAATGGGTATGCGCCACGCAATTCACATCATGTCGATGGCTGTGGATCGCCCCATGCAGCGCGAAACCGGCGGGATTGGCGGCATAGTCTGACGTCCCGACCAATTGCCCGTCGACATTGACCGTGAGCAGGTTGTCAGGGGTGATTTCGGTGTAGTTCAGGCCGAAGGGGTTGACCAGATAGGCATCCCGCCCCGGCAGCCGCACGGAAATATGGTTGAAGATCAGTTCGCCCCAACCAAAATAGTCGACCAGATGGTAGAAATTGGCCAGGTCGCGACGCAAAATCCGTTCGGCTTGATCCATAATGCACTATATCCCTCTGTGTCGCCGGGATCATGAGGTTCCAACCCCTTGCGCGGGAACCTGCAGCAGGCCCCTGCTCCTGCCCAATTCCCCCCGATGCGTGGCACAAAGCGTATGGCATGACACTTGAAGCTTCAAGTGATGTTTTAAGGCGTTGCAGGACTTCATTCCTTCACGCCACAATTCTGCATCCGATCGAATCGACCCCATTCCGCAAGAACCACCCCGCCCTGCCGAGGCGCTCGCCGCAGCGCACACATAATCAAGACAAACAATTGTTATTTAACAATTATCAATTTTGCATCCGCAACAGGCAGGCCAAAAAAATTCAAAAATAATTGAGTTGGATCAATTTTCCTATTGACCCGACACCGGATTCCGCATTCATATTCACATGAAATATCAAGTGAAAATAATAACAGGTCGAGCCCCGGCAGATAACCTCTGACAGACAGGGCCCGGCATTCAGGTGAGCGCATCGACATTCATGTGGGGTATCTATGCAAAAGGCAGTCAAGCAAGCTTCGTGGATGAATACTTGCGCCGTGACAGCGCTGCTGCTGGGGGCCTCTTCCGCCTCCGCCCGCGCTGAAGAAACGGCTCCCGCCGCCCCGCCGGCAGCAGCACCCGCAGCAGAAGAACCTGCCGGTGTCGGCGATATCGTGGTGACCGCACGCAAGAAGCAGGAATCGAGCAACTCGATCGGCATGTCGATCAACGCGCTGACCGGCGATACGCTGGCCAAGCAGGGGATCCTCAACACCGCCGATCTCGTCAAGGCCGTCCCCGGCTTCAACTATACGCGCAGCACTTATGGCACGCCGGTCTATACGCTGCGCGGGGTGGGCTTCAACGAAACCACGCTGGCCGCCGCTCCTCCGGTTTCGGTCTATGTCGATGAAGTGCCGCTGCCCTACTCGGTGATGGCACAGGGCGCGGCGCTGGATGTGCAGCGCGTCGAAGTGCTTAAGGGGCCGCAGGGCACGCTCTTCGGCCAGAATTCGACCGGCGGCGCGATCAACTACATCGCCGCCAAACCCACCAAGACCTTGCAGGCGGGCGCCGACGCCAGCTTTGGCCGCTTCGACAGCTTCACCGGCAGCGCATTCCTGAGCGGCCCGATCACCGACACGCTGCGCGGCCGCATCGCCATTCGCCGCGAATCCTCGGGCCCCTGGCAACAGAGCGCCACCCGCCCCGGCGATCGCACCGGCGGCACCGACCGCACCCAGGGCCGCATCCTGCTCGACTGGGACGCCAACGACAAGCTGACCTTCGAATTGAACGCCAATGGCTGGATCGACCGCTCGACACCGCAAGCCGGGCAGTATGTCGGGGTGATCTCCACCAGGGCCCCGGCCAATGTCGCGGGCGCCGCCACCACGGCGGGCAATGCCCAGAGCGCAGACTGGGATCCGAACACCCGTTTCTACACCCACGACAACTTCTACCAGATCGCGCTGCGCACCAATTACGACTTCACCGATGATCTGAAGCTCACCTCGATCACGGCCTACCAGAAGCTTCACCGCGATACGCTGACCGATGCCGACGGCCTGGCCGTGAACAATTTCACGGCGGGCAACAAGGGCTATATCAAGAGCTTCTCGCAGGAACTGCGCCTGGCCGGGAAATATGGTGATCACGTCAACTGGATGGTGGGCGGCAACTACCAGAACGACGCGACCTACGATACGTTCTCGCCGCAGGCCTCCAGTTCCAGCTTCCCCTTCAAGGCCGCAACCGCGATGGGGCATAATCAGGTCAATACCTATTCTGCCTTCGCCAATGTCGACTGGCAGGTGCTGCCCAAGGTCACGCTGACGGGCGGGGTGCGCTACTCGTACCAGTTCCGCGATTATGTGGGCTGCCTGTTCGATTCCGGCGCGGGCGATCTGGCGGCCGTGGTGGCGTCGGCCTCAACCAGGCTGAGCGGCTCCACCACCACCATCGCGCCGGGCTCCTGCGTGACGATCAGCTCCACCACCTACAAGCCTTCTTACTATCAGGACTCGCTCAACCAGGGCAATGTCTCGTGGAAGGCGGGCGTGAACTGGGAAGTGGCGCCTCACAAGCTGCTCTATGCCACCATCAGCAAGGGCTACAAGAACGGCGTCTTCATCACCACCGGCGCCACGTTTGCGGCCCAGTTGGCCCCGGCCACGCAGGAATCGGTGCTGGCCTATGAAGCCGGCTTCAAGCTGAGCCTGCTGGACCGCAAGGTGCAGTTGAACGGCGCGGCCTTCTATTACGACTATCGCAACAAGCAAATCCGCGGTCGTGTGATCGATGCGGTGCTCGGCGGACTGAACCGCCTGATCAACATCCCCAAGAGCCGTATCGCGGGCGCCGAACTGCAACTGGTGACAGAGCCTGTAAAGGGCCTGACGATCAATGCCGGGGCCACGTATATCGGCTCGAAGATTCTGGGCGATTTCTCCAACTTCACCCCCACTGGCACAGCCATGCTGATGAGCGGCGAAGCCTTCCCGCTGACCCCGAAATGGCAGTTGACCGGCGATATCGGCTATGATCGCCCGATCAGCCAGACCTTCAACGGCTTCATCGGCGCATCGGCCACGTATCAGAGCGCGACCAATTCGGCGCTGGGCGCGCAGAGCCTCTTTGCCGTCAACGCCTATACGCTGGTCGATCTGCGTGCCGGTGTGCACACCGCAGACGACAAGTGGCGCTTCTCGGCCTTCGTGCACAATCTCAACAACGCCTACTACTGGACCAACGTGTCCTATGCAGGCCCCGACGTGGCTGCACGTTTTGCCGGAATGCCGCGCACGTATGGCATTACGGCGGGCTGGCGCTTCCAGTAACATCCGCCTGACAAGACCTGCCCCACGGCCCTGCGTGACCCCTCACGCAGGGCCGTTCGGCTTTACCCGCGCAGCTGCGTCGAAGGCAGCATGCCGAACCGTTCGCGATAATAGCCCGCAAACCGCCCGGTGCTGACGATCCCGCAGGCATGCATGAGCGTGGTGACATCGTCCTGACCCGAGGAAACGGCGATCAACCGGTGCAGTTCATGCAGGCGCTGCTCGCGCAGGTCCTCGCCAAAACTGCGCCCCACAAAACGGCGGAACCCCATCTGCAAGGTGCGCAGGCCCACACCGACCTGCGCTGCCACCTGCCCCGGCGTAATGACCTCCTGGCCTGAGCGGACAAGCTCGGTCATCAGCGCGCGGGCCTGCACCACGAACCAGGGCACCGCCCCCCCCGCAGCCCCCTCGATGGTGACACGATCACACAGAAAATCGCCGATCAGCGCGGCAATATGCCCTGCAGAATCCTGTAGCACCCGGCTGCCGATCTCCCCCCAGCCCAGCGCGAAACGCATCAGATCAAGCCAGACGCCAGCCGAACTATCGTCCAGCGCCACCATCGGGCTGCGCTCCTCCTCGCGAAAAGCTGCGGCGGCGGGCCAGAGGCTGACAGGCAGATTGGCGGTCATATGCCTGCTGCTGCTCCCGAAAGCGATGGCCAGCGGAGCCCCCGGCATGGAGACATGCATCGCCCCCTCGTCCAGAACGCGCGTGCGCCCGTCCGAAAGCGCCATGCGGCTCTGCCCCTCGATCACGGTGTGGACCAGAATGCGGTCTGCCGGCACGCGCGAGCGAATGCGCACCGCCGCACCATACGTCAGGTCGGCCAGACGGCAGGAGGCCAGTTGCACATGGCGCACATGCGCGCGGATCGTCTGGCCGGGATGCCGCACATCCATCTCGTGCGGCGCCAGAATGCGCGACACGGCATCGACCACCGCGACGGCATCGCGCGATTCGAACTGCTGCGGAAACGACGCCCCCATCGAACGATCCTTCCTGCCTTATCCAGCACCACCGTGACCGGACCCGCGTGCGGACAGCCTGTCACACCACATCGCCATCGCCCAACAGGATCTGGCTGCGCTCATACTCCTGCCGCAGGATCGCCAGCGCCCGCGCCGCGCCCGCCTCGCCAGCAACCGCCACGCCATAAAGCGTCGCCCGCCCGCCCATCGCCGCATCGGCTCCCAGCCGCTGCGCCTTGAGCAGATCCGTTCCGCGCCGGATGCCGCCTTCGACCAGCACCATGGCCTTCTCGCCCAAAGCCTCGCGCGTTTCGGCCAGCAGGTCCATGCCCGAGACCGCGCCATCAAGCTGGCGCCCGCCATGATTGCCCAGCACCACGCCATCGGCGCCCAGCGCCATGGCCCGCCGCGCATCGGCGACATGGCCGATCCCCTTGACCAGCATCCGCCCGCTCCACAGGCGCCGCACTTGGGCCAATTCCTCCCATCTGACGGTGGGCGCGATATTGCAGCGCAGCCACTGGCTGGCCTGAAGCAGATCGCCCGCGCCTTCGCCCAGCCATTCCGCGATATTGGGAAACCCCGGCAGGCCATGACGATAGACCTGCGCCAGCCAGCGCGGGTGACGCAGCACGTCCAGCCTTGCCGCAAAGCTCGGGCGCGCCTCGGCGGCATAGAGCCGCGTGTTCCATTCACGGTTGCCGAAGGTGTTGGCGTCCACCGTCACCACCAGCGTTCGCACGCCCGCCCCTGCCGCCCGCGCCAGCAATTGCTCCACCATGGCCATCTGGCTGAACAGGTAGAGCTGGAACCAGTGGTCGATCCCCGGAACCGCCGCAATTTCCTCAAGCCTGACATTGGAGACAGTGCTCTGGGTAAACGGCACGCCCGCCGCCGCCGCCGCGCGGGCCAGCGCCATGTCGGCGCCGCGCCAGTAGAGCCCGTTCAACCCGGTGGGCGCGATGACATAGGGGAAGCCCTGCCCCCCCTGCGCCCCCTCGGCCAGACGCGGACGGAAGCGCAGCCTGTCGAAGGCCGCACGATTGGCTTGCAGCGACACTTCCTCTTCGGCCCCGCCCTCCAGATATTCGGCGGCAATGGCAGGCAACCGGTGCAGGGCCATGGCCCGCAACTCGGCAATCGAAAGCGCACGGTCAACCGGCCCTCCGCGCCGATAGCGCCGCAAGGGCAGGACAGCGCCCCCCACCGCCCCGCATGACAAAAGGCTGCGAGACAGGCGACCGTGTGCCCCGACTCCATGCCGGGGAATCCCATGTGGGGGAAAATCGTCTTGCACCATGCCTCCATATCCGGGCCCCGCCCCGAAAATACTGGCGCAAGGCAATTGAAAATTCCAGTAAAATAACCGCCGATCGCCGACCAGCCGCGGGGCCAGTCGCCGGCATGTCTGTCCTTCCTGTTTGCCCGCAATCATGGGATTTCATCCCGTGGCACCGCATTTTCCTGCACGCGGCGCACAGGCTTGCGCCCTGCGGATAGCGCCGGTCCATCCTGCGGCGCACAAGGCCCCTACAGGTTCAAGGAGAACATCATGCGGATCGCTGTACTGGGTGGGGGCCATGGCTGTTATGCGGCGGCGGCCGAATTGAGCGCCAGGGGGCACGAAGTCTGGTTCTGGCGGCGCGATGCCGCCGCTTTCGAGGCCATCCGCGAACAGGGCGGCATCGAGGTGCGCGACCATGCCGGAACCCGCATCGTGCCCGTCGCCCATCTGGAAAGCGATCTTGGCGCCGCTCTTGCGGCAACCGAACTGGTGATCATCCCCTTGCCCGCCACCGCACACGAGGATCTGGCCAAAGCTTGCGCTCCGCATTGGCGCGATGGTCAGGTGGTCTTCCTCCCGCCCGGCACACTGGGCTCGCTGCTGTTCGTCAAGGCTGCGCGCGCTGCGGGCAACCAGGCCCGCGTGCGTTTCGCCGAAACCGGCACGCTGCCCTATCTGGTGCGCAAGCATGGGCCCGCCAGCATCGTCGTGAGCGTCTATGCCACGCGGCTGCCCACCGGGGTCTTCCCCGCCGCAGATGCCGATGAGGTGATCGGCTTGCTGCAACAGGCCTATCCTTCTGTCGAGCCTTGCGGCGACATCCTCTCGGGCGCGCTGATGAACGCCGGGCCGATCATCCATCCGCCCCTCATCATGATGAATGCAGGCCCGCTCGAACATTTCGACGCCTGGGACATTCACAACGAGGGCACCCAGCCCTCGATCCGTGCGGTGACCAATGCGCTGGATGGGGAGCGCATGGCGATCCGCGAAAAGCTGGGATATCCAGCCCCGCACTTCCCGCTGGCCGACCATTACAGCAAGGATGGCGAGGAATGGATGTATGGCAATTCCGCTCATGAAAAACTGACCGACAGCGGCGACTGGCGCGAGAAGATCGACCTCCAGACCCATCGCTACATGCGCGAGGATACCGCGATCGGTCTTGCCCTGTTCGTCTCGGCAGGCCGCTGGGCGGGGCAGCCGATGGCCGTGGGCGAAGGCCTGCTGGCACTGGCCAGCGCGATCACCGGCGAGGATCTCTATGCCGCCGGGCGCACTTTCGAGAACCTCGGCCTTGCCGGTGACAGCCCGGCAGACCTTCAGGAACGGCTGCATCATGGCTTCTGAGGCAGCCACGCCGGGCAGCCCGCCCGCCCGAACGGAGATCATCGGGATCGTCGGGGCAGGACGAATGGGACGGGGGATCGCCACCAGCTTTGCCCTGGCGGGCCACAAGGTCCGCCTGCTGGACCTTCGCCAGCGTGAAGAGGCCGACTTCGCACGGCTGAGCCGGCAGGCCCGCGACGACATCGCCCGCGATGTCGATTTCCTGCGCGAAGCAGGCCTTGTCGATGCGGCAACGGCGGCCAGCGTGCTGGCCGATGTCACCATCGCCCGCGCAGCGCAGGCCCCTGCCCTGCTGGCAGACTGCGACCTGATCTTCGAAGCGGTTCCCGAAACGCTCCCCGCCAAGGCCGATGCCTTCGCCGCAATCGGAGCCCATGCAAGGGCGCAGGCCCTGATCGCCTCGACCACCTCGACGATCGATGCCGAAACGCTGGCTGCCATGGTGCCCGATCCGGGGCGGTTCATGAATGCCCATTGGCTCAATCCGGCCCATCTCGTGCCCCTCGTGGAGGTGAGCCCGGCCAGTTCAAGCGATGCCGCACTGGTCGAGAAACTCTGCGCCATGCTGCGCAGCATCGGCAAGGTGCCGGTGGTCTGCCGTTCTTCGCCCGGTTATATCGTGCCGCGTATTCAGGCCCTGGCGATGAACGAGGCGGCAAGGCTGGTCGAGGAAGGCGTCGCCAGCGCGCAGGATGTCGATACGGCCATCCGTGTCGGCTTCGGCTTCCGTTTTGCCGTGCTGGGCTTGCTCGAATTCATCGACTGGGGCGGCGGCGACATTCTGTTCCACGCCAGCCAGTACCTGTCCGGCACGCTCGATCCCCGGCGCTTTGCCGCACCGGAGGTGGTCGCCCGGAACATGGCCAGCGGGCGCAACGGCATGCGCGAGGGCAAGGGCTTCTATGATTATGCCGGGGTGGATCTGGGAGCCTATCGGGCAGGACGCCTGAGCGAATTCCTGGCCCTGCTGCGCCATCGCGACATGATGCCGGTGATAAGGGGCCCGCAAGAATAACCCCCCCCGTTCACGCCCATAAACCAAGCCACCCTGTAGCGTTCTACAGGGTGGCTTTTTTGGTGCCTTGGGTTTTCTTCAGCGCGTGATGAACGCCGCATAAGGTGCGCGTCCGCGCGCCAGCACCAGCACTCCCAGCACCGAGGCCACGACCACGATCAGTCCGATCGACGAGCCAATCGCGGCAAAGACATGGTCATTGAGCATGCCGACCAGCGCAGACCCCAGGGTCAAGCCAATAAAGCTGTTAAAGAACAGGAAAATGCTCGACACCCGCGAACGCATCGCGGGCGGCGGTACGATCTGCATCACCGCCGTGGAGGGTGCCATCGCCGTCGAGGCGAAGAACAGGGTCAATGCCACGAGCACTGTCGCGAAGTTGGCCGAATGGGTGAAGGGCAGGCCCACCACACAGACCAGCGTGCCCAGGCACCCCACGATCCCGGTAATAAAGGGCGCAGCGTGGCGCCCGGCCATCGCCAGCCTGTCCATGAACCAGCCGCTGGCGAACACGCCCGCCACGCCCGTTGTCAACGCGGCAGCCCCCAACCGGAGCCCGCATTCGGCAGGCGTCATGCCAAAGCTGCGCATCAAATAGGCCGGAGCCCAGCCGAGTATCACATAGAGCGAGATCGCCATCAGCGAGAAACCGAATATATGCGGCAGGAAAATCGCGCGGCGCTCGATCAGAAAACGGAACACGGCCCATGTGGACGGCACATTGTGTCCACGCGGGGGCACCCCGTCGCGGCGCGGTTCGTGAACCAGCAGGGCGATGATCCCCGCCAGCAGGATGCCCGGCACGCCGACGATCAGGAAGACCAGATGCCAGGACTTGATGACCGTGCCCTCAAACGTGATGCCGCTCCACGAGGAGACCAGACCGATCACGCTTCCGCCCACCAGAAAGGCGATGCCCGATCCCAGAAACGACCCCATCGAATAGATGCCGAGCGCCCGGCCCAGTTTCTCGCGGGGGAACAGGTCGCTGATCAGCGAATAGGTGGCCGGAGACAAGGCCGCTTCGCCCGCCCCCACACCGAGCCGGGCGATGAACAGGGCGGCAAAGCTTCCCGCCAGACCGCAGGCCATCGTCGCCATGCTCCAGAAGGCGACACCGGCCACGATGATGAGCGAGCGCGGGAAACGATCGGCAAGACTGGCGATCGGAATGCCCATCGTCGCATAGAACAGCGAGAAAGCCAGCCCCTGAAGCAGGCCGAATTGCGTGTCGCTCAGATGCAGGTCAGCCTTGATCGGCCCGATCAACAGCGAAAGGATCTGCCTGTCGATAAAGGAAAAGACATAAGCGACCATACAGAGCGCCACAACCAGCCAGGCACGCCGATGCTGTAACTGTCCCAAAGTGTCCCCCCTGCGCCGATGCGGATGTGGATGGGCGAGGGATGCGGCTCTGCGCTGATCCATCGCGGCGGCAACCATGCCGGATGGCCGAAGACTGCCTCGATATATATCACTATTCAAGTGACTTTTTGCGGTGCATCATTTCATGCTGCACCGCCCCCTCCGGCAACGGGGCACGGGTTCTATCCCCCCGTCAGGCACACCAGATCGGTAAGCGTCCGGTTGATCGGCACCGGCACCCCCCACTCTTCGCCGCGCGCGGCAATCGCACCATTGATGGCCCCGATTTCGGTGCGACGCCCGGCGCGGCGGTCCTGCGCCATGGACGGGCGATGCTCGCCCTGCCGCAAAAAAGCCTGTTCGATGCGGGCGCTGACCGCTGCATGATCGAACGGCACCTGCCCGGCGCGCGCCACCGAACCGACTTCGGCCAGAATTGCGGCAACGATCCGCCGTCCCGGCACATTGTCGAGATCGCAAACACGGGCATCAGCCAGTGTCGCCACGGCGTTGAACGCCGCATTGAAAGCCAGTTTTTCCCAAATGGCCTGCCGGATATCGGGCATCGCATGGGCAGAAAATCCGGCTGTTTCCAGCACCGACTGCACCCGTGCCAGCGGCGCTGGATCGTCGGCGGGATTGGCCATGCCGAGCTTCACCAGTCCCGTGCCATCGCTGTGCACCCCGTCCACCCGCAGATCCGCCGCGACATCGCTGACGCCCAGCACCAGCCTGTTTTCCGGGATCAGACCTTCCAGTTGCCCGGCAATGCCCAGCCCATTGGACAGCACCGCCACCACGCCCTCGGGTGCCAGAGCATGGCGCGACTGGGCCAGAGCGGCGGAAAGGCCTGCGAATTTGGTAAAGAGAATGAGCAGTTCCTGCCCGCGCTCCAGATCGGCAGGCTGCACGCAAGGCACTGGAGCGACGATGCACCGCCCGGCCAGATCGACCACCACGCCTGCCTTGCAGATATGCTCCAGCCGCCCGGCATCGACTTCGACCAGCGTTGTCGCAAAGCCCGCCACAGCCAGCCGCGCAGCGAAAAGCGAGCCCATCGCGCCGCCGCCCACAACCGCAATCTTCATCCCGGCTTCCATGTCCCTGCCCCGTCAACTCAGTTGAATATTCAACTTTGCCGCACATCGCGAATGCCCTGTCAAGCCTTCAGGGCACAGGGGGGACCGGGCCACCAAAAAGGTTTACTATTCAAGTGGTGGATTTCCATTTCAAGAGCCGCTAGAGGTCTCGCCGCTCTTCCCGGCGGCCAACGGAAATGGCAGGATTGCGCCACTTCCGATACTGATCGCGCCTGAAACGATCAGATTATATTATAAAAAACAAGGACGACTCGAGTGAATAAGCCTAAATGGAACGGCGAGGATTTCCAGACTCAGGCATGGCCGTTTTTCTGGCTGACCCGTTCGACCGCGCTCTATCTCAGCCGTCTTGAACGCTCGCTCAAAAAGGTCGGGCTCGACATTGCGCGCTGGCGCGTGCTGATGTGCGTGGGCCCCAAAGATGCCATCGGCATCAGTGAAATCGCCGATCTGGCCATCGTGAAACTGCCCACGATGATGAAAATCATCCAGCGGATGGAAGCCGATGGCATGCTCGATTGCCGCCCGCGCGAGGAAGATGGCCGTTTCACCGACGTCACCCTGACCGAAAACGGCATTGCCGCGCGCGAACAGGCCTGGGCGATAGCGCAAAAGATCTATGAAAAGGCCTTTGCCAACATCTCCCCGGCAGAAAATGCCGCGCTGAACAAATCGCTGGCGAAGATCGTCGCCAGTCTGGAAGAAGAATAAGCGACCGGGATCATGCAACCGGCGGCATGGTCTGAAATCGCGCCATGTCGACCACGGCGCGACTGACGGGCAAGTCCATGCCGACCCGTGCCGCCAGTTCAAAGACCGCATCGGCAATCGCCGAAAGCTCCAGCGGGCGGCCCTTGCGGTAATCTTCCAGCATTGATGTGCGGTGGGCTCCGGCAGCCCGCCCCCGGTTCAGCATATCCTCGCGCGTCATCGGGGGCCGGGCATTGTAGCGCGCGGCCACCCGCCATGCTTCATCGAGAATGTTCGAGACGATCGGTTGCAGCCGCTCGTCGGAGCACAATTGGCCCAGCGGCGCCCCCGTCACCACCGATAGCGGGTTGGTGGCGAGATTGAGCGCAACCTTGTTCCACACCGCATCCACGATGGTGTCGCACACCTCGATCCCGATGCCATACGCGCGAAGCCTCTGGGCCAGAGCCGCAACGGCTGCGGTTCGATCCGGGCAAAGGGCACCAAGCACCAGTTTCTGGCTGCCTGTCACCCGAACCGCGGCAGGCCCTTCGACCGTGGCGGTCGTGTAGACCACGCTGCCCACGACCTGTTCGGGCAGGAAACGGCGTTGCAGGATGCCGTCGGGATCGACTGCCTGGATCGTCTCGCCGCCAGCCCCCGCCAGCCACCAGGGAATACCATTCACCAGCGGCATGACCAGGGTTTGCGGGCCGATGCCTTGCGGCAAAGAGGCCGCAACCGCGGGAAGATCGCCCGCCTTCACCGCCATGACCAGAACATCGACCCCGCCATCAGGCACAGTCCGGGCCACGCGCGGGCGGGCGACATACGACACGGCGCCTTCCCGGCAGGCGATGCCCTGCCCGGCGATCAGCGCCGCGCGGGCCGGATCACGCACCACCAGCGTCACATCCGCACCGGCATAAGCCAGTCGGGCCGCAAGGGCGCAACCGATGGCGCCGGCTCCCACGATGGCAAAGCGCATCATGATCGTGGCTGTTTCAGATCGCCTGCAAGGGCGCCCAGGAAGATGGCAGACATGCAAGGCACCGGGGGAAAGCTCCAAAAACTCACCTAAAACCCGAGAATAATGCCTTTGACGGGAAAATGGTTTGCAAAGAGAGGGTCAGCGACCTCCTTTGCGCAAAAAATTTGCACTATTCCTTCGCCTGACATTCGTCATTTGCGCCATTTCTGCATGTGAAGAGTCAGAGCTTGAAATAGCGAGCATGGGCTGCAACATTTTCTCCATGACGCGACCTTCCCCCGAAACCCGCAGGCCGGATGCCTTCGACCGGCGCATTCTGGAGGAAATCCAGAAAGATGGCAGCCTTGGCCCGGCAGAACTGAGTAACCGGGTCCACCTCTCGATCTCGCAATGTTCGCGGCGGCTGCAACGCTTGCGCGATCAGGGCATGATCGAGAAATCAGTTGCCATTCTGGATCGCAGGCAGCTCAATCTGGGCATTACCGCCATCCTGCTCATCAAGCTGGGCAATCACAGCACCGAGAACGAGCAGAAATTCCTGCAAAGAGTGGCCGACATGCCCGAGGTGATCGCCTGCCACTATGTCACCGGCGATCTCGACTTCATCCTCCAGATCGCCACACGCGATCTGGAAAGCTACGATCTGCTGTTGCGCCAGCGACTGCTGCCATGCGCCGTCATCGCCGAGTGCCGCACCAGCATCGTGTTGCGGACCAACAAGGAAACCACCGCCCTGCCACTGGATTTCCTGTAACCGGCCCGAAAATGGACCTGCCCTCAACTGTGCGGTGAATTCCCGTCAGGCACGGCCAGACAGTCTACCTGCCCCAGCGGCCCGAAGTCAGCCTGGGCGCGCTGGCCCACGGCAAGGAGATGCATCCCCGTCAGCGCCCCGGTGCAAACGATGTCGCCCGCCTTCAGGGGGCTGCCGAGCCGGGCTTGCCGGTTACAGGCAAACGCCAGTGCGGCCCAGAGGCCGCCGGGCAGGCGGGAGGTGTCGCCGCGCCCCACGTCCTGTCCGTCGATACGCGCCACGCATCCCGGCGCGCCGAGGTCGCGTGTCTGCCATGCAGGGATCGGCGGCCCCACGATGGCGCCGTTGTTGTTGCCAAAGCAGGCAATCGAGGCCAGCGGCCCCAGGGCATTGATGTCGGCCATCGGGCTTCCGGCGATCTCGATGCCGATATGCAGGCTGGCGACCAGATCGCGCGCGGCCTCGGGCGTGATGGCGGTGTCGTCAGGGGCGTCGCGGCCCAGAACCGCGATCACCTCGCATTCGAGCAGGGCCGTGCCGCCCGCGATCACCGGAAAGCGCGCGGTCTCGCCGGGGGCCGGGTGCTGGATGGTTTCCGCGCAGATCGGGCCGACGAACCGGTCGACAGAGAACCGCTCGGCCCATTCGCCCAGCACGCGGCCCACCTTGACCCCGCCGACCGGCCTGCCCCAGCAGGCTTGCACCGCAGCCTGCACGGCATAGGCTTCGTCCATGTCCCGTGGCAGGTCGCCGGGCCATTCCGCCAGCCCGCGCCCCGCCCTGCGCGCCGCCACAAAGGCGCGGGCGGTTTCGCGTGCCGCGCTCATGCGCAAGCGTCCGCCATCGGCGCCGCGCCGCCCAGATGGTGATAGGCCCGCCCGTAATAGGCCAGAGCCCCCACGCCCTGTCCGCTCACCACTTGCTCCACCGCGCCGATGAAGATCGAATGGGTGCCCGCCTCGATGACCTGCACAACGCGGCAGCCCAGCGCCACCTGAGCTTCGGCCAGTGCCGGTTGGCCATCTTCCAGCATGATCACCGATCCGGCCCGCGCCAGTCGTTCGTCGATGGACAGGCCGCGGGTCGAGAAGGCGCCCGAAACACCATCCTGCCCCGCCGCCAGAACATTGACGCAAAAGCGGCCATTGTCGCGCAGCATGTCATGGATGCGCGCGCTCCGGTTGATGCAGACCAGCAACGAGGCCGGTTCGTCGCTGACCGAACAGACCGCCGTGGCGGTCATGCCCTGACGCCCCGCCGCGCCATCGGTGGTGATGATATTCACCGCCGCCGGCAGCGCGGCCATGGCGCGCCGGAAATCCTGTTGCGATACCATCGCTTGTGCTCTCCCCGCCGCTGTTTCAGCGCATGAACAGGCCGCCGTTGATGTCCCATGTGGCGCCCGTGACGAAACAGGCATCGCGCGCGGCCAGACGCACCACCATGTCGGCGATGAAGGCCGCGTCGCCCAGTCGGCCCACCGGAATGCCCGCCACCATGCCCGCCATCTTGTCTGCGGGCACCAGCGCGCGGACCATCGGGCTGTCGATGGGGCCGGGCGCAATGGCGTTCACCGTGATGCCAAAAGGCGCCAGATCGCGGGCGAACACTTTGGTCAGCGTGATGATCGCGCCCTTGCTGGCGGCATAGTGCGCGCCGGTTGCCGTGCCGCCGTTCTGCCCGGCCAGCGAGGCCATGTTGACGATGCGGCCATAGCCGGCCGCCTTCATGCGGCGGGCCAGGATCTGGCTGGCGGCAAAAGTGCCGCGCGCGTTGACGGCCATGACCTGGTCCCAGTCGTCGAGCGTGATGTCGAGCACGGGCACCGCGCGGGTGAGCACGGCATTGTTGACCAGCACCTGCACCGCGCCCCAGCGCGCCTCGATCTGCGCGGTGGCGCTTTCGATGGCCGCCGCATCGGTGACATCGAGCGGCAGGCCGATGGCGGTTTCCCCCGCAGGGTCGAGGGTCCGCGCCACGGCCTGCGCCTTGTCGCCATCGATGTCGGTCACCGCCACGCGGTAACCGGCCCCATGGAGGCCGCGCACGATGGTCTCGCCAAGGCCGCTGCCCCCGCCCGTGACCAGAGCGGTATCCGGGGGGATGTCCGGCGCGTCCCTCACAGCAGGTATCCGATGCCGTGAAGGGCATCGTCGCAGTTGGCGAGGCGGACGATCTTGCGCGCCAGCCTGATCGCGCCTTCCTCGCGGACCAGACGGCAGGTCAGGTCGGCGGCCAGAACGCGGGTGCGCTCGTACTTGTATTCGACCAGCACCATGGCCGCGCGCAGTTCGATCATGTCGGCCGCCTCGTCGGTGACGACAAAGCGCGAGACGGTGCGCACGGTGCGCGCGGGCGGCGCCGAGCTCATCGAAAAGCCCGAAGTCAGGCGCTTGACCCGCGCCGCGCGCATGGTGGCATTGTCGTGGACGACGTTGAGCTGGTTGTCGAAGTCCTGCCCGTCATGGTCGACCGGGATGGTATAGGTGCCCTCTGCGGTCCACAGCGCCAGCCACGGCTTGTAGTCAAGCCGGTCGAGCATGTCGGCTTCGGCCCAGATGAAACGCGTGGCTTCCTCGAATGCAATGCTCATGCCGTCATCATCCTCTTCCACTGCTGATAGGCCGCGCGCATGCCCACTTCCGAGGAGGCATCGCCCGCATTGTGCCCCGGTTGTGCAAGCCCTTCGGGGGCATCCGTCCCGCGATTGAGCATGATCCACAGGTCATCGCCCGCCTGTGCGCCGCGCTGGACCCGTTCCCAGCCTTCCGCGTCGTCGGGCGTGCCAAAGCCCATCGGGCCCTGGAAATGCTCGTGCAGGCGCAGGCGGGCGCGGTTGCCCGCCGGCGAGGGCGTGGAAGCGGCATCGCCCATGCCGATGGCGACATGCTGGATTTCCGTCTCGTCGACGCTCACCGGGCGCAGCACGCGGAAAAAGGCCATCGAGCAGGCCACGTTGGGGAACAGGTTGAGGTTGAACCCCGTGCCGCCCACCGCGCGCACGATCTTGCGCACCATCGGCTCGTCATGGCCCTCGGCGCGCAGCTCTTCGGCCAGTTGGGCGAAGCGTTCCGGGATCGGCGCGTCGAGATTGTCTTCGAGGTCGATCAGGTCGGGGATCATCACCATGACCGAATGGCCATGGCCCAGATCCTCGACCCAGCCCCCCGAGCCGATGACATCGAAGATGTTCTCGGTCTCGGCATCGAGGCTGTCGAGGAAGGTCTTGTGAACGATGGGGAAATGATAGGCGTCGGTGGTGTTTTCGAGCTGGATCTTCCAGTTGCCGGGAAAGCGGAAACGGTGTTCGCCCAGCACCTTGACGCCAAAGCCGGCGCCCTGCTTCATGAACAGGTCCATCCACTTGCGCGCCGGGCCCAGATGATCGACCAGCGGTTCGATGTCGTCCCTGAAAGTAGCGAAGATCATGCCCTGATAGACTTCGGTGCGCAGGCGGGTCAGGCCGAATTCCTCGCGGTCGAGACCTTCACGATAGCCGTCGGCATAGGGCACCTTGCGCAGGCCCCCGTCGATGTCATAGCTCCAGCCATGATAGGGGCAGACGAAGACCGACTGACGGCCCTTCTTCTTTTCGCACACGCTCGCCGCGCGGTGGCGGCAGCGGTTGAGCAGGGTGCGGATCTCGCCCGCCTTGTCGCGGGTGACGATCACGGGCTGGTTGCCCACGAAGCTCTTCTTGAAGGTGTTGGGGCCGGGCAGCTCGCTTTCATGGCCCACCCAGACCCAGGTGTTCTTGAAGATGCGCTCCATCTCCTCGTCGAAGATCGCGCTGTCCTTGTAGAGCGCGGTGTGGACGCGGTCGTCCTTGACCAGCGCGGCATAATCTGTGCTGCTCATGCGCTTTTCTCCATGGAGGGATCAGGTACCGAAATGGGGGCCTCGTCGTTCCACGGCCCCACATCGCGGGAAAAGATGTTTTCAGTCACAAAACAGGCGATGCGCCATTGGCCGTTCTCTTGCGCCATCTCGACGTCGATCGCGGCGCTGCGCAGGTCCGACCGGCCATCGCGATAGGTCGAGACCTGAAGCATCATCCAGCGGGCACTGGCGCCCGCGCCCGGCCCTTCATGGACCGTGATGATCTCGCCTGTCAGATAATGGGCATTGAGGACGAAATGCGCAGGATCGGCATAACTGCGCAGCATGGCCATGATGGCGCTGCGCCCTTCATGGCGGCCGAAGGCCTTGCGATACCGCCCCCGCCCTTCCCATGTGGCCTCGCGGGTGAACAAGGCCTCCATCGCCGTCCAGTCCGTCTGCGGGCCCAGCGTATCGCACAGGCGGAAATAGGTGGTCACGACCTGCCGGATCACCCTTTCCGCCTCAAGCCGTGCAATTCGCGCCTCCAGCGCTGCCAGACCGGACGGCGCGTTCATCATGCCGGGATCACCAGCTCGCGACCGATGCGGGCTTCCACGCGCATGTATTTCCACAAGCGATGCTCGCCCACCTGAATGGTGCGAAAGAGGTTGCAGGCCGCAACCACGGTCGCACGATCAGGCACGTCGGCCAGAATATAGAACGTCCAGGGCCAGCCATTGGGCGAAGTGCCGACCATGGTTTCATCGTCGTCCAGCGTGCCCAGCACGGTAACACCGGGCAGATCGCGGATGCCCTTGAGCATTTCGCCGGTGGCCGCCCAGACCTTGCCGATCTCGGCAGCAGGCAGGTCAAAGAAGTTCTGCAGCACCGCCGAACAGAAAAGGACACGAAGGGGTTTTGCGGGGGTCTCGGTCATGAATGGTTCCTTCGATGGAAGCGCAGATCAGGGGTAACCGGCGTCAGGGATAACCGGCCTCAAGGATAACCAGCCGGGGCATCGAGCCCCAGCAACACGCGGCCCGCGCTCTGCCAGGTGGCCTCGTTGAGGAAGGCATGCTGGTAGACGACCAGCGCATCCTGAAGCAGGCGCGAGAAAGGATGGCTGTTGAAGATGCCCGCAGTGCCCGCCTGTTCGAACATCAGCCGGGTCACATCGGCCCCGGTGCGCGCGGCCTGCGTGGCAGCCAGACGCACCAGTGCGGTCTGCTCGCGGCTCGGCTTGTCACCCGCCTGAACCACCGCGAAAACCTCGTCGGTGATCTCGTAGAAGAACGCCCGCGCCCCGCGCAACGCAGCCTCGCCCTTGGCCAGCGCAATCTGCACGTTGGCGCGCTCGGCCATCACCGGAGCGCCGGTGATGGAACCGCGCGTGCCGGCCATCTTCCCCATCAGATCAAGCGCGGCCCGCGCAACCCCCAGCCCCACCACGGCCAGAACCTGTGCCGCCAGCGCCATGGAAGGATAGCGATAGGCGGCCAGATCGATGGTCGGCGGCGCGCCGCGCACGAACGTCCATGCCTCGGGCACGAACACATCCTCGACGACCAGATCATGGCTGCCCGTGCCCTTCAGGCCGATCACATCCCAGTTAGGCTCGATCCGCACCTTGTGGGCCGGCATCACCGCCATGCGCGGCAGGCCTGTGCCCGTGGGATCGTCCGTCTTGATCCCCACCCCGATCAGTTCCGCGCCCGGCGATCCGCTGCCAAAGGGCCAGCGCCCCGAGACGCGATAGCCGCCCTCAACCCTGACCGCCTTCTGGGGCGGAAAGATCGTCCCGGCAAAGACCACATCGGGGCCTTCCGCATAGACTTGCGCCAGCGTTTCAGCGGGCATCGAGGCAAGATACATGTGCGACACGCCGAAGCTGGCCACCCAGCCCGCCGAACCGTCCCGCGCCGAAATGCTTTCGATCAGCCGCAGAAAATCGGAAGGACTTTTTTCGTCGCCTCCGAAACGCACGGGGACCAGCGCGCGGTAGACCCCCGCGGCCTTCATCGCCGCGACGGTATCGGCATCCACCTCCTGCTCGGCGCTGAACTGCACAGCTTTTTCCGCCACCATTGTCAGCAGCGCCTCAAGCGCCGCGAGCGGATCGTCCGTCGGTTGACCGGACAGTTGCACCATGGCGCTCATGCCTCTTTCTCCTGAAGTCCAAGTTGCGCGGCGATGGTCGTCGCCAGAGCCAGCAAGGCGGCATCTCCGCCCCGCCGCCCGACCAGTTGCACGCCGACCGGCAGCCCCTGCGCCGTGCGGATCGGCAAAGTGATGGCCGGATGGCCGGAAAGATTGAAAGGTCGCACCAACCGCGTCAGCGGCACCACGGCGCGGGCATCCTGCGCCTCGACCAGCGACGGCGGCACGATTGGCAAGGTGGGCAGGATGAGGGCATCGGCCTGTTCAAGCACCGCATCGATTTCCCGCGCCAGTTGCGCGCCGACAGCCTTGGCAGCCGCCACCGCATCGGCGTCATGGCGCCCACCGGCCTTCAGGCGCGCGCGCACGTCCTCGCCCATGCCAGGATGATCGGCATAAGCCCCCAGCGCCGCCCAGTTTTCAGCCCCCATGACAACCAGACTGGCATCAAAGGCCGCATCGAAGGAAGGCAGTTGCGCGTCGAGAACAGGAGTGGCCAGACCCGAGAGCGCCAGATCGAAAGCCTGGCCGACCTCTTCGCTGACCTCCGGCGAAAGGCGAACCAGACGGATATCAGAATCCTTCGGCGCGGCCACAGGCGCAAACCCTTCGACCATCGCCGTCATCGCGGCTTCGATCACCGCAAGGTCGCGCGCAATCGGCCCGACACAATCGATCGAACTGTATGCAGGGTTCACCCCCTGGCGGCTGACGACCCCATAGCCGGGCTTGAAACCGATCACCCCACAACAGGCCGCAGGCAGACGCACAGATCCGCCCGTGTCCGAACCGACCGACATATCGACGACACCCGCCGCCACGCCCGCAGCCGAACCACTGGAAGACCCACCCACGATCCGGTCCGGCCACTGCGGGTTGACCGGCGTGCCCCCCCAGGGATTGATCCCGGTGACCCCGAAGGCCAGTTCATGCATCGCCGCCTTACCGACAATCCGCCAGCGCCCCGAAGCAAGCAAGGCGTCGACCACAGCGGCATTGGCAAGCGCAGGCCCGGCCTCGGCAAAGACCGCGCTGCCCTGACGGGTCGGCAGACCGGCAATGTCGATGCAATCCTTGACCGAAGCAGTCAGGGCGCCTTCGCCAAGTTCGAATGAGCAGATCAAACCGGTTCTGGCGGTGTCTGCACCGGAAATGTTCGGGATCGTTGGCATGGGAAGAGGGCTAAGATATGTCACTTGAATAATCAAGTGTTATATAGACCATTCCTACACAGCATCACGCAACGCCGACCCGCCCCGAAAAACAACCCTCTAGAAACATTTTTATCCCATATTTTCAGATCAATGCAAAAGAGAGCCCACTGCCAATCAGGCTCCCGCTCCCTCAGACATCAGCCTTGAACGGCGAAAAATCGGTGTGCCGGTCAAAAACATCCACCCCTTCGGCGCGCTTCAGGAAACCGACCACCGCATACGTGACAGGCGTGAGCAGCACCTCCCAGCCCACCTTCAGCGCCCAGTTGGTGACCAGCACCTTGAGCACGAGCGCCGGCGTCCACCCCGAAGCGCCGAGAAAGGCAAGGGGATAGAAAACGAGGCTGTCCACGGCCTGCCCCACGACGGTTGAGCCGATGGTACGGGTCCACAGCTTTTCCCCGTTGGTCCACACTTTCATGGAGGCGAGGACAAAACTGTTCGCAAACTCACCGAACCAGAACGCGGTAAGGCTGGCAAACACGATGCGGGGCACCTGCCCGAACACCTGATCGTAGGCGTCCTGCCCATGCCAGTCTGGCGCAGGCGGCAAGGTCACCACAACCCACGACATGAAGGCCATGAACAGCAGGGCCGCAAAACCGACCCAGACGCACCGTCGCGCCCGGGCATAGCCATAGACTTCGGTCAGAATGTCGCCGATCAGATAGCCCAGCGGAAAGAACAGGATGCCAGCGCCAAACGGCCATCCGCCGATCACGGGCAGGTCGATTCTGGCCACCTTGGCTGCGCCCAGCACGTTCGAGAGCAACAGGATTGCGACAAATGCGGCCATCACGAAGTCGAAATAGCGCATCGGCTTGTGGGTCAGGTCGCGCGCATCGACATGTTTGATATGCTGACGGTCGTTCATCTTCGAATCCATGAAAAATATTGTTCAGGAAAGACTTTTTACGGCAACGGCCCGGATACCGGAATGATGCTTCCCCCACCCCGGCGCGCAGCTCCCGGACTGGCGAACTGCCCGACAGGACCGCACGCCACAGGCAATCTGCGGATCGTTCATGGGGAAGAAGTGCTATCCTCATTTGCACCGGAGGCAAAGCCGCCTTATGGGCAGCCTTGCGCGCGCCCTTAGCTCAGCTGGATAGAGCATCGGCCTTCTAAGCCGGTGGTCGCAGGTTCGAATCCTGCAGGGCGCGCCAATCCGTATTTTTTCCTATTAATTTTCAGATACTTGCGAGACCGTAGCCAAATCGGAATCGCCACCCCTTAGCCAAACCACCTGAGACATTTTTGCCATGGCGCGGCGGGCAATCAGTGCCTGCTCGGCCTCTCGGGTGTAGCGCGCGACCTCGCTGTCGGTAACATGGCCGGTGATCGCCTTGATCTCCTGGTTCGTGAGTCCCGTCTCGGCCATGCGCCTCGACGCCGCTTTGCGCAGGCCATGCATCGAGTATCCGACCAGCCCGGCCGCCTTGGCCTGCTTGGCAAACCACATGCCGAAGCTCTTCGTGCTGAACAGCGCGCCCGCTTCGGTGGTGATGAAAGCCAGATGTGCCACCGGCATCGATGCGATGCTGGCCGCCAGCTCGGGATGGATCGGGATCATCATCGGGCGCCCGGTCTTGAGCTGCTTGACCGCGATCGCGCCGTCCCGAACGTGCTGGGGCCCCATGATGCGCACGTCGCTGCGTCGCTGGGCGGTGTAGAGCGCCAGATCGAAAGCCAGGCGCTGCTTTGTCCCACGCGGCCAGTGGGCCTCGAACTGCGCGATGTGCTCTTCCTGCCAAGTCGGGTAGCCCTGGGACTTGACCCTGATCCCGCTCACGACCGATGCCGGATTGTCCGCCCGCCAGCCCAGCTGAATCGAGAATTTGAAGAGCTGCCCGAGCCGCTTGCGCAGATTGTTCGCCGCACTGGGCGTCCCGCTCATCTGCGCGATCAGGTTTCCCACGTGCTTCGCAGTCATCTTGGAGGCCGAACGGCCACCGTACTTCGCGCGGAACCGCTCGATCTCGCCGCGATAGGTGTACTGGGTCGTTTCCTTGATATCCTGCCAGTGCTTCGATCTGTAGAAGCGCTCGATCAGGTCGTCGAACGAACCCGGCTTGGCCAGATCCTTGGCGATTTCCTTCCGGCCCTCGGCCTCCCATTCGCGATAGGCTGCCGTGAACTCGGGCGTGCCGGGCTCTGCATGGATATAGCGGGTCTCCCACCCTGTGCGCCGAAACCGAATGCGACGGATGCCATGCGCGTCCGTGAACGCGCTGGTGTATTTTGGCAGTACCTTATTCATTCGAGGTCGGCCCATTCATTATCGCTTTCGTCATCGGTGTTCGGCGCCATGATAATGACGATCTTGCCCGTTGGCTCCAATGTGATTCGTGCGCCAATCCCAACCTTGGCCACGCCGGCCGCGACATTGCAGGTCAGCTTCCGAACATCGGCATGGGTGAAGCGGTGTGGGCGTCTGCCCTCGGCGCTCATGTGCCCTTCCCCCGCCCCTTGAGGTGGCTGCATTCGGCGGTGTCCCATGGGGGCATGTGCTTCTGGCACTGCGCGAGGGCGCTGTAGCGCTCGATGCAGCCGGACAGGAGCAGGCACAGCACGGCCATGCGGGCCGCGCGCCAGTGCTGATGGGCCGGGCGGTGGATCATCCCCGCCCTCCTTTCAGGCCGGCCAGCGCCTGGGCGACGAGGAACGGGATCGCAATCAGCAAGGCGAGCAGAACCAGGGCGCGCGAGGCGCTTCTGATCGTGAAGCCGGCGCGGTGTCTGTGGGGGGCGACGGGCGCGCAGGCCCGGCATGGGCAGCCGATCGGGTGGACGGCGTTCGAGGGGCGAGCGGCCATGGTCAGTCGAGCCCCAGCGCGTTCTTGTAGATATCGGTGATGCTTTCCATTTCGCGGCGGTCGTCGGGGCGCATCTTGCGCAGGCGGACGATGAGCCGCATGACCTTGGTGTCGTAGCCGGTGGCCTTGGCCTCGTTGTAGACGTCGCGGATGTCGTCGCTGATCCCTTTCTTTTCTTCTTCAAGCCTTTCGATGCGCTCGATCAGGTGGCGCAGTTGCTCTTCGGTGGCGTTTGGCTGGGACATGGGATGCTCCTTGGAAGGTCAGGCGGCGATCTGGTGGCCGCGATCAGGTGTCTGGCGGGGGTGAGGATTGGGCAGGCGCGGCGGGAACACGCGGCGGCCGGTCTGGGCGCAGAGGGAGCAGATCCGCGGATCGGCCTGCGCCCATGTGCAGTCGAAGCCCTCGACATCGAGCTGCGGGGTCCACTCGTCCCACCCGCAGGCCCGGCACAGGCGCGGGTGCCGGTCGGCCGGGGTGTCGCAAAGCTGGCGGTAGACCGTCAGGCTGAGCGGGAACGAACGGGTCATGGACCACAGCCGCTTCATGCGGATGCCGACCGTCTCGATGCGGCGGAAGTTGCGCTCGACATCGGCCTGGTGCTCGCCATGGTGCCAGAACGGCCGGGCGGCCTGCGCGATGGAGAGCCCGGCGGCCTCGCGGCGCATGCGGATATAGTCCCAGGGCATGACCGCCGCCCCAACGGGATCGGGATCACCGATCATGGACAGAAGGGAGGGAACGCTGCGCATGGTCGTCCTTTCGCTTTCAGGAATGGGAGGCCGTCGCGCGCGAGCGATCGTGGAAGACCCAGCAACGGACCGGGGGCACGCCCTCGTTCCGCGAATTGACGGCGGTCTGCTCGACGAAGCGGCGGTTTTTGGAGGTCTTGAGCGCGCGGATCAGCTCGGCATGGGTGGGCAGCTCGAGGCGCTTTTCGGCGCAGCGGGCCTCCATTTCGTTGAGGCGGACCGCGATGATGCCCTCGGCATGGCGGCGGTGGTGGTTGATGTGGCCGCTCGGCGCCGCCGGATCCTCGTTCTCCTCGAGGTAGTCGAACCGCTCCCAGAACAGGGTGACGATGGGGTCTTCGCTGTTCACGGCCAGTTGCCGCTCGATCGCCATGTCGACGATGAACCTGGCCGTGGCGGCCTGCTGCTCGTCGGTGATCGGGAGCAGCGCGCGCAGCGCATCGAGGAAGGCGAGCAACTGCCCGTGGGTCTTGGCGAGGCGGTTAGTGCGGATGCCCGGCATCGCGAGCAGCTCCTCCTCGTACTGGGCAAAGGCCTGCCGGAAGCGGGCCATGACCTCGTTCTCGCGCTTGGCGGCGTGGACGATGAAGCCCGAGACGGTCTCGATCGGCCACTGCTCAAGCCGCTCGGCCGAGGCCTTGGTCTGGGCCGACCAGCCCGTCATGTCGAAGCCGAGCGACATGATGCGTTCGAGCACGGCCCGGCTCGCATTGACCGGCTCGTTCTGCTCGATGACGATCGCGCCCCGGAACGGCGGCTCGAAGGTTTCCATGCCCCCGTTGCGCACCCCGCGTGCGCGCACGGTGCGCCCGTTGTAGGCGGTCTTGAGTTCTTCCCACTCGAACTTGCGGGCGTGGCTGGCTTCCTCGCGGCGGTCGCCCTCTATCAGCACGACCGGCAGGTTGCCCACTTTGCCCAGGTTGCGCGCCATGGCGGCGGGCGTGGCCTTGGCCGGGTCGAAGCCTTCGTAGTTCTCGCGGCCCAGCAGCTTCCAGAGGAACTCGACCAGCGTGGTCTTGCCGGTGCCGGGCAGCCCGTGCATTTCGAGGAACGGGAAGCTCTTCATTTCGGTGCGGACCTGCTCGGCAAACAGCGATCCGAAGAAGAAGCTCAGGCACACCAGCCCCTTGGCGCCATAGGCGGTCCACAGATCGGCCAGCCAGCTGGTGTCGAGGCGGTCGGCGTCATACTCGATGTCGAGCAGTCGTTCCGAGGTGCCCAGCTTGATCGCCTGCTTGCCGATCTGGAAGAAATCGTCGTCGTTGGGCCGGAACACGCGGCCATTGGCGACCGCCAGTTGCCCGAAGACATAGGCCTTGGCCTCGCGGCAATAGCCGGTGAAACCGAGCGGGCGCACGTCGGGCAGATCGGGCGTCTGGTGCTGGAGGATGCGGGTCAACTGGGCGACGTTGCCGGTCCACACCCCGCCAAAGGCGAACAGCCGGTCTTCGAAGTTCGAGGACTTGCGCAGCTGGGCGGCGGTAAAATCGCCCTTGACCGGCGCGCGCTTGCTGCTGGGATAGCGGATGTCGAGGAAGAACTTGGTCTCGTCGGTCGCCTCGTCGCGCTGGCGATAGAGGACGCGGAACGCGCAATTGGCGATTTCCTCGACGCCCAGCGCCTCGCGCGAGGCTTCCATGCGGATGATCGCCTCTTCCCGGCTGTCGATGTCCTTCAACTCGCGGGTGCGCCCGCGCCGGTATTCGTCGATCTTTTCCTGCACGACCGAAATGTCGATCGAGCACCAGTAGGTCCGGTTTCCGAAATTGAAGTGGAAGCTGTTCCAGCGGTGCTTTTCCCAGATCAGGTAGGCCTTTTCCTGCGCGCTCTGGGCCAGCAGCACCTGCCCGTGCCACAGGTAGTCGGCGCAGTGGCTCTCGCCCAGGCGGTCGAGCCGGAGCAGGTCGTTCCAGTCCAGTTCCTTGCCCGTCTCGTCCTCGCCCATGGGCAGCGCGGCGCTGGCGTCCCAGCGGTCGTTGCGGGCCTGCTTCACGAAATCGCGGTTGCCCTTGGTGCCGGCGGGGCCGACATCGAAGGCAAAGATGATCTTCGGGCTGCGGTGCGGCTTGTCCGAGGCGGCGATATGCGTGCGCAACTGACGCAGGAACTCGGACGGATAGTTGTTCGACGACATCGTCGAGGCCGCGCGCTGGCCCGCCTGTTCGAGCGCCCAGGCATTGAAGATGCCCTCGGCAAACCAGATGCTGGCCGCGTTGGCGAAGTCTTCCATGGTCAGGTCGGGCCGGAACCATGCCTGCCCCTTGTAGGACTTGCGCGGCGCGAAATGGGCCTTGCGGTCAAACCGGCCGGGCTGGTCGATCAGGCGTTCCCACCAGCTTCCGCCCGGCAGCGGGAAGCGGACGGTGGCCGAGCCGATGCCCCGCCCCTCGTCGCGGAAATATTCCTGCGAATAGGCATCGCGCATGCCCATGAGGTTGAGGCCGCGCGCATCGGTCAGATAGGCATCGGCAGCGGCATGGGGGTTTTCTGGCGTCTTCTTGAAGCGCTTGGACCATGTGTCGAAGATCTCGGGATAGAGGTCGCGAATGGAGGCCTCCCAGCCACAGCGGTTGGCCCGGCCACACTTGAGCACCCACGGGCTTTCTGCGCGGGCATAGACCTCGCGCCCGTCGCATTCGGGGCACTTGCCGCCCTGGAGCCACTCGCCCTGGTCCTTCTTCCACTGGAAGTCGGTCTTCAGGAGGGGCATCAGTTCGCGGCGAATGTCGTCTCGCATCTGCATGGAAATTCTTGTCTTTCTGGAGGGATCGGGCGCGGCGCGCGCTTATGCCGGCAGCATGATCCACAAGGCGGCGAAGAGGGCGAACAGGGCTGGCAGGGCCGCCACGGACACGAAAAACTCGGTCCGCTCGGCACGCGGCAGGGCCAGCCAGAAGCCCCACCATGCGGCGAAGGCAGAAGGCGGGGCGCGGAATGGGGTGGATGGGGTGGGCAGCATGGGGATGCTCCGGGAAAGGGGCGGAAAAAGGCAAAGCGGGGGCACGCCCGGAAGCGAGCCGGGTCTGAGGTGAGCAGGCGGGAGGGTGTCAGGCCGCGCGGGCGGCCTGATGTTCGGGCCGGATCAGGGGGTGATGGCGGCGGTGCCCGGTTCGCTGGGCGGGCCGTCGTCGTTGGCGGCGCGGTCGTTGGCGGCGCTGTGCCATTGGGTCAGGGGCAGCTTGTGCCGGGGCATGGGGAAGCGGGAGGGCCGGGTCGTGCGGATGGCCTCCATCGACACCACGAACTGGTGCCCGCAAGCATCTGGGTTGCGGCAGTGATAGTAGACCTCGCGGTAGACGAGGCTTTTCTTGCCGACCGAGCGGGCAAAGGCGCGCCCGCCGCAGGCCGGACAGCAAACGTGTGGAAGTTGGACAGGACGCCCGGACATTATCGCATTTCCCCAGTGGCTTCGCGTCCGGCCCCAGTGCCGGGCAGAAGGGCTTTGAGCCGACCGAGAAGGCGCGGAAACAGCGCGTCGGCTTCTTCGGTCTCGGCAATCGCGCGATAGATCTGCGCGGGCGTGGCGCCGGGATGCAGCGCCTGAATGCAATGGCTGATGGCGTCGCCCGTCTCGCGGGTGGTCGCGGCGATGTCCTCGGCCAGCGCGGTGCGGCAGGCCACGGCATCGACCAGCGCGACATCGAGTTGCAGGCCATAGCTGAACAGGATCGGGCCATGATCGCCCCCGGCGGCGATGAACGCACGGTCGAGCGCCAGCGCCTGATCGAGCGAGGGCGTGCCATGGCGGTCGCTCTCGCTCCAGTGGCGCACGGTGCGGACCGAGCGCCCGCTGACTTTGGCCGCAGCCTCCCACCCGATGGCGGCGGCAATCGTGGTGATGGCCCGCGAAAACGAGAGCGGCGTGCGCAGCTTGGTCATGCCGCCACCTTCGCGCGTTGCGCTTTGCCGGGCTGATCGCAAACGACGGCACTGCCCCCGTTCGCTACATCAGGCGCAGGGCGACCAAGGGGAAAGACGACGTGTTCGGCGGTGAGCGGGAGACCTTGGGCCAGCCCCTTCTCCAGAACTTTGGCCTGCGTTTGCGCCGGAATATGCCCCGCGCGCTTCCACGCCATGACCTTGCTGGGGCTCTCGCCGAGCGCCCGCGCCATGGGGCGGATGCCGCCGAACAGGGTGAAGATTGAGCAAAGCTGTTCCATGGACAGCTTTGTGCAAAATAGTAACACAAAGGGCAAGCTTTAAATTGCACATACATTGTGCAAATTTTTTGCATGGCTAGGGCAGTGACAGCCTCAATCAACACCCGCCTCAAAGAACTCAGGAAAGCCGCCGTTCCGGCCCTCACGATCCGTGGGATGGCTGACGAACTCGGTATCGGCCATTCCCGCTATGCGTATTTCGAAGACCCGAAGCGCTTCAAAAAGCGCGAGCTTCCGCTCGACCTGACCCGGAAAATCGCTGCGGTTCTCAGCCAAAGAGGCGTTGATCCGGCCGAAGTGATGAAACTGGCAGGCCTCAACGAGGGGGAAGCCGAGCCGGAAGCCAAGGCTGTCGAAGCGACAAGAGCCCCGCTCCAGTTCATTTCCATTCAAGCCGTGCTTCCTAGTGAAGGTGCGCTGCGAGATATGTTCCATAGCCTGCTGGCCTTGGTTCCCGAGGGTGCATCGCGAGCCGAAACCGCTGAAATTCTAGCTCGATGGCTGCCAACTGGCTTCGCAGGGATCGGCCCCTATCTCCCCGATCCTTCGGCAAACGCCCCGACTGTGCCCGAATTTCGGCCTCCAGCAGCCCCCGCAAACGATCACGCATCGCCACAAGCGTAGCGCACCCCACACTACAAACCGGACACCCACACGCACACCCAGGCATAAGCCGAACCTCAGCCGCACCCACTCTATCTCACCTCAATTCGTTCACATTATGTTCTATCTGGCGCAATATGCGACTGTAGGAAAGGGAAAAAATTCCCAAAGCGTAAATCATTGTGAAGACTCGGTCCCGAGCATGGCCAGCCAAACAAATCTCCCGCCTGCATAGTGGGCTATGGGGCATTGGCAGCCATTCTTCCCTGTGGCGCATATCGGCAGCTTCCGCCCAATTGCGGACGAGTCCGGTAGCCCGTAACTATCGGTTGAGGCACGACAGCATTTTCGATGTGTGGGGGTGGCTTACCCGATGAGCGAGTTCGAGCGTGGCGAGGGAGTGCTCTATTTCCTCATAATTCCCCTGTGTGTCATCGTGTGGGCAATCCTCGCAGTAGTGTACCAAATTCCCCGGTTAGCCACGATGCTCATTCTGCCGAACGCAGCGTGCCTGGTGATACTACGTGCGACATGGCGCGGGTTCAAAACCGGCACCATTGTTTTGAAACGTGATCGTTACACAAGGGAAGAAAGGCCCTTTGGATATTGGTTTGCCATGTCCATTGCCTCTTGTGGTTCAGCCATGAGCTTGTTCTTTGCCGTGTTCGTGATCGACTTGGGGTTTTGGCTTGGCCTGTGGAAATAACCACAGGGAAGCTTCTGCAGACCTGCTCGTGAACTGGGTGCTGCCGCCCCTAACGGCAGTTAGCCACCATAACGAGACGGGCGGCTCGCGCCCCCTTGCGGGCATCCGCCCGAGCGATAGAAAATGCCTATGAACGTCTTGGTCGTCTTCGAGCCTGCCTACGCGGGCAGCCCCTGCGATGCAGTTTGGATCGTAGATTCGCCGGAAAACCGCGCGTGGTTTGAACGGCACTCGATGTACATCGATCAGAACAGCGCCGTGTTTAATCCAGTCTCCGCCCCCCTGAACATACTGTGGAACGTGTTAGAGCATCATCCGGCGTGGACGGAGATCAACGTAACGGGCGAGCAGATGACCCGTGAGATAGCTTCAGGCATTGCCGACGAGGCATCGATCCTGAACGAGACGCGCGAAGGTTTCAGCCTCAAGCGAGTTGGCTGAAGTCCGCTTTCCACCAAAATTGGCTCGTTTCCCCCCTACCCGGCCGTTTCCATCTTCAACTCGGTGATGAAACCGCCCGCATTGTCGAGGCGGTGGGTTACTTCGGTGATCAGCCATGGGGTGGCATCGATCTCGGGCTTGAAGCCGGTGAGGGTGACGCGGGCTTCGGGGATGGCGTCTGGGCGGCCCAGGGCGAGGCGCATGTCGAGGGTGGCGGGCGCGCGTTTGAGGCGGGTGTGTTCGGCGGTGGCGGCGCGGCGGGCGGTGGCTTCGTCGGGGTAGGTCTTGCGCAGGGTTTTCGCGCCTTCGGCCTTGCCCATGGTGACGGCGCGGTGGCGGGCGGCCTTGCGGTCGTGCCAGTGGGCGGTGACACCGGCCTGCCCGTCGCGCGTCTGGCGCTGCCATGAATGGCCATCGCCGCTGCGGCGGGTGAGCGCGAGGGTCGGCAGGGGCTGGCCCGTGCTGGTGGTGCCCGCGCCCTTGCGCGCGAAGATCAGGGTGCCGGTCTTGATGGTGGCGACGGCGTCGTTCTCGCGGCCGAGGCGGCGCAGAAAGGCGGTGTCGCTCTCGCGGCTCTGGTGGAGCGCGGGCAAGGCGATGGCGGCCAGATCGGGCGCGATGCGCAAGGCCAGGGCGTTGCGCCCGGCGATGTCCTGCAAGACGGTGCCCAGCGTGGTGTTCGCCCAGCTCTGTTCGCGGCGGTTGCGGATCGCGCTGGTAAAATCGGCGGCGCGCGCGCGGATGCGGATCTGGTCGGGCGGGCCGCTGTGGTTCACCTCGTCGACCTTGAAGCTGCCCTTGTGGACGAGGCCGGGGGCCACGTCGCGCCCCTGCTTCCACCCCAGCATGACCAGCAGGCGCGCGCCCTCGGGCGGGATCGCCAGCAGGCCATCGGCATCGTCGAGCACGATGTCGAGCTGGTCGGCCTCGTCCCCGCGTTTTTCCGAGATGGTCAGCGAGACCAGGCGCGGGCGCATGCGCTCGGTCAGGTCGGTGCCGTCGAGGGTGACGCGCCAGTCGGGGATATTGGTGAGGGCGTGGGTCATGCCATGCTCTGTGCGAGGTAAGCCCCGGCGGGATCGTCGACCCGCAGAAGGTCGATGGCAAAGTCGATCCGCAGCGGGCGGCCATCAGCCATGAGCCCGGCGTGGCGCTCGTCGATCGCCTCGATCACGAAGCTGCCGAAGACCAGCCCGCTGCCATCGAGCAGGGGCAGCGCCTCGCCCTGATCGGCCATTTCGCGCAACTGGTCGAGCGAGACGCGGCCATCGGTGATCTCGGCATAGACCGAGCCCGAAAGGCTGATTTTCTCGTCCCCTGCCCCCAGAAACTGCACAGCATCGCGCGCGCCCACGCGGGCCGAGCGGGCAAAGCGCCAGTCGGTCTTGCGCTGCAATTCGTCGTGGGCGAGCGTGGGGATCTGGAAGAGGAACAGGCCAAGGGCCATCAGGTGCATCGCGGGGCCTCCTTATCCATCACCAAACCCGCGCCCGCGCCGCTCGCGCTCGATGTCCTCGATGGCCTTGCGCACTTCGCGGGCGATGTCAGGCGCCGGGGCGGTTCCGGCGTTGATGGTGATCGTGTAGCTGGCCGGGGCGGCACTGGCGGTGGGCGCGCCCGGCCCCGGTGCGGGCGCGGGCATCGCGGCGGCGGGCACAGCCGCGCCGAGAGCCACGGCGCTGGCAATCTGGCCCGAGGCATCACCGATGCGCCCGAGCATGGCCCCGCCATCGGCGCGGAAGCCCGCGGTCATCGCGTCGGACAGGCTGGCGATGCGCTGGAGCGGCCCGGCGGTGTTGTCGGCCAGCCCCTGATCGAGCCCGGCCATCACAAAGCCGCCCAGCCCGGCAAAGACCCGCGAGGGCGAATGAATGCCCAGCTTCGCCTTGAGCAGGGTGACCAGCGAACTGCCAACGCCCGTGATCGTCGCCGCCACCGCGCCGAGCATCGAGGTGATCCCGTTGATCAGCCCCTGAATGAGATTGCGCCCGATCTCGGTAAAATTGAGCGATTGCAGATAGGCCAGCGCGGGCGCGAAGGCCTGAACCAGCAGGCCGAGCGGCGTGAAGGTCAGGAAGGCATTGACCAGAAACGCCAGCGCGCCCGAGGCCATGTCCCTGATGCCCTGCCAGATCCCGCCGAACCACGCGCTGATCGGCCCCCAGTTGTCGTAGACGAGATAGGCGGCGGCAGCGAGGGCGGCGATGCCCGCCACGATCAGCAGCAGCGGCCCCAGCGCGATGCCCAGCGGCGCGGCAGCAGCCGTCAGCGCCCCAAAGGCCAGCGCCAGCCCGCCCAGCAGGATCAGCAGCCCGGCCCCCACCCCCAGAAACAGCATGATCGCCTTGGTCATCGCCGGGTGCTCCTGCGCCCAGTGGCGCATGACATTGGCCGCCTCGGTCACTTTCTCCGACACGGCGACCACCGTGGGCAGCAGGGCCTGCCCCATGGTGATGTTGAGGCCCGAGAGCGCATTGGCGGCAAGGCCGGTCGCCCCTTGCGTGGTGGAGACCGCCGACAGGTATTCCTGATTCATCGACCCGGCATATTGGCTCTTGTCGCCCACCAGCGCGAAGTTGGCCTGCAACTGATCGAGGCTGGTGAGCATCGGGGCGATGGCCGCGACGCTCTCCGAGCCGAACAGGTCGGTCAGCGCGCCCGCCTGTGCCTCCTTGGGCAGGGCCTGAAGGCGCTTCATCACATCGGTAATCGTGCCGCCCGCGTCGCGCTGCATATCCTTGGCGACCTGCTGCGCATCGAGGCCGAGCGATTTGAAGGCATCGCGCTGCGATCTGGTCGCCGCCGCGCCCTTGGTGAGGGCCAGCATCATAGCCTTGATGCCCGTGGCACCCACTTCGGATTCCACGCCCACGCTCGACAGGACCTGACTCATCGCCGCGATCTGCGAGGCGGCAAGCCCGCCGACCTTGCCCAGCGGGCCGATCCGCGTGACCATGTCAGTCACCGCGCCGACATCTCCGCCAAAGCTGTTGGTCAGCGCGTTGATCTGGTCGGCCAGCGCGACAACGCCGGACTGGGGCAGTTCGAAGGCGGTGCGCCACTTGGCCATGGTCGTCCCGGCCTCTTCGGCGGTGCTGTCGAAGGCGACGCCCATCTTGGCGGCATCCTCGGCAAAGCCCAGCAATTCCTTGCGCGGCACGGCGGCCCGCCCGGCGGCGGCCACGATCTGGGCGATCCCCTCGGCCGACATCGGGATGCGGGTACTCATCTCCAGAATGTCGTCGGACATCTGGGCAAAGGCCTGGGGCATGGGGAAATTGACGACCTTGCGCACATCGGCCATCGCGCTTTCGAGCGTCATGGCCTGTTTGGTCGCCACCACCAGCGGCGCGGCGGTGGCCGTGCCGGCGGCGATGGCCGAGAGGCCCATGCCGGTGGCCTTCGAGCTGATCTCGCCCATCTTCTCCGACGCGCGGCGGGCGGCGTTGACCTTGTCGAGCTGGGCGGTCTGCTGGCGCAGGGTGGCGTTCGCCTCCTGCGTCCGGGTGGCAAGGCGTTCCTCGTGCCGGGCAAGGTCGAGCACGTCGATCCCGGCGGCGCTCAGCCCGGCGGACAGCTTTTGCAGCGCGGCCCCGCCCTGCTCCAGCCTCTGTGCGGTCTGGCCGGTCTGGCGCTCGACTTTCTCGAACTCGGCCCGCAGCTTCTTCGTGGGGGCTTCGGTCGCGTCCAATTGCTGGCGCAGGGCGGCCAGCCTTGTCTGCAAGGCCTCGTACTGGCGCGCGTCGTCCGCATAGCGGGTCTCGGCGGCCTTGTAGCGGCCCACCTGCTGCTGCTGCGCATCGAGCGCCTTGAGCTGCTCGTGCGTGCGCGCCAGATCCTGACGCGCGGCGGCCGAGGCGCCGGTGATCGACCGGAGCGGGCTGGTCAGCCTGTCCAGCCCTTCGAGGATGACTTGCAGGCGAAGGTTACGGTCGGCCATCAGCGTCTCGTTCGGGTTTCCGGGGAGCGAGACCGACGGGCGGCATGATCACGCCAGCCCATCAGGTCGGACAGGGCCATCGCCTCCATGGCGGCGGGCGGCCAGTGGAAGACGACCGCCACGTCGGCCATGGCATCGTCTACTGTGCGAGGGCATCCGTGCGCCGCGCTTTCTGCAACAAAAAACTGCCGATCTCGGCGCCGCAGGCGAGGAGGTCCGCCGGGTCCATGTTGGCCACTTCGGCGGGGCTGAGCGGGGGCAGCGTGATGCGCGGCAGCAGCACGCCGAGCGCATCGACCTTGAGCTGGCCCAGATCGACCAGGGCCAGCCCGCGCAACTCGCCCGCCCTGGGCTTGCGGATCTGAACGGTCTCGATGGTCTGTTCGCCGCGCTGGATCGGGGTGTCGAGCGTGACGGTGCGGAGCTGGGGGGTATCGGTCATCGGGGTATCCTGTCAGGCAAAAAGGGGATCAGAACAGGCCGAGCGCGCTGCGCTGCTGCGCCATGAGGTCGACGCCATCGACGATCTGGACCATGTTGAGCGGGTCGATCTCGATTTCCGTGCGGCCGTTCCAGATGAGCTTGTAGTAGGCGAGCGCCGAGGTGACCGTGAAATCCGCCGCCGAGCCGAGTTCCTGATCGCCCATCTCGATCTCGGCATGGCGGCCGCGCACGACGATCTCGATCGTGTCGCTCTGGCCGGTGTCCTGCTGCTGGTAGAAGCCGACGAAGCGCAGGTAGACGCCATTGACGCGCACCACGCCGAACTGGCGCAGCATCGCGCGCTCGGGGCCGCCGAAGACGGACTTCATCTCCAGCGCCTCCATGCCCATGTCGAGCTTGACCGGGGCAGACATGCCCCCGCCCCGGTATTCTTCGAGCTTGCGGGTGAGCGTGGGCAGGGTGACCGTCTTGACCTCGCCCACATAGGACTGGCCTTCGTTGAACAGCATCAGGTTCTGGAGCGTGCGGGGCAATCCCATCGGGGGTTCCTATGCAATGGGGAGGGAAGAAAACGCGGCGGCAGGCCTCAGCCGGCCTGCGAGAGCTGGCTGGCAAAATCGGCGAAATAGCTGTCGGTGATGCGCTGGTTGAAGCCGAGGTCTTCGAGCGGCGGGGGCACCGCATAATCGTAGTCGATCCGCAGCTTGCCCGCCTTGAGGCTGTCGACGGGGTTGTCGGTCTCGTCGAACCAGGCCTTCGCGCCCAGGATCACGCCCGAGGTCTTGAGATCGAGGAAGAAGCCGTTGACCGTCTCGACGATGTCGCGCGCGAGCGAGGGCGTGAGATCCTTGTCCATCGCCCAGACCATGCCGCGCGCCACGGTATCGGCCAGCAACTGGGCCACGCGCACGGTGCTCTCGAACACGAACAGCGGATCGTCGGCGCAAGTGCGGTTGCCCCAGAAGCGGAAGCCGCTGTCCGAGCGGATCAGCGCGGTGACTTGCGCGGCGTTGAGCACCCCGGCATCGCTGGCCATGTCCTCGATGTCCCAGTGAATGTCCTGCGTGAGGCCGACCACGCCCGAGACGGCGACGTTCGACAGGGTCTTGTGCGGGCCGGTCTGCTCGTCGATCAGCGCGCGCAGGCCCATGGCGCGGGCGGCGGCATAGCTGGTCACATTGGCGCTGGTGGCGGTGTCCCAGGCGAGGAAGTCGGGCATCAGCAGCATCAGCTCGCGCTCGCTGAAATTGGCGCGATAGGCGCTCGCCTCGGTGATCGTCGCGCCCAGCGCGCGGGCATAGACGAAGCCGCGCAGCTTCTTGGCGATCACCGCAAGCGCGGCGGTGATGGCCTGTGTCTCAAGGCCGGGCGCGCCCAGGATCTTCGGCTTCACGCCCAGCTGCGCCTGCGCGGCGAGCAGGGCCTGCATGCCGGTCTTCGTACCCTCGGCCGTGGTCGTGCCGATCACGTTGCTGGCGGTGGCCGCATCATCAGCCCCTTCGGCCACGCGCACCACGACCAGGACCGGGCGGGTCTGGTCGGCAATCGCGCGCAGCGAGCGGGCCAGCGTGCCGGCAAGACCGGCCTTGCCGATGGCGGTCTCGATGTCGGTCACGAGGACCGGGCGGTCGAGCGGGAAGGCATCGGCATCGGCGTCGGGCGCGGTGGCGACAAGGCCGAGGATCGCGGTGGAAACAGCGGTCAGCGTCCGGGCGCCGGTGCTGATCTCGGTCAGGGTGATACCATGTTTGAAGGGCATGAACGGGTTCCTTGAACGGGGTTGGAAGCGGGGCCGGGAGCCGGAATTGGTGTTACGGGGTGAGCGGGATGGACAGCCGCACGAGGGCATTGGCCGAGGCGGTGTCGGTGCGCCGGGCATCGAGCACGACTTGCGCGGAACCGGGCCGCTCCCCGACAACCAGGCCGACACGGCGCAGGCGCAGGCGATCCTCCCAGCGGGTGAGCGCGACAGCCGTGGCGGCATAGAGGCGCAGGATATTGGCGGGCGTCATGGGCTGGTCGATCAGCTCGGGCACCAGCGAACCATAGTCACGGCGCCCAACGCGCGTGCCCATGGGCGTCGAGAGAATGTCGGCAACCGACTGGCGAATATGGTCGAGGCCATCGAGCGATGCGCCAGTGGTGCGTGCCATGCCCGCCATCAGTCGCAATCCAGCCCGGAGCCGAATTTGAACCACTCACGCGGATGCCACAGTATCCAGATCAGGCCACCATATCGGCGGTTGCGGACGGAATAGGCCGCCCAGACGAACAAGCGGCAGTAGCAGACGCGCTTGGTCCAGCTGATTTTGTACAAGCTGCTCATACCGGCGCCCCGGTCTGGCCGCTGCCGCCCTGCACGCCGGAATGCCGGTGGCCCTTGAGGGAAACCCCCTCCCCCACGACATCGCCGCTGGCAGTCAGGCTGCCGTTGACGGTGACATCACCATGGATGGTCAGCCCACCGGGCACATCGAGCGCGGCGGTGCCCCCTGCGGGCAGCGTAACGGCCAAGGCATGGCGCACCGGATCATAGCCGATCCACGCCCCATCGGCGAAAGCAAAACAGACAAGATCAGGCTGATCGGATGGCGCCGGGAAAGCATCACAATAGAGCCCCGACAACACGATCCCGTTGCCCAGATCCCCCTCGGGCGAAAGCACAAGGCATTGCTCGCCCACCGAAGGCGGCGCCCAGACCCGCAAGCCCCCGGCCCGCCACGCCACCCACGGCAAAGGCCCGGCCACCACACCCCCGCTCTCCACCATGCAGGTCGCCCCGCCCGGATCAACAGCCGCCACCACGCCAAGACGCAGGACATCGCCGGTAAGGTGTTCAGGATCGGAAGTGGTCGCCATGGCCAGACCATGGCGCGGGATCGTTCAGCTTACGCGGGGGGTGTATCGGGTTGGCTGGCTGGCCAAGTGCTGGCAGCCGAGCGAGGGGCGACCGAGTCTGGGACAAAGCGGTTGTTCGTGGAAGATCCGATCAACGACCGGCGTTGCCGTTAGCCGTCCTTCCATAAGCCGCAGCCTTGTGCGGTCTCGAACCGCACAAGGCTGCCGGATTTTCAGCTTTGAGAGCGCTGACCTAGATCGCCGGAAAATCCACTTCAGTGCCAGCAACATTGTTGATCAGGTTGGTGAAGAAGTTTTCGGCGACAACGGCCACGATCTCCACGATCTGACCTTCGCTGAAGCCAGCCTTGCGGATGGCTGCGATGTCTTCCGCCGAAACCTTGCCCCGAACCTCTGCTACCTTGCGAGCAAAGGCTGTAACTGCTGCAGCGTCCGGATCGGCCGAGGTGCCTTGGCGGGCAAGTTCCACTTCCTCTTTGCTCAGCTTGGCGAAAGTGTAGCCGGTGTAGCTATGCGCCGCATCGCAGTATTCACAGCCGTTCACCGCCGCCACGGCAAGGGCAATGCGCTCGCGAGTCTTGAGATCAAGTGCCTTGCCAAGCCCTTGGTTCAACGCTGCGTGGGCATTGATCACTGCCGGGCTGTTGGACAGGACGCGGAAGAAGTTAGGCACCCGACCCAGCTTGCCGTTGATCGCGCCCAGCGTGGCCTGCGATCCTTCCGGGGCAGCGGCGGATTCGGGGATGGTGATACGAGACATGGTCTTTCCTTTCGTATTTCAAGAAATTGATCGGGATGTGGGACTCAGGCGCCAGTCGGGATCGGATTGTCGACAAGGCTCTGGTTGAAGGCCTCGAACAGGGTGTGTTCATTGGCGCCCGGATTGTCGCGCATCGTCTTGATGCTATCGACGATCACCTCGGGCGCATCGGTCGCCAGCGCCACCAGCGTTTGCTCGATGAAGTCGGGCAACGGCATCGCGCGCGGATCGCCGCTCTTGTAGATCAGGTCGGTATCGACCCACGGCGGCGCGATTTCCTGCACCCGTACCCCGGTGTCGCGCAGCTGGAACCGCTGCGACAGGGCGTAGGAATGGAGCGCGGCCTTGGTGGCAGAATAGATCGCATTGGTGGCGATCGGCACATAGGCGAGCACGCTGCTGGTATAGAGCACGGTGGCTTCCGCCCTGGTCTTGAGGTGCTCGATCAGGGCAGAGGTCACCCGGATCGGGCCGAGCAGGTTGGTGGTGATCAGATCCTGCGTCAGATCGTCATCCACCGGCCCGCTCACATCGTCGAACGGCATGACCCCGGCGTTGTTGAACACGACGTTGAGGTTCGGGAACCGCTCAATCAGTTCGTTCGCCGCATTCCGGATACTGTCGAGGCTGGTCACGTCCAGCTGGATCGAGGCCATTCCGGGGTTGGCTGCGGTCACTTCGTCAAGCAGCGCGGTGCGGCGGCCCGAGATGATCACCTGATTGCCGAGCTTGTGCAGCGCCTCGGCCAGGCCACGGCCGATGCCGCTGGTGCCGCCGGTGATGAAGATAGTGTTGCCGGTGAGTTTCATGTCGAATTGTCCTTTGTCTGGAGAGGATGGCTGGAGGGAAGGATCAGGCCGCGACGTGGAAGCGGGGGGCGGAACGGGTGGCCGAAAGCTGCGGGCCGAGCGCGGCGCGGGCGGTTTCGAAGGCGTTCCACAGTTCGATGTCGCGCAGCGCCGGGATCGTGGCGGTCTCACCCAGGTCAAGGCCGGCCAGCGCCGCATCGACCATGTCTTCTGCGTCCATCACGATCTCGCTCGGCAGGTGCTCCACCGGGAGCCCGCCCAGCGCCCAGAAGTCGGTGCGAGTGGCCCCCGGCATCACGGCCTGGGCGCGGATGCCCTTGTCGGCCAGTTCGTGGTTGAGCGAAGTGGTGAAGGCCTGGACGAAGGCCTTGCTGCCGCCATAGACACCGTTGAGCAGCTCGGGGGCAACCGCCACGATCGAAGCGATGTTGATCACCGTGCCGCCACCGCGCGCCACGAAGCCCGGCACCGCGGCATAGGTCAGCCGCATCAGCGCGGTGACGTTTAGCTGCACCATCGCCGCCATCTTCTCGACATCGCTTTCCAGCAGCGTGGTGTGCGTGCCGATGCCGGCGTTGTTGACCAGCGCCGTCACGCTGGCATCCTCGCGCAGGACCTTCTCGACGCGGGCAAGATCGGCAGCGTCACCAAGGTCGGCAGAGAGCACTTCGACCGAGCGGCCGGTCTTGTCCGAGATCTGCGCGGCCAGCGCCTGCAGCTTGTCCTTGTTGCGGGCAACGAGGATGAGGTCATAGCCGCGGGCGGCAAGGCGATCGGCATAGATCGCGCCGATGCCGGTCGATGCGCCGGTGATGAGAGCCGTGCCCTTGGATGCAGTGGTCATGGTCATGGTCCTTCTTGCTGTCGGGGAGAGCGCCGTTGCTCTCGACACGGACCTTATGGACGCATACACCGATGTCTTATATGACGTATAAACTACGTTTTTAGGACATACCGTTTGGAGGCCGCATGCCACACGTTTCGATGGTACTCACCCCCGGCTTCCAGTTTCTTGCTCTGGGCGTGCAGGCGGCCTTCGAACTTGCCAATGCCATCAAGGACGAGCCCTACTACACCCTCTCGATTGCTTCGGTAGAAGGCGGCCCGGTCACCTCGTCCAGCGGCTTTGCCGTTCCCACAGTACCGCTCGCCGAAGTGGGGCAGGTAGACACCTTGCTCCTGCTCGCCGGCCTTGTGCCCCCGCCACGACAGGACGAAGCAACGCTCGAAACCCTGCGTATCATTGCAAGGGAATCTCGCCGCGTGGCAGGGCTGTGCACTGGAGCCTTCCTGCTTGGGCAGATGGGCCTGCTGGATGGCCGCCGTGCGACAACCCACTGGTCCTACGCTCGCCAGATGCGCGAGGATTTTCCCAACGTCCGCGTCGAGGATGATCGTATCTTCATCAACGAAGGCGCAGTGTGGACCTCGGCAGGACTGACGGCGGGGCTCGATCTCGCCGTAGCCCTGATCGAGAAAGATCTCGGTCGCGACGTAGCAGGCGCAATTGCCCGCCGCCTCGTCATGCACCATCGCCGCGCCGGGGGCCAATCGCAGCATTCCGAACTGCTCGAACTCGCCCCCAGCAGCGACCGCATCCAGAAGGCGGTGATCTTTGCCAAGGCCCATCTCGCCAATCCGTTGACAGTTGAGGAACTGGCCGAGGTCGCCGCTCTTTCACCGCGCCAGTTCGCCCGTGCCTTCCGCGCGGAAACCGGCCAGACCCCGGCCAAGGCAGTCGAGCAGATGCGACTGGAAGCCGCGCGGTTGCTGATCGAGGAAACGCGCCACCCGATGGACCAGATCGCGCGCGAAGCGGGCTTCGTCGACATTCGCCGCATGCGTGAGGCGTTCATGCGGCAGTATGGACAGCCACCACAGGCCCTGCGCAGACTGGCCAAGGCGCCTTAGGTGCAAAATCTGTAGAGGCGCCAACAATCAGTGCACGCCAGTTGCACTGGCGCCGACCAGATTTTAGACCGCTTTGGGAGCGAACTGCCATTCCGGTGTCCGTCGCACGACGACCGGCTCTGGTCGGCTGCCGCCAACAGCGGAACGCGGCGTCGTGGGACATTCTTGCCGTTCCCAAGCGATGCAACGAACGGCAGACTCTGGTGGGAGCCGACATGCGGGGTATTACCCGTCGGGTAGGCATAGACGACCATTTGTCGCTCTGAACCGTCGAGATCGATCCGATGCAGTGCTGGCGGCCCGAGGCCTAGCGGCGCCCGTCCCTCCTGAAGCGCACCGCAATCTCTTCACCGCTGAGTTCGGCCCGGACCCGATCCCATTCCTCCTTTAGCAGGATCTGGCCCCAGCGGACGATCCAGCGCGCCCATCGTTTACGGTCGGCGGTCGCAAGCGCCGGGTTCTCCAGTTGGCGGATGACGACGGCGAGGTTGCGTGATGGTATTTCCCGGGGATTGAGCAGCAACGCAAGTTTGGCTTTGCTCTGGTTGGTGTCACGCTGACGCTGCTCGCTTGCGGCGATTTGCGTCGGTGTCGCCTTGGCCGGAGGTGGTCGGTAATTAGCGAGTAGGGAATGTAGCCTCGAAAGCTCGTCGCGTACGGTATTGATCCATTCTTGACGGAGGCGTGCGACCGCGTGCACGCCTAGGTTATCGGCATTACGTCCGGCGACCGCCGCGTTCTCACGGGCGGCCCCGGCACTCTCGACCGCAGCGCTCGCCCCGAGTGCAGAGGCCTTGGCGGCGTCCGCCGCGACCTGCACCGCAGAGCGGCTAATCTCGGCCTGCTCGCTCGCGATGGCGCGGTTAGCGCGGGCTGTGATCCATTGGGTGGCGAGCACCGTCGCCGCGCCCACCAGGCCCCCGATCACGACCTTAAGCCACCCCCCGTTGTCCGGCCCATCGCCGATTTCCGCTTCCTGGCGGTTGGGTTGCTGATTCTGATTGTTCGCCGCAGGCGGCATCGACGCATTGTCGGGGGCATCCGACACCTCGACGGCAACCGTCTTGTTCTCAGGTGGTTTGGCAGGGCTTGAGTTGTTGGCCATCGGTCCATTCTGAGCCGGCGCCGAGCCAGGGGCTAGGGTCGCTATCGCCACGAACACCACCGTGATGAGAGCCTTACGCCATCGCGCAACCAGCGGTGGAACGTCGCATTCAGCGTATCGCATCATCTTTCTCATCCCGTCAAACAGCCCGACCATCGCTTGCTCGTCCAGAATTCGCAGATGCCAGAGATCGACAGCTTAAGAGACCAGAAGTTGACCGACTCTGATGGGAGCGACCAGCTTTGGTCGGTAAGTGCCTCACGCTCCGCCGGCCTCAAGGATCTGCGACCTAGTGAGCGCTAAAAGGCGACGCTTCAGCAGCGCGACCAAGTCTAGAACTGTGGTCAGCGCCAGCAGGTCTTCTCGAGTGACAACGAGGATCGTAACACCTCCGCCCAGCGCGGCGGTCATATGATAGAAGCCGGCGCTGGCCGATCTTTCGTTCCCCGCGACCCCCCCTAAGGCGACTAGAACACCGCTTCTGCGGCCTTTGTCTGCCAGAGTGGTCGCAAAATAACGCAAATCACGGCCCGCTAGCGGCGTACTCGAACTCTTGCATTCGATGATAAGCGGACAGTCGAGAAAATGGACGCCGTCACGCTCCCGATCATTCCAGAAAAGTAGGTCAATTTCCTCGGTTTTGTAGAAGTTGAGGAGATCCGCGCCATCATACTCTAGGCCGGAGACAAGAGAGAAAATTGCAGAAATTAGTGCTTCTAGGCGTCGGCCCTTTTCAAGCGGCTTGTCCCCCAGCGAATCGATTGCATCGAGTTCGCTACTGATCCAAACGGGATCGAGCGTCACTGTTCTGGCCGGACGAAACGAGCGCGCTCACGCCGCTTGAGGATTTCCCTCTCCAAGGTTCCTTGCTCGGCAGCTTGAATGACATCTTCCACAGCGAACGAGAGCACGCTCGGTGTCTCATAAAGGCTTGGTGGTGGAGTCGATCGGTCATGGTCATAGACGAGAAGCGCCAGATTAGCGTCGCTACGCTCGACCGCCGTCGCAATCCGTCTAATTGTCGCTTCCGAGTTCTTGATGACGCTTCCGCTACCGCCGCCGTAAAATTTGCATTCCACGAGCGTGGGGCCGCCGATCTCGAACGCGATCTCGTTGAACCATACAACAAGATCGGCCCCAAAGTCTCGGCTGTCGCCTACCTCCGTAACCTCTGCTCCTGCTGACCGCAGCAGCTTCGCACATAACTGTTCGAACCTGCTATAGCGCTCGGGCGCCTTGAGCTCTCGCAAACTGTGCAACTCGGCACGCGCCCAATCGAGAGACCTGATAGAGGCCGGTTCGGTCGATCGTTTTGATCGATCGGGGCGCTTGGCGTTTCGCACGAAACGATCGAAATCGCCAGCAATGCCCGCTATTCCTGCCTCGTCCTCCACTAGCACCATATAGGCATTATCGAGATCGAGGCTTTGACGTCCAACAAACACGACGAACGCCGGCTTGTCTCGGCCTTGAGCAAGACCAAGCTCGTAAGCGACACCAGACCGCGATTCATCGGTAATCACGAAAATTACAAAGTCTACCGAATCAATTAGGTTGATGACCTCCCTCGTGAAGGACGTCCCTCCCGAAACATCGGCGGCGCTCGCCGTCTCCAACCCATGCGCACGCGCCAAATCAGTCAGCTTCGCAATGGCCGAGGCATCATCTCCGCTGACGTAACAGCGGCGGTAGAGGGAGCTCGGTGTGATGCTCATACTCTCGCTATGCCACCATTAGCGGTGAATGCACAACCACCGTAGCAAACTAAAACTACCTGATATTATTGCACGACCGTCATCATCGCTGAGCGACCGGATTGGGCAGTTAGCCGTCATAGCGATGGCCGTGCTTGAACGGCGTATTTTGGTCGATACCTGCCCCCCGCGCGCCCGTTCCCAAGCGCGCGGGAGCCCTGCCTCAGTTATCGTTTCCGGGGAGCGGGAAGTTGCTGATGAGCAGTTCTCGGGCCGGGCGGGACTTGGCGCCAACGGTGTAGGTCGTGGTGATGGGGGTGAGGTTGAAGGGGGCGAAGGTTTCGCGCACGCCCTGGGTGTCGTTGAGGGAGACCAGGAACTTGCCCTTGATGGTGGCGAGCTGGCTGGCGAGCGCGGCGAAGTCCTCGCGGGTGAAGACGTCGGGGCCGTAGTCGCGCTCGCAGGCCCAGTAGGGCGGGTCGAGGTAGAACAGGGCGCCGGCGCGGTCGTAGCGGCGGATGAACTCGGCATAGGGCAGGCGCTCGATCACCACGGATTGCAGGCGCTCGTGGATCTCGGCCAGCATCGGTTCGAGCTTGCCCACGTCGAAGCGCGCGGGCGAGGAGGCATCGACACCGAAGGTGCGGCCCGAGACCCGGCCGCCGAAGGCCAGGCGCTGGACGTAGAGGAAGCGCACTGCGCGTTGCAGGTCGGTCAGGCGTTCGGGAGGCTGGGCCAGCAAGCGCTCGAACTCGGCCCGGCTTGCCACGCGGAAACGCAGCATGTCGATCAGGTAGGGGTAGTGTTCGGCAAGGCAGCGGAACAGGGTGACGACGTCCCCGGAAATGTCGTTGATCGCCTCGGCCCTGGGGCGCCGCGCGCGGCGCAGGAAGATGCCGCCCATGCCCACGAAGGGCTCGGCATAGCTGGTGTGGGGCGTGGCCTCGATGATGGCGCAGATGCGGCGGGAAAGATTGCGTTTTCCACCGATGTAACCGGCCGGGGGAGAAACGGGACGAACGAGAACAAAAGGGGTAGACATGGAGGGTATCCTGCACGATGTCCCTTCCGCGCCTGAGACGCGGAAGGGTGCTCGAAGGGACAGGCGCGCTGCCCGGAGAGTGCGAGTGCAGGCTCGCTGGTTTCGAGATGCGGGAACATCCGAGACCCCCTTCCGTAAAGGGGGAACAGGGCGGCGTGAAGGGCCGCCGCAATCTTACACAGCAGCGGGGCCTGCCGGATCGGGCACCGGCTCGGCGATCACGCCCAGCGCGATCTTGTGGGCGACGCCAAGGGCGACCTGCTCGACACGCGCCCTGGTCGCGGCCTTGTCGTAGGCCCCGCCCTCGTCCAGCACCGCGTTGACCTCGCGCGTGTGGCGGATCGCGCCACTGGTGAAGGTGACGGGGACGGCGCGCTTTTCGGCATCGTAAGCGCCGATCGTGGTGGTCAGTTCGGTCATGCCGGATCCTTTTGCGTGGGGGCGACCGGCCAGACGATGCTGGCCGGGTCGGTGATGGTTTCGGGGAGGGTCCGCAGGGCCTGACGGTATTCCGCCCAGGCGCTGCGATCTGCGGAAGCAATTGGGCTGTCGGCGGCCTGCGTCCAGTCGCAGGCGGCCAGCAGGGCGTTGCGACGATGGCGGACCACGGCCAGCACCTCGTCGGTGGTGAGCGTGGCGGGCGCGACCACCGGCCTTCCGCCCTCCCCGGCGACGATCCGGTGGCCGGGGCGCAGATCGGCCAGCGCGCGGTCGCGCTCGCCGGCGGTGATCGCGATGGCGTCGAGCGGGGGCGCGGCGCCCTGTCCGTCCTCGTAGAAGCCGCATGTCGAGGGGCTGAAGTAGATCATCGTTTAGCGTCCGATTGCGATGTAGGGGAGCGAGACATTGGAGATGTCGGCGGCCTGAAAGACGGTGAAGCCGTTCATGGTCCGGGCCGTGAGCAGCGTGTTCTGGTCGGAGCTGTTGTTGACCGTATCGATGGTCGGGAAGACGACCGCCGGGGCGCTTTCGAAGGCGATGGGGAAAGTCGCGTAGCTGTAGGCGTCCTGCGTCAGCTGGACGGTCCCGTAGACAATCTTCAGCCCATTGCTCAGGACGAGATAGCCGGTGCTGCCAATCGACTGGGCGGTGATGCGCGCGAAGGCATCGGCCTGAAAGCCGTCGAGCAGATCCGCGTCGAGGCCCGAACCGGAGCCATCGTTGTCCGGCCCCCACAAGTGGTTGTTGTTGCGCTGCACATAGGCCGCGTTCACGTTCAGGGTCGAATTCGCCAGATTGGGCTCGGTGACGATGTTGCCCTGGTCATAGGTGTCGACGGTCAGCTGCAACTTGCTGCCGTTCCAGCCAATCTTGATGGCATTGGACCGCTGGCCGATACCCGTTCCCTGTTGCACCGGGGCATAGCCCAGTCGCCCGATGATGTCCGCGTACCAGCTGCCCTGCTGCCCATCGAGCAGATCGGCATCGAGACCAGAACCGGCGCCGTCGTTACCCGCGTTCCACGTCAGCGAATTGCTGGGACCACTGTATATCTCGCATTCATTGAAGTAAAACCGTGACCCATTGTATTCTATGTAACGCGCATTGCTGTCACCGAAGCGCAATATGCCGTTATCGGGTCCTGTACGGGTGTGCAAGTCGCCGCTGGCGCGTGCCTCCGCCCGGTTCCCACCTGCCGTTCCGAAAACAAAGGTGCCGGTAACGTTGTCCCCCGCCTTGTTGACCGGGGTGTATCCCAGACGCGCCGGGATGTTCACGAAATAGCTGCTGTCCAGACCATCGAGCAGGTCAGCGTCGAGCCCGCTTCCGGCCCCATCGTTGGTCGGCCCCCACGGCACATAGCCGAGGCGCGCGGCGATGTTGGTGTAATAGGAGCCGTGCTGGCCATCGAGCAGATCCGCATCGACACCAGACCCGGCGCCATCCTGCGCCAGCAGCCACCCGAGGATGGCCGAGCGCGCGGCCTGCGGCGTGAGGGCGCGCAAGGCGTCGATCCCGGCCTGTGCTTCGGCCACGGTCGCCAGTTCGACCACACCCTGCCGCTCGGTCGTCGCGGGCGGGTTGAGGAAGTTCGTGTCGCCAAAGGTGATGGTGGTCGCGTCCACGTCCTCGAAGCGGATGTCGATCGCCAGCAGCATGAGCGCCTGGGCGGACTTTTCGAGCAGCACGTCGGCCTGACCGTAGATCGCGAAAAGCGTGCCGTCGGCAAGGTAGAGCGCGAGGCTGCGCACGGTGAAAACGTCGGCGCTCTCGTCGCGCACGATCAGGTGGATCGTGTCGTCGGCCACGACATCGCCCGAGAGCGTGGCGATGGTCTTGAACTGGCCGGGCAGGACGGTGGCGCCAGCCTTGGGCGTGAGGGCGGTGCCGCTCAGCCCGACTTGCGCAATAGTGACGGCGCGGGTGCCGGTGTTGGCGGCATTGACCAGCGCGGCGCGGCCCGCATTGGTGACGATGGCGGTAAGGCCCATGGGTTCCTCTGCTCAGGAAATGCCGGGCGCCGTGCAGGACAGGCGCGCGTAGATGGTGGGGCGCAGGGCGGCGGCAAGGCGGATGCCCGCCTGCGCGGTGAGGCCCTGGGTGAAGGTGAACGTGCTGCGCGCGGGCTTGGCGCGGTTCACTTCGGCGATGACCTGATCGACGAAGGCGGCCGAGGCGGGCGCGCCCGCGCTGTCGAGGTTGAGGATCAGGCTGAAGGTGTGCGGCAGGCCCCTCGGCTCGCTCTGCCACCATTCGCGGATCGCCACCGAGCCGCCGAAGCTGGCGACGACCGAGCGCACCGATTCTGCCGTGCCCTTGCGCCGCGCGATGGCGATGGCCTTGCGCACGCGTTCGCGCTTGATGTTCTCGGGCCAGTCGGTCGACCAGTTGTCGAGGCTCAGCCCCCAGGCCAGCCAGGGCAGCAGTTCGAGCGGGCAATCGTCGGGCGACCAGACAGCGCGGATCGCCACCTCGACATCGAGCAGCCGCGCGGCAACCTGTTCGAGCGCCTTTTCCAGAGCCGTGGAGCCGGGGGGCAGGATCGAACGGACGGTCACTCCCCTACCCCAGCATAGGCGACCGACATGCCCGTGCAATAGGGGGCCTGCTGGCGGGAGATCACGATGTCCTGCGCCGGCTCGCGCAGGATGACGTTCTGCACGCCCTCGACGCTCAGCGCGGCGAAGATCGCCGAGCGGGTGATGTCGCGGCCGAGGCGATGGCTGGCTTTGGTATAGGCGTCGAGACTGGCCTGCGCCGCCGCCAGCACCACGCCGCCATCCGGGCCGCTGAACGTAGTGAGCGTGGCATCGACCACATAGGGGACGATCCGGGCCGATTGGACCGTAACCCAGTCGGTCAGCGGGCGGCGCGTCTCGTCGGAGACATAGGCGGCGACGGTGTCGATCAGCGCGGCCGGGGCGGTTCCGTCGCCCGTGCGCGCGAGGACCGAGACCACGACCGATCCGGGCCAGCGCGCGGTGTCGAGCGCGCTGGTCATGGCCGCGACCAGATCGGCCGGAGCCGCATGGTCGGCCAAAACGCCCAGCACGAGGGCCTTGATATCGTCGGGCTGCGGGCCGGTGGCGCTGGCATCGAGCACGTTCGCATCGGCGGACAGCGTGTGGGAGATATAGGCCCCTTCCGGCCCGGCCACCGAATAGCCCTCGGGCGCGAGGACCATGCGGCGGCGGAAATCGGTGTCGTCCTCCATCACGGCGGGCGTGCCGGTGGCGGGGTTGGCCGGGGTGATGGTCAGGCGGGTGATGCCGAACAGGGCAGCGATATGGTCGAGGTCGGCCTTGACGGCATAGGCGGGCATGACCGCGCGCGCGGCATCGTTGATGCGCTGGCGCAGCATCTGGGCGTAATAGGCGAAGACCTGAAGGAGCTTGGTGGCCGGATCGCTGTCGCGGGTCTCGAAGGTCAGGCCGCTTTTGGCCATCTCGTCGCGCATCTGCGCGACAGCCCCGGCCAGGATCGTCTCGAAGTCGAGAGCCTCGATGATGTCAGGCGCGGGCAGGCGCGAGAGATCGACAGCGGTGAAGGTAGCATCGGCCATGCCCGCCATCTCGCCGCGACCACCGGCCCAAGGCTATGGCCCGCATTGGGATGGCGGGCTGGCCATATGCCCGAACGGCATGTCGGGAAAACGGGTAACCTGCATTTTCTGAACTTTTAAAGATGCATATTACTTGCATCATCATCTGCCGCGAAATATTCGGCATTTCAGATGCATCATTATGAGTCGGAAAGGTGCCCTCATCTGCCACGCCCTCCGTCCTCAGCCATGAAACACTCGATTGAGCGGTATCTCAAGGAAAGGATGGCGCAGGTCGTTCATCCTTTCGCCTCTCCCCAAATCTATTAACGAAATTGCTCCCGGATCCACAGATGCGTTTCTTACTCGCAAAGCTGCTGCCACATCAGACGAATGGCACTCATCCGATCCGATCATCGATTGGAGCGGGCTTGGCCATTGGGTTAAGTCTTGTCGTAGGATTATGGATTGCACACAGAACGGGCCTTTCTCCAGCCTTAATCGCACCTATCGGGGCATCAGCGGTGTTGGTATTCGCTGTGCCTGCCAGTCCTCTGGCGCAGCCCCGTGCGGTCTTGGGGGGAAATCTGGTCTCGGCGATCGTCGGGGTGCTGCTGTCAAGAACGGGGCTATCGCCATTTGCCATGGACGTTATGGCTGTTGGGCTGGCGATCATGATGATGCACTTGTTGCGTTGCCTGCATCCTCCAGGGGGGGCTGTGGCCTTATCTGTAGCGATAGGCGCGCAATCTGGGGCTTGGCCTTGGAGTTTCTTGCTATTCCCCGTCGGGGTAAACTCCTTGACGCTTTTAGTTATAGGTTGGTTATTCAACAATATGACTGGAAGCAGATACCCGCATCGTCATGAAATTTTACACAAAAACAGCACGCCCATTGCGTACGAATATGATCGTCGAGACCTCGAAGCCGCGCTTGATAAATGCGTTGATCGCCCGGACATATCTATCGAAGACCTCGACGAGATAATTCGCTCCATCCTTATTCGCCGAAAATAATTTGTATATTGAATGTCCGAGCTGAATTATCGTCCAACATGGCGATCCGCTTTGAGAAGACCTTCGGAATTTCGGCGTATACCCTGATGCGGACGCAGGCGGCCTATGAACTGGCCTGCGCCCGCGCGCATAAAGACGAGATCAGGGGGCAGCCGATCGCCAAGGCTGCGTGACGCCTGCCGGTTCCCGCCGGTGGGGTCAGGTGTCGGCCAGTTGCTCGTAGAGCAGGTCGAGCAGGTGTTCGCGGTCGGTGGGGGTTGTGCCGAGCAGTTCGCGGCGCGGGTATTCGATGGCCCTGGTGCGCAGGGAGGGTTTGTCGCGCAGGCCGTTCTGGTGGATGCTGGCGATCTGCGAGACTTTGCCCGAGAAGCCCACCCAGAAGCCCTGGTCGTCGACCTGGGCCTTGAGGTAGCGGGCGCTGGCGAGTTTGCGGAACATCGCCTTGCGGCGCAGGCTTCCCCGGCGACGCAGGCGGGTGCTGGTGCGGTTGCGGTATTCGGGCGGGACCGGGAGCCATTGAACGACCTTGGCGAACTCGAAGGTGCGGATGCCACCGGCCTCGATGTCGAAGCCGGTCATCGAGCGGCCCGTGCCCCATGTGAAGCTTTTCATGATCACCCGGCGCGGCAGGCCGCTGCCGCCGGCGGGGTAGAGGAAGCAGGCGGCGCCCCTGCCCGTCACCGGCTGCGCCTTTTGCTTGCGCGGCGCGAAGGCGCTGCCGTCGGACTGGTGCTGGGCGGCGATGCGCTGGCGCTGGCTGGCGGCAAGGTCGCGCGCCATCTTGCGCAGGAGCTTGCGGCGCTGGCCCGCAGACAAGTTGCGCAGCAGGGCGCCCGCCAGACGCTCGATTTCGGCCAGATCGTCGCCGGTCATGCTTCCGGCGATCCGAGAATGGGCGACTGCACGAGCTTGTCGGCATTGCCGAAGCCCTGGAGGAACGTGGCCGCGCCCTGGGCAAACATCGGCGGGAGCGTTGGCTCGGGCGGGTGCTCGATGTCGAAGCCCGATCCGTCCGCGCGGGGCAGGACGAGGACCGGTTCGGTCAGCTCGATCGACAGTTCGAGGTCGTAGGTGTCGCTGTCGAGCAGTTCGGCCTCGAACTGGAAGGGCGTGTTGTCTGCGGTCTGGAGCAGCTGGGGCTGCTCCTTCTCGATCCATGCGAGCGTCGCCACCATGACCGTGTCGGGATCGCCTGCGAAGTCGGTGATGAGCGCCTTGACCGTGTAGGCATAGGCAAAGGACAGCGTGGCCGACCGCCGCGCGCTGATCCGGCCGCCTTCGAGATAGACCTGAAGGCAGTCGGCCTGCTTGCGCAAGTCGGGCAGGAAGGCGGTGAGCCAGCGGCGCAGGCTATCGGCTTTGCGCATGGGCGGGTTCCTGTGTCAGGCGCAGTTCGGCTTGCAGCTCAACGAGGGTCGCGCGGATCTGGCCGGCGATGTCATAGAGCGCGGTGAGGCTGGCGAGCGCCTCGCGCCCGGTCATCTGCCCGTTGCTATCGCGCCGGGGCTGCGGAAGGCTGGGCGGCGGGGCCAGCAGGGTCGGGCTCACGCTGGCCGTTGGCCGTGGCGGCGGCGCGGTCGAGCAGGCGCACGCCATCAGCGTCAATGCAGGCAGCGCCATAAACCGGGCGGTCGATGATCTTTTCGCTTTCATGATAGATGTCCCTGACGGTGGTCTGGCGGGCATATTCGCGAGCCTGATGGGCCTGCGCCGAGGTGTCGATGCGGGCCTGCGTCTGCTGGCGCAGGGTTTCGCGGGCATCATCGCGCGCTTTTTGCGCGGCCTGTTCCTGCGCGGTGCCGACGTGGACGCCATAGGCATAGCCGCCGATCCCGGTGAGGCAGGCGGCCAGCGCGCTGGCGAGCGCGAGAGTTGGGACGCCGGGCATCAGGCCCAGCCCCCCTCGCCCAGCGCCGCCGCGATTGCATCGGCATGGGTGGCGATGGTCTCGGCCCGGTCGGTGCCGTTGATGATCTTGCGGGCCTTCACGAACTGGGCGTGGGTGCCTGTGCCGGTGATGCAGTCGGCCAGGGCAAGCCCGGTGAAGGCCCCCTGCTCCATGCCCTTGACCAGAATCGCGACCGCCAGATCGGGCCGGAGCGCGAGGTCGAAGTTGCGCAGAAGCGCGCCCTTCAGGCCGAGCGCGCGGTCGGCCCATTCGTAATTGCGGTCCCACGTCAGCTGGACGAGGCCCCGGCCATATTGCGCCTGCCCATAGCGGCCCGGCTGCGCATAGGCCCTGCCCCGACCCCGGCCCCATTCGGCCTGCGGGGTGAAGCAGGCCTCGTGCCAGGCGGTGGCCAGCGCATAGGCCAGCCACCCCGCCGGCCAGAGCGCCCCGGCGGTGAGCAGGGCGTTGACTATCCCGACCTGCCCCTGATCGAGCGGGCCGGTCAGACGGCGCAGGCGCACGAAGAAGCGCGCGGGATCGGCCAGAGTATGGGCCATGACCGGTCAGTCCTTCTTGGGCAGGAAGCGGTCGGCAAGGCGACCGGGCAGGCTGGCGAGCGCATCGGTCGCGGCCCTGAGGACGCGCGGGGTGGCATCGAAGGCCAGCAGCGCGATGCCAAAGGCAATCGACTGCGCGACAAAGCCGCTCCAGTGGGTGACCGCGACGATGGCGAGCGTGGCGTAATAGCTGACGACCGAGCCCACCGCCCACTGCACGAAGCGCTGCCGCCACGAGAGGTGCGGCTTCCACGCCTGGGCAGCGGCCGAGCCGATCAGCGAGGGCGAGATCGACCCGATCAGGTCGGCGCTCGCGTCAACAAAAGTGCGAAAGTCCATGGGGGATCAGCTCCAGAGTTGGACAAGGGGAAGGACAGGCGTGCCGGTCGCTTCGGGCGCCGCCGGCACGAGGACGCGGGTGCCGAGCGGCAGGATCACGCCCAGATCGGCCAGGCCGGGATTGGCATCGAGCACGCGGGTCAGATCGCCCGGCCCCAGCCCGCCCTCGCGCCAGAGCAGCTGGTCGAGCTTGTCTCCCTGCCGGGCGATGAGGATCTGCGCGGCGGCCATCAGATCAGGTCGACCACGGTGCGGGTGCGCCCGGTCAGGTCGCGCACGGCGTGCTGGGCATCGCGGCGCAGTTCGTCGATGGCCGGGGCGAGATCATCGGCCTGATGGGTGCCCGCCGAGGTCAGGTCGTAATCGCGGTGGCGCTCGATCAGCTCGGCCTTGGCATAGAGCGCGACCGCGCGCGTGTAGCGCAGGATCTGGACGCTCTGCCCGTCGAGCTGCGGGGCGGGCACGGCGGCCAGCGTGGCATGGCCCGCCGCGATCTGCGCGGCGGCATAGGCGCGCAAGTCCAGCTCGACGGTCATGATCGCGCCCAGGATCGCGGCACGCAGGCGCGGCCATGTGATGCTGGTGGGAATGCGCGCGGCCTCGCGCAGATGGGCCGGGTCGATATCGGGGAAGAAGCCGTCGTTGGTCACCGGGCTTTCCGGCTCGGCGGGCTGCGCGAGGTCGGATGGGGTCGGCAGGGACAGGAACGTCGACAAGGGGCTTCTCCATTTCGGCCCGCCGGCCAACAGGGGTGAGGATCGGGACCGATGCGGCCCTGCGGCCCAAGGCCTCCCGCATCGCGCGATCCGCCCCTGAGCGCCGGGGGCGAGCGGGTCAGGCGGTCGATCGACCGCCGGTGTTCGGCTTGGGCGCCGGAGCGGGATCGGCCGCCTCGACGGCGGCCAGCAGCTTTTCGGCGCGTTTGACGCGGTCCTTCACGCCGATACGGTCATGCAGGCGCTGGGCCTCGCGCAGATGGACGAGCGCGCTGCGCAGGACGATGGCGCTGCCCTCGGCCGGCATGTCTTCGGCGGTGCGCAACTGCTCGATGCCGATGGCCTTGAGCAGCTTGGCGCGGACCTGATCGTGAATGTCGAGGCCGGATGTCAGGGCCTCGGCGGTGTCGAGCACGGCCTGGTCGAACCGCTGGCCCGCGTTTTGCGCCCTTGCGGCGGCATCGGCGATTTCCTCGACGACGATCGTGGCCACGTCGCGCTCGTAGCGGCGGGGCATCTCGACCCGGTGGCGCAGCAGGAAGGGCACGAGGTCGAGCGCCTCGCCATAGGCGCCCACATCGATCAGCCAGACCATGCAGGTGGGCACGACATCGGCGGCGGTGCCGCTGCCCACGCCCGCATCGGCGGCGACCACGCCTTCGACCCATGCCCTGTACTCGGGCAGCATCGTGCGCTTGGCCTCGATCTTGCGGTCGATCGAGCGGATTTCCTTCAGGCGGCGCAAGTCGTGGGTGAGGCGCAGCGCGATCTGCGCGGCGGCGCGCTCGGCCGGGGTGGAGCGAATGGAGGCCCCTGCTGCCGGGGCGGGATGGCCGGTGGCAGCAGGGGCACCCCCGCGCGAAAGAACAGGCGCTGCGGTGATGGTCTGGGCAGCGAGCGTGCGATCCCGTTTGCGACGAGCAAGGCTCATGAGGGAACGTGTCCTTCGGCGGGGGAAGTCAGGAGGTGGCGCGCTCGGATCAGGCGCCGGGCTTCTTGCCCATCACCACGTTCTCGACGAGGGCGGTGCGGCCATAGTCCTCGACCACGTAGTCCTCGTTGACCGATTCATAGTTCTCGATCTGGTCGAGCGCGGGCTCGTCGCGGATCTGGCGGCGGCGGGTTTCTTCCTGCCAGTAGACCGAGAGGTTATCGAGGCTGGTGATCAGCAGCGAGGTCTCGGGGAAGAAAGGCACGATGACCGCGCGCTTGCCCGCCAGCTGCTTGGGCAGCGTGAGGATGCGGTGTGCGGCCTCGCGCTCGGTCGCGGTGTCGCCAGCGGCCTGAAGCAGGTTCAGGTACTTGTCCTTGACCAGCTTCCACCCGACGATGACCACAAGGTCGGTATCGCTGCGGTGCCAGGGATCGAGCAGGTCGAGCACGTCGAAGGCCAGCGCGTCGAGGTTGGCATAGTCGGCCTGCGCGGTCGCGACATTGGTGGCATCGCCATCGACCACCTCGACCCCGGCCGCGACATAGACCGCGCTGGTTCCTTCGGCGCTGATCTCGCCATCGGACAGGACGCGTTCCGGGGCATGGGTGCGGATCTTGTGCAGCCAGCCCTCGTTGACATCCTGAAGCAGCGGGTTGGCGACGCGGTCGGTCTGCGCCGCGACCGAGGTGCCGTTGAAGCCGATCATGATCCGGTCGCGGCCCTGCTGCTTGAGGATCACGTCGCGCAGCAGCGTCTGGAACTCCGGCTTGTGCCGCCACGCGTCGAGCTTGGCATAGCCGATGGCGTGGTCGAAATTGGTCTGGCGGCAGAAATAGCCGCCATCGTCGGTGGTGTCGGTCGGGTCGGCCGGCGTGCGGCGGTTGCCCGCTGCGGTGTTGGTGCGCCCGGCCAAGGGACGGGTGACGGTCACCCCCACTTTGGCGCCCTGCTGCTGGGGCACGCCCACGACGTTGATCTGCTGGAGGAAGTCGCTCGATTCCTGGATCTTTTCTTCCAGCGTCTGCTCGACCACCGGGGCCACGCTGAACTTGGCCACCGTGTCTTCGGGATCGATCCCGTTCAGGAGGGCGATCTGGCTGACATAGGACTTGAACTGCTGGCGGGTTTCTTTGCGCATGGGCGGAAGGCTCCAGAAAGGACGCGGATCAGGGGGAAGCGGAAGGGCGCGAGGCTCAGCAGTCGGTGACGATCGCGTGGTTGCCGCCGGTGGCCGGGGAACGCCGGAAGGTGTGCGGGCTTTCTTCGGTGGCCAGCTTCGTCTCGATCACGTCGAGGCGCGCGCCCAGCGCGGTGATCGCCTCGTTGCCCGGCTTCATGGCCAGGGCGACCTGTTCGCCCATGAGCGAGGCGAAGCGCGCGATGTCGAGGGTGTTGTCGTTGGCGGGGGCGGGAGCCGGTTCCACGGGTGGCACGACCCCGTTGCTGCCCTTGTCCGCCTTGAACAGCGCGGTGAAGGCCGCCAGAAAGCCGGACTTCGTGGCCTCGGCCAGCGCCGGTCCATCGAGCGCGGCGTCAAGCTCCACCACGGTCTCGCAGGCCGACGAGAACAGGTTGCCCCGCGATCTGACCGCGAACTTGAGCGGTTCGGTCCCCAGCGAGGCAGGCGTGTCGGTGATCGCCAGCCCCACGAGGTAGGCCTTGCCCTCGCCCGCGAAATTGGGATGCAGCTCGCAACTGGTGAACAGCTTCTGCCCGGCCTTGTTCAGCTCGACCAGCTGGTCGTTGGCCTCGATCTCGGCGACAAGGCTCAGCAGCTTCTTCTTCGCGCCGTTGACGGTCAGCTCGATCTCTTCGGTGCGCAGCGAGCGCACCGTGCCATAGCAGTTGAACGGGCGGTCCGGGCTGTAGCCGGCAATGTGTTCGCAGTTGATGCGCGCGGTGTAGGTGTCGGGCTCGTAGCCGTCGGCGGCCTCGACGAGCATCTGGCGCTCGATCACGCGGCCATCGACGGTGGGGCCTTCGACGGCAACGCGGAAAAACTTGCTCTTGGCCATGATCGGTCCGGTTCCCTTGTGGCTGCGGGGGTGTCGCAGGCCAAAAGGGCCGCTCGGCCCGCTCTTCTCAAGGGGGCGCACTTGGCTGGCCCCCCGGCCAAATGCGCGGGCGTGATCGGCGGCAAAAACGCGGGCCATGGTGCCGATCATGCCGGTCCCCACGCAGTTCCCCACGCCCCCGATGCCCCATCCCGATGCCGTGAGCGCGGCGTGGAAGTTCGATCCCCGCCGCCATGCCCGCAGCCTCTACTGGCGCGGATGGGGCGTGACCCAGATCGCCGACGAGTTCGCCCTGCACGCCGTTGTCAGCGACAAGGGCACGCCGATCCCGCGCCCGACAATTGAATCGTGGCGCCAGCGCGACAAGTGGGACGAGGCCCCCTCGATCCGCAAAATCGAGGACGGGCTGGAAATCCGCCTGCTCACCCTGATCGCGAAGGAGAAGAAGACCTCGGCCGATCTGGTCGAGATGGACGCCCTCGCCCGCCAGATCGAGAGCCTCGCGCGCGTGCGGCGCTTCGAACAGCCCGGCGGCCACAGCGGCGACCTCAACGACAAGGTCGGCAACCGCAACGCCGGGCCGCGCAAGAAGGCGAAGAAGAACCACTTCACCGCGGACCAGGCCGCCGAGCTGAAGCGGATCTTCCTCGAAGGCTGCTACGATTACCAGCTGGAATGGTGGAAGGCGCTGGGCCAGCGCACGCGCATGATCCTCAAGTCGCGCCAGATCGGGGCGACCTACTATTTTGCGTTCGAGGCGCTGATCGACGCGATCGAGACCGGGCGCAACCAGATCTTCCTGTCCGCCTCCAAGGCGCAGGCCCACCAGTTCCGCTCCTACATCGTGAGCTTTGCCAAGCTGGTCGGCGTGGCGCTGGCCGGCGATCCGATGCTGATCACCTCGGACTTGCGCCCGGCCGAGGAAGCGGCGGCCGAACTGCACTTTCTGGGCACCAACTTCCGCACCGCGCAGGGGCGCCACGGCAATTTCTACTTCGACGAGTTCTTCTGGGTCCACTCGTTCGAGGAGCTGAACAAGGTCGCCTCGGGCATGGCGACGCACAAGAAGTGGCGCAAAACCTACTTCTCGACGCCATCGAGCGTGGCCCACCCGGCCTATCCCTACTGGACCGGCGAGCGGCGCAACCGGCGGCGCAAGAAGGAAGACCGGGTCGAGATCGATGTCAGCCGCGCGGCCCTTGCCCAGGGCAGCACCGGGCCGGACCGGATCTGGCGCCACATCGTCAACATCGAGGACGCCGAGGCGGGCGGCTGCGACCTGTTCGACATCGACGAACTGCGCGACGAATATGCCCCCGACGAATTTGCCAACCTGTTCCTGTGCGAGTTCGTCGACGATTCCATGTCCGCGTTCCGCTTCAACGACCTGATCGCCTGCGGCTGCGACAGCCTGGTCGAGTGGGAGGACTTCAACCCCGAAGCCGCGCGGCCCTATGGCGCCCGCGCGGTCTGGGCCGGATACGACCCGCAGGAAAGCGAGACCGGCGACAACGCCGCGCTGGTGATCGCCGCGCCCCCGCTGCGCGAGGGCGCACCCTTCCGCATCCTCGAACGCCACCAGCTGCGCGGGCTCGACTTCGAACAGCAGGCCGAGTTCATCAGAGCGGTCCTCGCCCGCTATACCTGCACCTATCTGGGCATCGACGCCAAGGGCGTGGGCTCGGGCGTCTACCAGCTGCTCGCCAAGCCCGGCGCGATGCCCGGCTGCGCGGTGGCCAGGATCGAATATTCGCTCGAACTCAAGGCCCAGATGATCATGAAGGCCCAGAACGTGGTGCGCCGCGCGCGCCTCGCCTTCGACAGCAGCTTCCTCGACATCGTCTCGGCCTTCGTCTCGATCAAGAAGACCCTGACCACCAGCGGCCGCAACGTGACCTTCAAGGCCGGACGCGGCGGCAACGACGGCCATGCCGACCTCGCCTGGGCAACCATGCACATCCTCATGAACGAACCGCTCGACGGCAAGGAAAAGCCCAGGGGCACGATGGAGATTATCGAATGAGCAAGCGAAAGCGGGCACGCCGCATGGACCGCCCTTCTCCCGCATCCAGGCCCCCCAACGCCATGATCGTGGCCAACGACACCCGCGCGGGCGTCTCGGCCTTCACCTTCGGCGATCCCGAGCCGGTGAACAGCCGGGCCACGATGCTCGACATGCTCGAATGCTGGCACAACCAGCGCTGGTACGAACCGCCGATCTCGCTCGAAGGGCTCTCGCGCTCGTTCCGCGCATCCCCCCACCATTCGAGCGCGATCATCCTCAAGCGCAACATGCTGGCGTCCAGCCTCGATCCCACGCCCCAGCTCTCGCGCCGGGCCTTTGCCGGGATGGTGCAGGACTACCTCGTCCTCGGGAACGCCTATGTGCAGGAAGTGCGCAATCGCCTCGGCCAGTTGCTGCGCCTCGACCATGCGCTGGCCAAGTTCACCCGGCGCGGGCTGGAGCCGGGCCAGTTCTGGTGGGTGCCCGGCTTCCGCAACGAGGTGGCCTTCGAGCCCGGCACCGTCCACCAGATCATGGCCCCCGACATCAATCAGGAAATCTATGGCCTGCCCGAGTACCTCTCGGCGCTGCAATCGGCCCTGCTCAACGAGAACGCCACCCTGTTCCGCCGCCGCTATTTCGAGAACGGCAGCCACGCGGGCTATATCCTCTATGCAACGGGGGCCTTCGCCGATGGCGACGTGGACGCCATGCGCGAGGCGCTCAAGCGCTCGAAGGGACCGGGCAACTTTCGCAACCTCTTCGTCCACGCCCCCGACGGCAAGGAAAGCGGCATCAGGATCCTGCCGATCGCCGAGGTGGGTGCCAAGGACGAGTTCCTCGGCATCAAGAACACGACCCGCGACGACGTGCTCGCCGCCCACCGCGTCCCGCCCCAGCTGCTGGGCATCGTGCCCGCCAACGCGGGCGGCTTTGGCGACGTGACCAAGGCCACCGACGCCTTCTTCGAACTGGAGATCGCCCCGCTCCAGACAGTGTTCCTCGAACTGAACGAGGCCCTGGGCAGGAACGTCGTCCGCTTCCGCGAGCGCCCCCGCCCGGCGGCCTGACCTCCCTCCCCTGACCACGAACAAGGGCGGCTCATCCGGGCCGCCCTTTTTGCTGCGCACGATTGTTGCGCGCCCTGCCAGCCCACCGCCAGCCACCGACCAGCCCTCTCGCCCGGCGAAACCCCAGCAAATCCGCAGGCCCGCCACCCCCGGCCCGGCCTCAGCCGCTGCCACCCCTCAAAACGCGCTTTTCCCCCCGCCTCGCCCGCGCGCTTTTCGTGTCGGTTTTGATGCATCCACCAGCCCTGCGAAAAATCGCGGGCTTCCTTGGCCGCGCCGCAAAGACCAGGCACCCGACGCTGATGCATTTTGATGCACCCAGAACGCCCGCTTTGCGAACTCTTGACGCGCAAAATCACAAACAATCCGCTCAAAGTTGCCCAGGGGATATGCGGAAGAATGTAACTTCTGTCGACTTGGGTCGCCAAATTCACGTTATAGATATGAAATTAAACAGAATTTAGGCGTAGCCGCGCGGACGTAATCCGACGCAACCCCAGCGCCCGAAAAATGTAATCCGCCCGGAAATCCTAGGGTTTTCTCTCTGAAAAAATTACACTTCTCGTATGTAATCTCATTATCTCGATGTTACGTGAGCCGTTACGTCAAAAACGGCGGATTTCCGCCGATGTTACGCAGGTTACATTTTTTCCGGTATGGCCCACATGAGATAGAAGGTCGCGCAGCAAAAGCGCATTGGACGCTGTATTCTGGCGCAGCATATCCTGATCGATTCATTCGCTTTCGTTGGTGATGGTGCCTGACTGATGGCTGCCAAGGGTGTCCTCAATGTGGACACCCTTCTCGTACTCTTCCCAACGAGAAAGCGCTTTGCATCGGCCTCGGCCACTCGGACCACATATTCTGGCGATACGGCCAGCTAAGTCATTTCTCGACGGCCGCCAGCCCCTTCAGGATCAACTGGCGGATTGCATCGGCACGCGACGTGACGCGCCGCGCTTCGCAGCCCAAAAGCCGGTAAACAGCCGCATTACGGAGAAGGCCAAGAACTGCTGGGTCTTTGCCGTGCCCACCGGTGACTGACAGGTCGCGCTACAACAGAGGGAGGGAGGGAAGGCTCCCTCCCGGTTTCTCGGGGCTTTTCTTAGCCAAACATGGTTGAATCAGCCCGGAAACCCGCCGAGCAAAAAAGTGCGGTAGCCAAACTTATGCATTGAAATTGCACCCGAAATTCACTCCTGCAGGGCGCGCCAATATAGGATAGGATGCCAAAGGCACTGAGCAGAAATCAGGGGCCCGGCAATATCCATCGCCCCCTGCTGTAACGAATGTAAGCCTTCCTGCGTAATCACATCGTCGCCTCATGCCCGAAAGGCCGGTTCGATGCTGTTCAAATTCCCCTCGCCTTCCGCCCCGCGCGAAACGGACGTTACCGACGAACACCTCTATTTCACGCGGCGCGGCCTGATCGGAGCGGGAAGTGCTGCGGCCTTGCTGCCAGGCTGGGCGCTTCCCGTTCGGGCAGGCGCGGCAGGGGGAGTGGTCAAGGGCGGGATCGCTTTGCGCACGCGCCGCACGCGCAGCCTGGCCGAACCGCTCACCTCCCTCGACACGGTGACCCACTACAACAATTTCTACGAGTTCGGGACCGGCAAGGAAGACCCGGCGCGTCTGGCCGGAACGCTGCGCACACGGCCCTGGACCGTCCGGGTCGACGGCCTTGTCGCCAAGCCGCGCACATTCGATATCGACACGCTGATGCGCGCCTTCCCGCTCGAAGAACGGATATATCGGCACCGCTGCGTGGAAGCATGGTCGATGGTCATCCCCTGGGCCGGCTTCCCGCTCGCCGGCCTGCTCAAGCAGGTCGAGCCACTTTCCTCGGCCCGGTTCGTCGTGTTCGAGACCTTGCGCGACCCCCGCCAGATGCCCGGCCAACGAACCTCCGTGCTGCAATGGCCCTATGTCGAAGGCTTGCGACTCGACGAGGCGATGCATCCGCTCACGATGCTTGCCGTCGGTCTCTATGGGCAGACCCTGCCCGGCCAGAACGGCGCCCCGATCCGGCTGGTCGTGCCGTGGAAGTATGGGTTCAAATCGATCAAGTCGATCGTGCATATCCGGCTGACAGACAGGCAGCCGCCAACGAGCTGGAACCGCTATGGTCCGGGCGAATATGGCTTTTATGCCAATGTGAACCCATCGGTCAGCCATCCGCGCTGGTCGCAGGCCCGCGAGAGGCGGCTGGGCGACTGGTTCCCGCGCGCAACCCTGCCGTTCAACGGCTATGGCGAAGAAGTGGCGGGCCTCTACCGCGGCATGGACCTGAGGCGCTACTACTGACATGGCACGACGCCTGCGCCCCGGAGCCCTGTGCATTCTGCGCCTGACCGCCCATGCCGCACTGGCGGCGCCGCTGGCCCTGTTGCTGTGGCGCTGGGCCGCGATGGTGCTGGGCACCGATCCGCGTCAAGCGGGGCTGAGCGCCGAACCCGTTGCCTATACGATCAATTATCTTGGCCTTTGGGCGCTGCGCTGGATGTGGGCCGCGCTCGCAGTCACGCCCCTGCGCCGCCTGACCGGGAGGACCGATCTTGCCGTGCTGCGTCGTCCGCTCGGCTTGTGGAGCTTTGCCTATGCCACCTTGCATTTCGGCGTCTACTTCGGCCTCGACCAACTGGGGTCCTTCACGCAGGTCTGGCGCGACGTTACCGAACACAAGTTCACTTTTTTCGGTATGGCCGCGCTGATTTTGCTCGTCCCGCTCGCGGCCACTTCCACGCATGGGGCGATCCGCAAGCTGGGCGCACGGCGCTGGCAGCGGCTGCACCGCCTGGCCTATCCGACCGCCCTCCTGATCGCGGTCCATTTCATCCTGCGCGTCAAAGGGTTCCAGTGGGAGCCCTGGATCTATGCCGGAATCGCCGGGGCATTGCTGGCGATGCGGATCAGGACAGGCCCGTCCCGACCCTGATTTTTCGCGCATTCTGATGATCCTGCCTGCTCAAAACCGATACCCCCGCCCCTTTTGCTCGGGCAGCAGCCATCCTATATAATGCGGCACATGCACCCGGATCGTCCGGGCGGGGCAGGCCAGGTAAAGCAAGGCCCCACAAAGCGAGGATCGAGAGTTCATGGGCAAGGCAGACGTCGAACTTTCCGGAGGCGCGTTCGACGCACAGGATCCTTTCAACATCGAGGGCGTGGTCACCCGCCTGCGCGACGTGCGCGAGGGCTGGCGCGAGAACCGGCGGATGCGCGGCGATTATGGCGCGGTGGGTTTTCCTTCGCGTCATGCGCTGGGCCGCATCGTCGATGTGCTGACCGCCGCGCTGTTTCCGCTCCGCCTCGGCCCGGCCGAAGTGACCGCCGCCAACGAGGACATCTTCGTGGCCGCCACCCTGCAATCGGCCATTCCGCTGCTGGCCGCGCAAGTGCGGATGGAACTGCACTACAGCTATCCGCAGAACTGCGACCAGACCGTCGAACGCGAGGTGAACCGCATCCTCTCGGCCCTTGTCGAGCGCCTGCCCGAAATCCGCCGCCTGCTCGACACCGACGTGGAAGCCGCGTTCGACGGCGACCCGGCGGCACGCTGCGTTGATGAAGTGCTGCTGTGCTATCCGTTCGTCACCGCCGTGCTGCATCATCGCATTGCCCACGAACTCTACAACCTTGGTGCGCCGCTGGTGGCGCGGATCATCGCCGAGATCGCGCATTCGCGCACCGGCATCGACATCCACCCCGGCGCGACCATCGGCGAAAGCTTCTTCATCGACCACGGCACCGGCGTGGTGATCGGCCAGACCGCGATTCTGGGCAACCGCGTGCGCATCTACCAGGCCGTGACGCTGGGCGCGCGCAGCTTCAGCACCGACGAGGAAGGCCGTCTGGTCAAGGACGAGCCGCGCCATCCGATCATCGAGGATGACGTGACGATCTATGCCGGGGCGACGATCCTGGGCCGGGTGACGATCGGGCGCTGCTCGGTGATCGGCGGCAATGTCTGGCTCACCCGCTCGGTTCCGCCCGGCAGCCAGGTCCGCCAGACCCAGCCGAGCGTGACGGTCGAGGCGGGCGATCCCTGCGATTGATGCAGCAAGGCTTGGCCGGAGGCATCTTGGCCTGCGATTGCCGCCCCCTTCATTGATCGAGAGGATCAATCATTCTGGCCGGAATTGATCATTGGCAAAGATAGTCGCCAATGCGTAACTCCACTTCAGCAGGAAGCGAAGGCGCCGCCGCAAGGCCGGGCCGCCCGAAACTTCCACCCGGTTTTCAACCGGTTCAGTTTTATCCGGTTCAGTTTAACCCCATTCAGTTTCACAACGACCAACCACAAGGAAGTCGAACCCATGTCGATCGTCGGAACCTCGCTCAAGCCGTTCCAGGCCACTGCCTATGTCCAGGGCAAGTTCGTTGATGTCAGCGATGCTGACGTTCTCGGCAAGTGGGCCGTGTTCTTCTTCTACCCGGCCGACTTCACCTTCGTGTGCCCGACCGAACTCGAAGACCTCGCCGACAGCTACGAAGAACTCAAGGGTCTGGGCGTCGAAGTCTACTCGGTGTCGACCGACACCCACTTCTGCCACAAGGCCTGGGCTGACAGCTCGCCGGCCATCGGCAAGATCAACTACTACATGCTGGGCGACCAGAACCACACCATCTCGAACAACTTCGGCATCCTGCGCGAAGGCGTTGGCCTGGCCGACCGTGGCACCTTCGTGGTCGATCCCGACGGCGTGATCCAGCTCGTTGAAATCACCCCCGAGGGCGTGGGCCGCAACGCTGCCGAACTCGTCCGCAAGATCAAGGCTGCCAAGTACTGGCGCGAACACCCCGGCCAGGTCTGCCCGGCCAAGTGGGAAGAAGGCGCCGAAACCCTGGCTCCCTCGATCGACCTCGTCGGCAAGATCTAAGTCCTGCCCGACCGAACCCGTCCGGGGCTGGTTCCAGCCAGCCCCGGACACTCGGGGCAGCGATGGAGCAAGCGGACCCGTTCGATGCGCGAATTTTGACGCATCTCCTTTTGTCCCGCCCCTCTGCGCCCCATAATTCCGCCCGATTGTTCGCAACCCCTTCCAGGCGTGAGGCCCACTGGCCCCACGCGGCACACCCTCCTGCCTGAGAAAGACGCAAAAATGCCTGTCCTCGACGCCCCCACCACCGCCCAGCTCAAGGGCCTGCTCGTCAACCTGCGCCGCCCGATCGAGCTGGTTGCCAGCCTCGATGAAAGCGCCAAGTCCGCCGACATGCGCAGCCTCGTCGAGGAAATCGCCGCGCTTTCCGACAAGGTGACCGCCCGTTTCGACGGCACCGACGAACGCCGCCCCAGCTTCGCCATCGAAGCCGATCAGGGCCGCTCGCGCGTCGTGTTTGCCGGTCTTCCGCTCGGCCACGAGTTCACCTCGCTGATCCTCGCGCTGCTTCATGTCGGCGGCCACCCGCCCAAGGAAGAGGCAGACCTGCTCGATACCGTGCGCGGCCTCGAAGGCCCGCTGCACTTCGAGACGTTCTTCTCGCTCTCGTGCCAGAACTGCCCCGACGTGGTGCAGGCGCTCAACATCATGGCCGCGCTCAACCCCAACGTGACCCATGTCGCCATCGACGGCGGCCTGTTCCAGGACGAAGTCGAGCGCCGCAAGATCATGGCCGTGCCCACCGTCTTCCTCAACGGCGAACCGTTCGGCCAGGGCCGCATGGATCTGGCTGAAATCGTCTCGAAGATCGACACGGGCGCAGTCGCCCGCGCGGCTGAAAAGATCGCGGCCAAGGAGCCTTTCGAGGTTCTCGTCGTCGGCGGTGGCCCCGCTGGCGCGGCAGCGGCGATCTATGCCGCGCGCAAGGGCATCCGTACCGGCGTCGTAGCCGAACGCTTCGGCGGGCAGGTGCTCGACACGATGGGCATCGAGAACTTCATCTCGGTTCCCCACACCGAAGGGCCCAAGCTCGCCACCCAGCTCGAACAGCACGTCAAGGACTATGACGTCGACGTGATGAACCTCCAGCAGGCCGTCGCGCTCAAGCCCGCCAATGGCGACGGGCTGACCGAGATCGCGCTGGCCAGCGGGGCGAGCCTCAAGGCGCGCACGGTGATCCTCTCGACCGGTGCCCGCTGGCGGCAGATGGGCGTTCCGGGCGAGGACGAATACCGCAACAAGGGCGTCGCCTATTGCCCGCACTGCGATGGCCCGCTGTTCAAGGGCAAGCGCACGGCGGTGATCGGCGGGGGCAACTCGGGCGTGGAAGCAGCCATCGATCTGGCCGGTATCGTCGCCCATGTCACCCTGATCGAGTTCGACAAGGAACTGCGCGCCGACGCCGTGCTCCAGACCAAGCTGCACAGCCTGCCCAACGTGACCGTGATCACCTCGGCGCAGACCACGCAGGTTCTGGGCAATGGCGAGAAGGTGACCGGTCTCGTCTACAAGGACCGCGTGAGCGGCAACGAAGTGACGGTCGAGCTCGAAGGGATCTTCGTGCAGATCGGGCTGGTGCCCAACACCGAATGGCTCAAGGGCGATCTGGCGCTCTCGAACCGGGGCGAGATCGAGGTGGACGCCCACAATGCAACCAACCTGCCCGGTGTGTTTGCCGCTGGCGACTGCACGACGGTGCCCTACAAGCAGATCATCATCGCCATGGGCGAAGGCGCCAAGGCCAGCCTTTCGGCCTTCGATTACCTGATCCGCAACTGATCGGCGGATCGGCATGAAAAAAGGGGCAGGAGCGGGGTTTCCCGTTCCTGCCCCTTTTTCATGTTGCGCAGGCCCTTGCGAGCCTGGAAAAGACGCGCGAGGCCCCCTCCCCCGCGCGCCTTCCCCGGATCAGAGCTTGCCCACCAGTTCGGGCACGGCCTCGAACAGGTCGGCGACAAGGCCCACGTCGGCGACCTGGAAGATCGGCGCGTCCTCGTCCTTGTTGATGGCGACGATGATCTTGGAATCCTTCATCCCCGCCAGATGCTGGATCGCGCCGGAAATGCCCACCGCGATATAGGCTTCAGGCGCCACGATCTTGCCGGTCTGGCCGACCTGATAGTCGTTGGGGACATAGCCCGCGTCGACCGCCGCGCGGCTCGCGCCGATGGCTGCGCCCAGCTTGTCGGCCAGCGGGGTGATTGTCGCGGCGAAGGTTTCCGCGTCCTTGAGCGCGCGGCCACCCGAGACGATGATCTTCGCGCTGGTCAGTTCGGGGCGCTCGCTCTTGGCGATTTCGGAGCCCACGAAGCTCGACAGCCCGGCATCGCCCGCGCCGCCCACGGCTTCGACAGCCGCCGAACCGCCGGTCGCGCCGGCCTTGTCGAAGGCGGTGGCACGCACGGTCACCACCAGCTTGGCGTCGCTCGCCTCGACCGTGGCGATGGCATTGCCCGCATAGATCGGACGGGTGAAGGTCTTGGGACCCTCGACCGACAGGATTTCGGAGACTTGCGCCACATCGAGCAGCGCGGCCACGCGCGGGGCGATGTTCTTGCCGGTCGTCGTGGCCGGGGCCACGAACACGTCATAACCGGCCATCAGGCCCACCACCAGCGGCGCGACGTTTTCGGGCAGCGCATGGGCATAGGCGGCGTCATCGGCCACCAGCACCTTGGCAATGCCCGCGATCTGCGCGGCGGCGGCGGCCACGGCATCGACGCCCTGCCCTGCCACCAGCGCGGTCACGGTGCCGATCTGTGCGGCGGCGGTCACGGTGTGAAGCGTCGCGTCCTTGACCGCGCCGCCTTCGTGTTCAACCCAGACGAGAGTATTGGTCATCATGCGACTCCCAGTTCCTTGAGCTTGGCCACAAGCGCGTCGACATCGGCGACCTTCACGCCCGCCGCGCGCACCGGCGGCTCGGCCACTTTGAGCGTCTTGAGACGCGGGGCCACATCGACACCCAGATCGGCCGGGGTCTTCGTCGCCAGCGGCTTGGACTTGGCCTTCATGATGTTGGGGAGCGAGGCATAGCGCGGCTCGTTGAGGCGCAAGTCGGCGGTCACCACGGCGGGCAGCGCCAGCTTGACCGTTTCAAGGCCACCATCGATCTCGCGCTTGACGATCAGCGCATCGCCCTCGACCGTAATTTCATTGGCGAACGTGCCCTGCGGACGGCCCAGCAGCGCGGCGACCATCTGGCCGACCTGGTTGGCGTCGTCGTCGATCGCCTGCTTGCCGGTGATGATCAGGCCCGGCTGTTCTTCATCCGCCACGGCCTTGACGATCTTGGCCACGCCCAGCGGCTCGACCTCGTCGTCGCTCTGCACCAGCACGGCGCGATCCGCGCCCATGGCCAGCGCCGTGCGCAGCGTGTCGGTCGCCTTGGCAGGCCCCACCGAAACCACCACCACTTCGCTCACCACGCCCTTTTCCTTCAGGCGAATGGCTTCCTCAACCGCGATCTCGTCGAACGGGTTCATGCTCATCTTGACGTTCGCAAGCTCGACACCCGTGCCATCCGCCTTCACACGCGGCTTCACGTTGTAGTCGATCACCCGCTTCACGCAGACCAGGGCTTTCATTTCTACCTCCTCGAACTCGCTCAGCATTCCACCACATTGACGGCAAGGCCGCCTTGCGAGGTTTCCTTGTACTTGTCACGCATGTCTGCGCCGGTTTGGCGCATTGTTTCGATCACCTTGTCAAGGCTGACCATGTGCTGGCCATCGCCCAGCAGCGCAAGCCGCGAGGCGTCGATGGCCTTGACCGCACCCATGGCATTGCGCTCGATGCAGGGGATCTGGACGAGCCCACCCACCGGATCGCAGGTGAGGCCCAGATTGTGTTCCATGCCGATCTCGGCGGCGTTCTCGATCTGGGCATTGTTGCCGCCCAGCGCCGCCGTCAGCCCCGCCGCCGCCATCGAGCAGGCCACGCCCACTTCGCCCTGACAGCCCACTTCCGCGCCGGAAATCGAGGCATTGCGCTTGTAGAGCGCGCCAATCGCCGCCGCCGTCAGCAGGAACGTGCGCCGCCCGGCCTTGTCGCCGCGATAGCACCGCTCGTAATAGCGCAGGACCGCCGGGATGATCCCCGCCGCCCCGTTGGTCGGCGCGGTCACCACGCGCCCGCCCGCAGCGTTTTCCTCGTTGACCGCCATGGCCCAGACATTGATCCAGTCGAGCACGGCAAGCGGTTCGGACAGGGATTGCTGCTGCCGGTCGGCCAGTTCCTTCGAGAGCGAGGCCGCGCGGCGGCGGACCTTGAGCCCGCCGGGCAGCGTGCCGGTCTGCGCGCAGCCCCGGTCGATGCAGGCGGCCATCGTGTCGGCCAGTTCGTCGAGCCCGGCATCGACCTCGGAAGGCGAGCGCAAGGCCAGTTCATTGGCCAGCATGATCTGCGCGATGGTAAGGCCAGTGGTCTCGCCAATCGCCATCAGGTCTGCGCCGGACGTGAAGGGGAACGGGATCGGCGGCAGGTCGAGCGCGGGCGCATTGCGGATCGCCTCGTCCTCGTCGAGCACGAAGCCCCCACCCACCGAATAGTAAAGCCGCCGCAGCAAAAGCTCGCCCTGCGCGTCCCATGCCCCGAGCGCCATGGCATTGCTGTGGTAGGGCTGGCGCTCGCGCTGGAGGAACCGCATGTCGGTCGCAGGGGCAAAGGCCACGTCATGCGTACCCAGCAATGCCACGCGGCCACTTGCGCTCACCGCCTCGACGATGCCGGGAACCGCATCGGGATCGACCGTGGCGGGCACTTGCCCGGCAAGGCCGAGGATGACCGCGACATCGGTGGCATGCCCCTTGCCGGTGAGCGCCAGCGACCCGTAGAGATCGACCGAGACCCGCGCGGTGATCGCGAGCTGGCCTGCGGCTTCAAGCATTTCACCAAAGCGGCGGGCGGCGACCATCGGCCCCACGGTGTGGGAACTCGACGGACCGATGCCGATCTTGAACAGGTCGAAGGTGCTGACAGTCATGCCCGCTCCGGGATTTCAGCCACCAGCGCCGGGTGGTTCCAATGGGCCAGCGCCTTGCGCAGCGCCTCGCCGCTCAGGCCGATGGTCGCCGTGTTGCGCAACGGGTGAACATGGACCGCCTCCTGATCGGCCAGATCAGCATCGAGGACCACGCGCACCGCGCCATCCCCGTCGTTGATCGCCGCCAGCGGCGTCACCGCACCGGGCGTCACGCCCAGCAGCCGCTCCATGTCCTCGGGCTTGCCGAAGCTGAACTTCTTCGCGCCCACCGCGCCTGCCAGTCCCTTGAGATCGACCCGCTTGGCGTGATCGACCGTGACCAGCCAGAAGCTGCCATCGGCGTTCTTGAGGAACAGGTTCTTGGTGTGGCTGCCGGGAAGCGCGGCGTGGATCGCCTCGCTCTCCTCGACAGTGAACACGGCCTCGTGCTCAAGGGCGGTCCAGACGATGCCCAGCCCCGACAGATCGGAATAGAGCCGGGCTTCGCTCACTTGAACACCACGGTCCGATGGCCATTGAGCATCACGCGGTGCTCGCAATGGGCCTTGACCGCGCGGGTGAGCACCCGGCTCTCGGTTTCCTGACCCTGCGCGATCAGGTCTTCGACGGTGTCGGCATGATCGACCATCGACACGTCCTGGGCGATGATCGGACCTTCATCGAGATCGGCGGTCACGTAGTGCCCGGTGGCGCCCACCATCTTCACGCCGCGCTCGTAGGCGCGGTGATAGGGCATCGCCCCCTTGAAGGCAGGCAGCGAGCTGTGATGGATGTTGATCACGCGGCCAGTCAGTTCGCGGCAGATGTCGTCCGAGAGAACCTGCATGTAGCGGGCCAGAATGATCAGGTCGGCCTTCTGCTCGCGGATGAGGTCGCGCAGCCGGGCTTCCTGCTCGGCCTTGTTTTCTGCCGTCACGGGCAGGTGATAGAAGGGAATGCCTTCATGCTCGACACGGCGCTGCCAGGTCAGGTGGTTGGACACCACACTGGTGACTTCCATCGGCAGGTAGCGCGTTGCGGTGCGATAGAGCAGGTCGTTCAGGCAGTGGCCGCCCTTCGAGACCATCACGATGGCGCGCGTCTTGACCTTGAGGTCGAACACATTCCACTCGATGTCATAGGCCGCGCCGACCGACAGGAACGCCTCGTTGAACCTGTCGGTGGTCATCGTTTCGGGTGCGGTGAAAGCCACGCGCATGAAGAAGCGGCCCGTTACCGCGTCGTCAAACTGTGCGCTCTCGACAATATTGCAGTCCTGCGCCGCAATCGAGGTGGCAATCGCCGCCACCAGCCCCTTGCGGTCGACACACGATACAAGCAACACGAAATCCGGTTTCAACAGCGCCACGAACAGCTCCCTTTGGCCCGCACTTCCAGCAGGCCCTGTCCCTTGTGTAGGATGCCTTTTCCTGAGGGGAAACGGGGCACCCACGGAATAAGCAGATATAATCTGGTACTTCAGGCATCATGATGCCACAAGGGCTTAGACAAACGTACCGGCTTAAGCCGGACTTGAGGGTTTCTGCCGATGCGCCTTCCTGCCGAATTCGACCTTCATGGTCTCGAAGTCTTTGTCCTGACAGTAGAACTGGGGGGCATGACGGCCTGCGCCCAGCAATTGCGCATCACCCAGTCTGCCGTTTCGCAAACGATCACCCGCCTTGAGCAGGGGATCGGTGCCCCCTTGTTCGACCGCTCGCTGCGCCCGCTCGGGCTCACCCCTTCGGGCCGCGCCCTTCACGAACGCGCGCGCAAGCTCCTGGCCAAGGCGCGCACCGCCTACGACGAAGTGCGTGAAGGCGCCCAGCAGCCGATCGACCAGTTGACGGTCGGCATGTCGGAAAGCCTGGCCAACCTGCTCACCGCGCCGCTTCTGCGCCGTCATGGCATGCGCGTGGGCTCGTGGCGGGTGCGTTCGGGGATCTCGTTGCGCCAGCAGCAGGATTTCCTCGCCCGCCGCTGCGACATGCTGGTGACGGGCAGCAACACCCTCGAAAAGCACCCCGGCATCGAGCACCACGACGTGCTCGACGATCCCTTCGTGATGATCTTCCCTGCTGATTATACCGGCAGCGCGGAACCCTCCGAAGTGGCCGAACGCCTGCCTTTCGTGCGCTATTCGCTCGATACCGGCATGGGCCAGCGCATCGAGAGCCAGCTCACCCGCATGAAGCTGCGCGTGCCCAACGTGATCGAGGTGGAGATCATCCACCAGCAGTTGACGACCGTGGGCCTGGGCATCGGCTGGAGCATCACCTCGCTGCTGTGCCTGGCCGCCCTGCCCCAGCTCATGCCGCAACTGCGCGTCGAGCCGCTGCCGCGCGGGCGCTTTGCCCGCCGTATCCAGGTTGTCGCGCGCATGGGCGAACTGGGCGATCTTCCGGTCAACACCGCTGCCATGGCGCGCGAGACACTGCTCGACAACGTCCTGCCGCCACTGATCACCGCCCTGCCCTGGGCCGGCGCACTGGTTGCCTGAGGGGTTTGTGGAGGGCGCAGGCCCGCGCAAAAAGGCTAAATAGCCTGCCCCGCCGCATGGCCGCTGGCCCAGGCCCACTGGAAATTGTAGCCGCCGAGCCAGCCGGTCACATCGACTGCCTCGCCGATCGCATAGAGGCCGGGCACTTTGCGCGCCTCCATCGTCTGCGACGAAAGATCGGCGGTGCTGATCCCCCCGGCGGTCACTTCGGCCTTGGCAAACCCCTCGCTGCCATTGGGCATGAAATCCCAGGCGCCCAGCCTTTCTTCGGCAGCGCGCAAGGCCTTGTCCGGAAGGTTCCCCATCTCCGCGCCCAGCCCCAGTTGCCCGGCCAGTGCTGTCGCCAGCCGGTCCGGCAGGGCCTCGCCCAGAACCGAGCGCAGCCCCGCACGCGGACGCGCGCGCTTGGCCTCCAGCAGCCATCCGGACGCACGGTCGGGCAGAAAATCGATGGTCACGGCCTGTCCGCGCGACCAGTAGGACGAGACCTGAAGGATCGCCGGCCCCGAAAGCCCGCGATGGGTAAACAGCGCCGCCTCGCGAAACCGCCCCTTGCCGCAACGCGCCTCGACCGGCGCGGCCACCCCGGAAAGCTCGCGAAACAGCACCGCCTCGTCCGGCAGGGTCAGCGGCACCAGCGCCGGGCGCGGCTGCACGACCTTGAGCCCGAACTGCCGCGCCAGATCATAGGCAATGCCGCTCGCCCCGATCTGGGGAATGGCCGGACCGCCCGTGGCGATCACCAGCGCGGGCGCTTGATACGTCCGCCCGCCTGCCCTCACCCGGAACCGCCCGTCGGCATGGCCCACTTCGGCAATCGGGCTCTCGCAGATGACCTCGACGCCCCCGCGCATGCATTCGTCGAGCAGCATGGCGACAATCTGCCGCGCCGACCCATCGCAAAAAAGCTGGCCGAGCGTCTTCTCGTGCCAGGCGATGCCATGCCGTTCGACCAGTTCGAGAAAGTCCGCAGGCGTATACCGGCTGAGTGCCGAGCGCGCGAAATGGCGGTTTTCCGACAGATAGCGGTCGGGCGCGGTGTGCAGGTTGGTGAAATTGCAGCGTCCGCCGCCCGAAATCAGGATCTTCTTGCCCGGCTTTTCGGCATGGTCGAGCACGACAACCCGCCGCCCCCGCTGCGCCGCCGTGGCGCCGCAAAACAACCCGGCCGCCCCGGCCCCCAGAATGATCGCATCATGGCTCATGGGGCCAGTGCCGTGACGCCCTCAGACCCATTTGGCAAGCCAGTGCAAAAAGAAGGCGGGGCGAAGGAGCCAGACCGCCCCTTCGCCCCGCTGTCTTCGCATCAGATGTGAATGGCGCGTCCGTAGGCGGCGAGCACCGATTCATGCATCGATTCACTGATCGTCGGGTGCGGGAACACCGTGTGCATCAGTTCGGCCTCGGTCGTTTCGAGGGTCTTGCCCACGACGAAGCCCTGGATCATCTCGGTCACTTCCGCGCCGATCATGTGCGCGCCCAGCAGTTCGCCGGTCTTGGCATCGAACACCGTCTTCACGAACCCTTCCGGTTCACCCAGCGCGATGGCCTTGCCATTGCCGATGAACGGGAACGTGCCTGCCTTGACCGTATAACCGGCTTCCTTGGCCTTGGCCTCGGTCAGGCCGACGCTGGCGATCTGCGGGTGGCAATACGTGCAACCGGGGATGTTGGCGCGGTCCATCGGGTGGGGATGGACATCCTTGTTGCCCAGTTCGGCGGCAATCGCCTCGGCAGCAATCACGCCTTCATGGCTGGCCTTGTGGGCGAGCCAGGGTCCGGGGGTCACGTCGCCGATGGCCCAAAGGCCCGGAACGCCGGTGCGGCCATAGCCGTCGATGGCGATGATCCCGCGCTCAGTCTTCACGCCGACGGTTTCAAGGCCGATGTTCTCGGTGTTGGCAACGATGCCGACCGCCACGATCACATGGCTGAAATCGGTTTCGGCAACCTTGCCGTCCTTCGCCTTGATCTTGGCCTTCACGCCCGCGTCGCTCACCGCCAGGCTTTCGACGCCCGCGCCGGTCATGATCTTCATGCCCTGCTTGGTCAGCGCCTTTTCGAGGAAGGCCGAAACATCCGCGTCTTCCACCGGCACGACGCGGTCCATCATCTCGACGACCGTAACATCGACACCCATGTCGTTGTAGAAACTGGCGAATTCGATGCCGATCGCGCCCGAGCCGATAACCAGCAGCTTGGTGGGCATTTCCTTGGGGGTCATCGCGTGGCGATAGGTCCACACGCGCTTGCCGTCGGCCTTGGCAAACGGAAGGTCGCGCGCGCGGGCGCCAGTGGCGACGATGACGTGCTTGGCCGAGATGACCTCGGTTCCCTTGTCACCGGTCACTTCGACACTGGTCGCGCTCTTGAGCACGCCCACGCCCATGTGCACGGCGATCTTGTTCTTCTTCATCAGGTGCGTAACGCCCTGATTGAGCTGCTTGGCCACCCCGCGCGAACGGGCCACCACCGCGTCGAGATCGGCGCGGATGTTGTCGGCAGCCAGGCCATAGGCCTTGGCGTGCTTCATGTGATTGAAGACTTCGGCCGAGCGCAGCAGGGCCTTGGTCGGAATGCAGCCCCAGTTGAGGCAGATGCCCCCCAGGTTCTCGCGCTCGACAATGGCGGTCTTGAGGCCCAGCTGCGCGCAGCGGATCGCCGCGACATAGCCGCCGGGGCCCGAACCGAGGACGATCACATCATATTGATCAGCCACTTGGGTATCTCCTTATTCGTCAACCGGACGGGCACGACCCGTGCCGTCGACGGCAACGAACGTGAACTTGGCATGGGTCACCATCGAGGATTGTTCACGGTGCCGCTCGCGGCGCCATGCCTCGATATTGATGGTCATCGAAGTGCGACCGATCTTCTCGATCTCGCCATAGACGGAGACCTCGTCGCCGACCTTGACCGGCTGAAGGAACTTCATCCCGTCGATGGCGATGGTCGCGGCGCGACCACGGCAGCGCCGCGCCGCGATGAGCCCTGCGGCATTGTCCATCAGGCTGACCAGCCAGCCACCGAAAATGTCGCCATAGGCATTGCAGTCGGCGGGCATCGCCGTCACGCGGATGGCCGGAACCCGGCTTTCAACAGTCATTCGTACAGTCTCCTGCCAAAGGCTCAGGCAACGAGCGCCAGCGGGTTTTCGACAAGGGTCTTGAACGCCTGCATCAGCTCGGCGCCGTCGGCCCCGTCGATGGCCCGGTGATCGAAGCTGCCCGTCGCAGTCATGACAGTGGCCACGGCCAGTGCGCCGTCAACGATATAAGGACGCTGTTCGCCCGCGCCCACCGCCAGGATCATGCCTTGGGGCGGATTGATCACGGCGTCAAACTGCTTGATACCAAACATGCCCAGGTTCGAAAGCGAGGCGGTGCCGCCCTGGAACTCGTGCGGCTGGAGCTTGCCGTCGCGGGCCTTGGCGGCCAGTTGCTTCATCTCGGTGGCGATGGCCGAGATCGACTTGGTCCCCGCATCCTTGATGATCGGCGTGATCAGGCCCGAAGGCGCGGCCACGGCCACCGACACGTCGACACGGGTAAAGCTGCGCAGTTCATCACCGGCAAAACTCACATTGCACTTGGGCACCTGAACCAGCGCCTTGGCCAGCGCCTTGATCAGGAGGTCGTTGACCGAGAGCTTGACACCCTGCGCTTCCAGCGCGCCGTTGAGCTGGCTGCGCAGCTTGAGCAGCGCGTCGAGACGCACGTCGAGGGTCAGGTAGATGTGCGGGATGGTCTGCTTGGCTTCGGTCAGGCGGCGCGCAATGGTCTTGCGCACGTTGTTGAGCTTCTGCCCTTCGTAGGGGATGCCGAAATCGGGCACCGCCGCCGGGGCGGGCGCAGCAACCGGCGCAGGGGAGGCAGCAGCCGGAGCCGCAGCAGCCACGGGCGCGGCGGCAGGCGCCGCTGCGGGCTTGGCCCCGAGCACGTCCGCCTTGGTCACGCGGCCATTGGGGCCCGAGCCCTTGACGCTGGCCAGATCGATGCCCTTCTCGGCAGCGATGCGGCGCGCGAGCGGGGTTGCCACCACGCGGTTGCCCTTGGCCACGGGCGCAACAGCAACCGGTGCGGGGGCCGCCGCCGCCACAGGCGCGGGAGCCGCAACAGGAGCCGGGGCCGGAGCAGGTGCCGCAGCGGCAGGCGCCGGGGCGCTGGCGTCTTCATCCTCGCCCGCGAGGGTGGCGATCACCGTACCGACCTTCACCCCCTCGGAGCCTTCGGCCACATCGATCGAGACGATCGTGCCTTCGTCGACGGCTTCGAATTCCATGGTGGCCTTGTCGGTCTCGATCTCGGCCATGATGTCGCCCGAGGACACCTTGTCACCAACCTTGACGAGCCAGCGGGCGAGCGTGCCCTCTTCCATCGTTGGCGAAAGGGCGGGCATCTTGATCGCGATGGGCATGGGCTTTTTCCGTGTCCTATCTGGGAAGGTATCAATCTGGTTCGCAAAACCGGTTTTTTGAACAAAATTCCGGTTAAATCGAAATTCTTTTCACCGCGCCATTTCACCAGACTTGCCCGCGTGGTCAAGAGCCAACCGCACGCGCCCTCCCGAAATCCAGCCCCCATTTGCCACGCGCGGCCATTGCGGGTAGCACCATGCACACACGACAACCGACCGGAGAGGCACAAAAGGGCACCCCATGAGCGAAGAGCGCATCTATCTGGTGATCATGGACGAAACCCCGGAATCGGCGCTGGCCCTGCGCTTCGCCGCCCGCCGCGCCGTGCGCACCGGTGGCGGCGTCCACATCCTCGCCCTCGTCCCGCGTCAGGAATTCGTCGTCTTCGGCGCCATTCAGGCCACTATCGAGCAGGAAGCCCGCGACCGCGCCGAAATCCTCGCCACGACCGCAGCAGGCAGCCTCGCCAGCGAGTCAGGCCTCGCCCCGCTGATCTCCGTGCGCCAGGGCGATGGCCCGCAAGTCGTCCGCGAATACCTGAAAGACCACCCCGAAGTCTCGGCCCTCGTGCTGGGCGCCGCCGCCGAAAGCAATCCCGGCCCCCTCACCACCCACTTCGCCACCCACGCCGGCGCCCTCCCCTGCGTCCTGATGATCGTGCCGGGCGGCGTCAGCGACGACGTGATCGACGCGGTAAGTTGACAAGAAAAAGGGGAAATGAAGGGGCCATCGCCCCTTCGACCCCAAAAACTCCTGCCCCTAGCACAATCCCGAAAGCGCCCCGCCCCCTTCCCGCCTCGCGATTGCAGAAAGTTGCCAGAATTGAGTTGGCGCGCGTAGACGAATCCAAATAGAATTACCCCCCAACAGCCTTGCTGAAATACACCAACAAACTACGCTTATGATGCTAAGCCATTCATTGCCAAGATCAATACTGCAGGGAAAAAATGGAAAATTGTGGCCTCGGAATCATCCACTGGTGCAGCCTTGACTGGCAATCCGCTTCAACACTGATAGCCGGATTTGCTGCCGTCGCGGCAGCCGTTGTCATTGGCATGAAGCAAACAGAGATTTTAAAATCTCAGGTGGAAATATCAAACAAGCAAATCAATCTTGAAGAGGCAAAAATAAGAGCAGATTTATTCGATAAAAGAATGGAAACGTACCATGCAACAGTAGAATTCCTACTTCTTATAAGTAAAAATGAAGAAATCACTTGCAACGAACATTACGAAAAAATAAATTCTAAGCAAAAAACAATGCAAGCCTTCAACATAAAAATGAGGGAAAGCGAATTCCTTTTCGAAAATAAAAATGTGCACAAAGAGTTAAAACGCATTTGGTATTTCGGAAACGAAGTCGACATGAATCGCATAAATTTAGCAAATGGATGCGGTAGCGGGGAAATTACGCACCAAGAACTTATGGCAACTGTTTGCAACTACCCAACAATTGCTCATGATGAACCATCGAATTTAGCAAATATTTTTCGTGATGATTTGTCAATTTTTCCAAAACAGAATAAAATTCTATAATCCACCACACCAAAATGGAAGCGCAAGGCCAGCCCAAAAGCGCACCATCGGCAGGACGTCCGGGGTCGAAGGGGCGATGGCCCCTTCATTTCCCTTTTCTTCTTATTTCTTGCGCCCCTGATGCCGGATATTGCCGGGCCGTCCGCGCTGGCCGACCATGTGCTTGCCGCGGAACTTGGGTTTTACGTCGAGCTTGCTGCCCCGGCGTTCGATGCGCTGGACGCCTTCGGCAACGTCGACGGGCTCGAACTTGAGCGCGCCGGTCAGCGGGTTGGCTTCGGCGAGGCGCAGTTTGAGGATCATGCCCATGGCGAATTCCTCGCCCGAGAGTTCGCCGACCAGACGCTGGGCCTTTTCATCATAGGCGAAGCGTTCGGCGCCGAGCGTCGAGACGGGGACGAGGCCGTCGCCGCCAAGGCCCAGAATCGTGGCGAAGAGGCCGAATTTCTGGACCCCGGTGATCCGCGTATCGAAGACTTCGCCCACCCGGCTCGACAGCCAGGCCGCGACGTAGCGGTCGATGGTTTCGCGTTCGGCCTCCATGGCGCGGCGTTCGGCGGCGCTGATGGCATCGCTCACGCGGGCAAGGTCGGAGCGGTCGCGGTCGGACAGGCCCGAGGTCGCGGGGATGTCGTGGCTGGCCGGGCGCGGCTGTTCGAGGCCATAGGCATCGACAAGCGCGCGGTGGACCAAAAGGTCTGAATAGCGGCGGATCGGCGAGGTGAAGTGGGCATAGGAGCCCAGCGCCAGCCCGAAGTGCCCGGCATTGCGCGGCCCGTAATAGGCCTGGGTCTGGCTGCGCAGGACGGCTTCCATCACCAGCGCCTTTTCCGCCTCGTCGCTCACGTCCTTGAGCATGCGGTTGAACAGCGAGGGCGTGATCACCTGACCGAGCGACAGCTTGCGCCCGAACGTGGCCAGATAGTCCTTGAGCGCGAGGAGTTTCTCGCGGCTGGGCGGCTCGTGGATGCGGTACACGACCGGCGCCACCTTGGCTTCCAGTGCCTTGGCCGCCGCGACGTTGGCGGCGATCATGAAGTCCTCGACGACGCGGTGGGCGTCGAGTCGCTCGCGCAGGGCGACCTGCGTGATGCGGCCCTTTTCGTCGAGCACGACGCGGCGTTCGGGCAGTTCGAGGGCGAGCGGATCGCGGTCCTCGCGCGCCTTTTCGAGCAGACGCCATGCGCCCCACAGGTCCGTCAGGTGCGCCTCGGCGCGGCCTTCGTCGATGCGGGCCTGCGCCTCTTCATAGGCGATCACTTCGGCGATCCGCACGAGGGCGCGGGTGAAGCGGAAATCGCGGATGCGGCCATCGGGCGCGATCGTCAGGTGGCAGACCATGGCCGCGCGGTCCGCGCCCGACTTGAGCGAGCAGACATCGGCGCTGAGCACTTCTGGCAGCATCGGTACCACGCGGTCGGGGAAATAGACCGAGTTGCCGCGCTGGCGCGCTTCGCGGTCGATCTGGCCACCGGGGCGGACGTAGAAGCTCACGTCGGCAATGGCGACGACCGCGCGATAGCCGCCCTGCCCGTCGGGCTGCGCCCAGATCGCGTCGTCGTGGTCGCGCGCGTCGCTCGGGTCGATGGCCACGATGGGCAGGTGGCGCAAGTCTTCGCGGTGGCTTTCGGCCAGCGGCAGCGCGGCGGCGGCCTGCGCCGCGTCGAGCGCCTCGCTGGAGAACACGCAAGGGATGCCGTGCTTGTGGATGGCGATCAGGCTGAACGCGCGCGGGGCGAGCGGATCGCCCAGAACGCTGGTGACCTTCATGCCCGAACGCGGGGTGCGCCCGGCGGGTTCGGCCAGAACCAGTTGCCCGGCCTCGGCCCCGCCCAGATCGGAGATCGGCGCGGCGTGGCGCTCGCGCTTGTCGATGGGGGCGAGCCATCCCTTGCCCGCGCCGTCGATCTCGACCACGCCCATGATCTGCTCGCTCTGCTGGGGCAGGCGCTTCATCGGGTGGGCGAGCCACTTGCCGCTGCCCTCGCCGCCCGCTTCCTCGGTCCGCGCGAGGATACGGTCGCCGATGCGCAGCGCGGCCTGCCGTTCCTTGGGCTTGCCGCGCGGCTCGATCACGCGCAGGCGCGGCGGCGGGCTGGCGTCGTCGGGGCTCCAGCTGTCGGGAATGGCCAGCACATGGCCTTCGTCGATCTCGACCACGCGCAGCACCGTCACGCGGGGCACGCCGCCCATGGCATGGAACGCGGTGCGGTTGCCGTCGATCAGACCTTCCTCGGCCATGTCCTTGAGCAGCGCCTTGAGCGCGATCTTTTCGGTGCCTTTCAGCCCGAAAGCCTTGGCGATCTCGCGCTTGCCCGCCGGTTCGGCGCTCTGGGCGATGAAGTCGAGCACCTGACGGCGCGTGGGCAGCCCCTGAGGGAATTTGGTCTTGGCCATAAGCCCCGCATTTGGGCCTTTACACGCAAAAGAGCAAGTTCATGCCGGGTGGAGAACCACAACCTTGGTGTCCGGGCGGTCGGCGGGAATCCACGTGAATTGCCGGAACGCGAGGTGCCCGTCCCACGGATGGTCGAACCCGCGCACGCCGCCTTCTCGACCGAGTACCACCTGTCGATCCCAGATCATTGCAAAGTCTTGGCTTTCCTGTCGAAGCCCGGCGACCAGACGCTCGCTTGCCGGGTCGGCATGGCGCCCGACATGGTCGGCGCGAAACTCGGCGATCAGGCGCCGCGCGCGCTCGTGCCAGTCTGGCAGCATGGCGCGCGCTTCGGGGCGCAGGAACATGTAGCGCAGGAGGTTGCGCTCTCCGTTCGCGTCGAGCCAGCCGGGAAAGAGCCGCTCGGCCGAGGCATTCCAGCATGTCGCGCGCCAGCTGCGGTCGAGGCCATAGGCCGGGCCGGGCGCGAACTGGACCAGCAGGCGCACCGATTCGGGGGCCTCCTCGTCTTCGAGCCGCTGGGGCGCCTCCGGGTCGATCCGCCCCGCCGCCCCGAACAGATAGGCCCGCTCGGCGTTCGACAGGCCCAGCGCGCCAGCCAGTCTGGCAAGGGCATGGGGCGACGGGTTGGCCTCGCGCCCCTGTTCCAGCCAGGCCAGCCAGGTCGTGCTGATCCCGGCGCGCAAGGCCAGTTCCTCGCGCCGCAAGCCGGGCGTGCGACGGCGCCCGCCCCCCTCTGCCGGGCAGCGTTCACGCATGGCGCGCAGGAAACGGCCCAGTTCCTGCCGGGTGTGGTCTGGCTCGATCATGGTGGTCGTTATAACAGGATAAACGCCACTCTTGTACCAGGGTAAAGCGGTGCGCATGAGATCGGGCGAAAGGACAGAGCATCATGCGAAAAAGTGGGAACCGGTTTTTCGCCTGAAACGATGCGACAACAAAGGCCTTGATGATGAGTGAAGCCTCAGCCCAAATCGACCAGTTCGGCCCCCGCGCCGCCGCCTATGTCGGCAGCGCCGTTCACGCCCAGGGTGCCGACCTTGCCCGGATGACGCAGGCCATCGCCGATCTATCCCCCGAGCGCCTGCTCGACATCGGCACGGGCGGCGGCCATGTCGCCTATGCGGCCAGCCCCCATGCACGCGAGGTTGTCGCCGCCGATCCCTCGCCGCTCATGCTGCTTGCCGTGGAGGCCCAGTGCCGCCAGCGCCGCCTGACCAACGTAATCACCGCGCGCACGACCGCCGAGGCCCTGCCTTTTGCCGACGCGCGTTTCGATGCCGTGGCCAGCCGCTTTTCCGCGCATCACTGGGCCAGCCTCGCGCAAGGGCTCGCGCAGGCCCGCCGCGTCTGCCAGCCCGGCGCGCTGGCGCTGTTTGCCGACGTGATCGCCCCGGCCCAGCCCCAATGCGACACGCATCTGCAAGCGGTCGAACTGCTGCGCGATCCCTCGCATGGGCGCGACTATACGCTGGCCGAATGGACCGCCGCGCTCGCTCAGGCCGGTTTTGCGATCACCGCGCTCCACCCGGCCCGCCTGCCGATGGAATTTGCCAGCTGGACCGCGCGGATGGAAACCCCGCCCGCGCTCGCCGCCGCGATCCGCTCGCTGCAACAGGATGCCCCCGCCTGTGTGCGGGAGCATTTCTCCATTCAGGCCGACGGCAGCTTCACCATCGACACCGTGCTGATCGAAGCCCGCGCGATCTGAGAGCCCGACCCAAAAGTCGGGCTCTGAACCCTCAGCCCGGCTCCGGCCCGAAACGGTTGGTGCCGGGCGTTGCGGCCCGCGTGGCGAGCGCGACCAGCAGGATCAGCGCCAGCCACCCCAGCCCCACCGCCGACCAGTTGACCGCGCCCATCATGCCGTGATGGGGCCTGGCCTCCATCGCGTGCCCGCCCACTTGCTGTGCCGCGCGCATGGCCTGCATGGCCACGGTCAGCCGCGCAGTCTGCGCCGGAACCGCCACCAGCGCCAGAACATAGGGCACGCCGGGCAGGAGCACGAACCACCCGCTCAGCCCCGCATCGTGGAGGCGCCGCACCAGCGCGGCGGCCAGCAGGACCATCGTTGCCAGTCCCAGCGCCATCGCCGCCACCATCATGCGCGGCATGATGATCGCCATCTGCGCCTGCATCTGCTGCGCCTGCACCAGCGGATCGCCACCATGGACAGCCACGCCAATACCGCCAGCCATCAGGGTCCCGCTGACCACGAGGCCTGCCACCGCCCGCAACAGATAGACGAACAACGCATATGTCCAGAATGTTCGCCGACTATCCCGGCCCTTGAAATTCAGAAGGTTGCAAAGGGTATATCGGATCGTTTCGATCATGTGCCGCCCCCGTTTCCAGGCTTGTTCAGGGCCGTTCGAGCGGGCCGAATGCTCCTCCCGGAACAGCAGACGCTATGGGACTTGCGCTGCCATCGGCAGCAATCGCGCTCACCCCGAAAAACCAGTCATCACCGCGCACACCCGGCAGCGTGGCGTGAAGATCAGCGGTTTCGAGCACCGGCCTGGCGGGCCAGCCCGGTGCATCGGTCGCCCGCTGCCATACCGCATAGCGCGCCGCGCCGGGGACCGGCTTCCAGTCCAGTTCGGTCGAAGTCTGCAAGGCCGCCGTCTTGACCGCAGCGGCAGGTGGCATCGGCGCGCGTGCCAGTGCCGCCAACCCCGCCACGTTGAGCCGCGTCACCCCGGCCAGATAGGCGAAATCCATCGCCTCGACCGTATCGCCATAGACCCGCCCGCCTTCGGTGCGCAGGTCCTGATGCTGGCGGTCGTAATTCTCGATGGCGACGCTGAAGCGCACCGCCGGAAACCCGAGTTGCTCGAAGGGCAGGTGGTCCCCGCCCCGGCCCATGCGGTCCGCGCGCCAGACCTGCCGGACTTCCAGCCCTTTCCTGTCCTGCCCGGCAAGCCCGGCCAGCCAGCGCGACAGATTGCGCGAAGGGCTCTCGTTTTCACCCCCGATCGCCCGCTGTGCCGCGCTCAGCGCCGCATCGGCATCGGCGCGCGGGCCTTCGGAGAAGACGCGCACATGGGTATCGTCGACCACCCCGTCCGAGCCGCGCGAATTGCCCACGATGTCGTTGTTGAACATGGCTTTGACACGCCAGCCCCGGGCCTTGGCATAGTCGGCCAGAACCTTGCCGCCATAGAGCCCCTGCTCCTCGCCGCTGAGCACCGCATAGACGATGGTGGAAGGAAAGCGCCGCTGCGAAAGCACCCGCGCCGCCTCGATCACCAGCGCCGTGCCCGAGCCATCGTCGTTCGCGCCGGGGGCGTCGTGGGTGATGTCCATCACATCGCTGACCCGGCTGTCGATATGCCCGGCGACGATCACCACTTCATCGGGGCGCTCGCTGCCACGCTGGATCGCCACGACATCGACGATCTTCGTGGGCGTGGGCAGCCGCTTTCCGGTAAAGCTCGCCTCGGGCAGGGCCAGCGTCAGACAGCCGCCACACTGCGCACCGATGGCGCGAAACTGCGCCTGTGCCCAGGCCCGCGCGGCCCCGATCCCGCGATGAGGATCGCTGTCGGACGACATCGTGTGGCGCGTGCCAAAACCGACCAGCGTTTCGACATCGGCGCGCAGCCGCGCCGGCGAAACATCTTCGGCATGAGCGGGAATGGCCGCGATCATCAGCGGCAGGCAGATCAGGAAGCGCTTCATGGCGCCAGCCTAGACGAAACAGGACGATCTGCAAAAGGACGAAAGATAATGGGGCAAGAAGGGGCCAATGCCCCCTTCTTGCCCTTTTTCTTCTTCTCAATAAGCCCGCGCGATGAGAATTTTCTCGACCGCCGGTTCCCCGGTGAACGGGCACGTCCCGGTCGGCGCATCGGCATCGAGCGGGGTGTTGCGGATGGTGAGCTTGAGCGCCTTGAGCTGTTCGACCACCTTGTCGAGCGCCTCGCCGGTCGGGCGCGACCAGCCCAGTTCGACCCAGCCGGGGAACTTGCGATCCTCGGCAAAGTAGGCGGCAAGACCGGCCAGATCGGTCACGCCGCGCTCGATCTGCGCGTCGCGGCGGGCTTCCGCTTCGGCAAAAAGGGCGGCCTGGATCGATTCCAGCTCGGCCACGGCCGAAGCCACGAACTCGTCGCGCGACTGGCCCACGAAATTGACCTTGCCATCCTCGCGCCACAGCCGGTCACGGCGCACGGCCGAAACCTGACCGCCTTCGGCATCGCGGCCACCGATTTCGAGGATCAGCGGCACGCCCTTCTTGACCCAGCCCCAACGCTTGGCGGTGGCCTTGCCGGGGCGCTTGTCGAGCAGGACGCGGAGCTTTTCGTCGAAGGCCCACTGGCTGATCAGGGCCTTGCGCAAGTCTTCGCAATAGGCGAGCAGCGCTTCATCGCCTTCGTTGTCGCGCAGCATGGGCAGGATGACGATCTGGTGCGGCGCCACCTGCGGGGGAGTGCGCAAGCCGTCGTCGTCGCCATGGGTCATGATCACGCCGCCGATCAGACGGGTGGACACGCCCCACGACGTGGTGTGGCACAGCGCCTGCTGGCCTTCCTTGTCCTGATAGCGGATGCCTGCGGCCTGCGAGAACGTCGTGCCCAGATAGTGCGAGGTGCCCGCCTGGAGCGCCTTGCCGTCCTGCATCATCGCCTCGATCGAATAGGTCGCGACGGCGCCGGGGAAGCGTTCGTTCTCGGGCTTGGGACCGGCCACGACCGGCAGGGCCAGCACGTCCTGGGCAAAGCTGCGGTACATTTCGAGCGCGCGCAGCGTCTCGGTCATCGCGTCAGCTTCGTCGGCATGGGCCGTATGGCCTTCCTGCCAGAGGAATTCGCTGGTGCGCAGGAACATGCGGGTGCGCATTTCCCAGCGCACGACATTGGCCCACTGGTTGGTCAGCAGCGGCAGATCGCGCCACGACTGCACCCAGCGCGCCATGGCTGCGCCGATCACCGTTTCGGACGTGGGGCGCACGACCAGCGGCTCTTCCAGCCTGGCCTCGGGATCGGGCATCAGCCCGCCCTTGGGGTCGGCGACCAGACGGTGGTGGGTGACGACCGCCATTTCCTTGGCGAAGCCTTCGACGTGGTCGGCTTCCTTGGCGAAGTACGACAGCGGGATGAACAGCGGGAAGTAGCAGTTATCGACGCCCGCATCCTTGATGCGCGCGTCCATCAGCTTCTGGATGCGTTCCCAGATGCCGTACCCCCACGGCTTGATCACCATGCAGCCGCGCACGCCCGATTCCTCGGCAAGCTCGGCCTCGGCGATCACCGCCTGATACCACTGGGCAAAGTCTTCGTCGCGCTTGACCGGCAGCGCATGCTTGATCTTGGGCTGGTTCATGCCCTGCCGAATAAGCGGTGCGAGCCAGTTGGGCAACGCCCCAATCATCCCTGCCCGGCAAAACGGGCGCAAAAATCGCGCCCGTGAACCGGCAGCTCAACAAACCGGCAGAAGCCCGGCTTACTTGCCGAGCTGGTCGAGCTTCTTCTGCATTTCGGCCATCTGCTTGCGCAGCTCGGAAAGCTCGCCCCCTTCCGACGCGGACTTTTCCTCGTCGCGGACGAAGTTGCCCGCCGGGGGAGCGCCGGGCACGAAGGCGGCAGCGGCAGCCTTGAACATTTCCATGTTGCGCTGGGCAATCTGGGCCAGCGGATTGGCACCGATCGATTCCTCGATCGCCTTGCGCAGCTTGTTCTGGTTCTCGCGGAAATGCTCCATCGAGGCTTCGAGGTAGCCGGGGAGCAGGGCCTGCATCGAGTTGCCGTACATGGCGATGAGCTGGCGCAGGAAATTCGTGGGGAGCATCTGCTCGCCACCCGCTTCCTCTTCCATGATGATCTGGGTGAGGATCGAATGGGTGAGGTCCGCACCGCTCTTGGCGTCAATCACCTTGAACTCGACGTTCTCCTTGACCATCTGGGCCAGGTGGTCGAGCGTGATGTAGCTGGACGTTCGGGTATTGTAGAGCCGGCGGTTGGCGTACTTCTTGATGATGACGGTATCGCCGTCCTTTGCTTGATTTGCCATGTTTTCGGACCCCGCTGGGAATGTTCTTGTGCATTAGCAGACGCGGTATGTGCAGCGCAATATGAGTCAGGCGTTAGCCTCACCCCCTGAATATTCCGTACCTGACAGTATTTCATGCAGTTTTGCTTCGGGCAGGGATGGAAAACCGCCGATTTGCGCTGTTTGCCCGCGGCTTTGCCGCGCATCTGGTCGATGCAGAAAAGAGCAGGGGCTGGAGATGTTTAGTCCACAATGGTCACATCCCCGCCCCCCATGCTTCGCTGCGCACAATTGCCTTGCCTCAACGCCTCATCGCGCAGCAAAGTTCCGGCAAGCATCCCGCCCGGCAGGTCATGCCCTTTTCAGGCGGACAGTGGCGCCGCTCCATCGGCTTGCATCTCGTCCGCCTGACCGGCATCCTCGCCCGGCATCCCGTTGCGCAGGCCCCAGAGCGAGACCACCAGCGCCAGCGCCACCACACACCACGTATACCACAGCCCGGCATAGGGATCGCCCGTGCGCACGACGATCAGGGTCGACAGGAACGGCAGGAACCCGCCGAACAACCCCGTTCCCAGATGATAGGGGATCGAAAGCGAGGAATAGCGGATGCGTGGCGGGAACATCTCGCACAAGGTCGCCGCGACCGGCCCATACGTCGCCCCGGACAGGCCCATCAGCACGACCAGAACCAGAACGAGCAGAACCGCCCGGCCTGCCGAAGGCACGATCCGGTCGAAATGATAGCCGCCTTGCGCCAGCAGGGCTTCGAGCGCGACGACACGGCCACGCCTGCCATCGCCCCAGGGATAAGTGTCGAGCAGCAATCGCGCGGCCCCTGCATGAAGGGTGAGTTCATCGGCGCGTTCGACGCGATAGGACACCCCCGTCGCCGTCAGGTCGGACAGCAGGCGGGCGCAGCGCGTGGGCTGCTCGGGCGTGAAGGGATCAAAACGGCAATCCGGGCCCGAGACGACCACCGGCAATTCGCGCGCCTGCGCCGCCAGCCCCGGATTGGCCAGCCCGCCCATCGCCCAATAGAGCGGGAACAGCAGGACGAGCGTGGCCAGATAGCCCCACACGATCGGCCCCTTGCGCCCGACTTTGTCCGAGACATAGCCGAACAGCAGAAAGCCCCCCACCGCAAACAGCGCAGCCACCCCGACAATGACCTCGGCAGCGGTTTCATCCAGGCGCATCGCCGTCTTGAGGAAGGCCAGACTGCCGAACATCGCGGTATACCAGATCACGGTGAGCCCGGCGGCCACGCCGAACAGCGCCACCAGCATGCCCTTGCGGTTGCCCGGCGTGCGGATGCATTCGGCCAGAGGATTGCCCGCCACCTGATGGTGCGCCTTCATCGCCTCGAACACCGGGCTTTCCACCAGCTTCAGGCGCATCCACAGGGAAATCCCCAGAAGCCCGAGGCTGAGCACGAAAGGAATGCGCCAGGCCCAGGCCGCCCAGGCCTCGAAACCGAAAGCCGCCTTGCAGCCGAGCACCACGAGCAGGCTGAGGATGAAGCCACCGGCCACCCCGGCCTGGATGAAGCTGGTATAGAAACCGCGGCGTCCGGGCCGACAATATTCGGCGACATAGATCGCCGCGCCACCATATTCACCGCCCAGCGCCAGGCCCTGCACCACGCGCAGGAAGACCACGAGGGCGGGCGCAGCATAGCCTATGCTCGAAGCAGGCGGCACGAAGCCCACCCCGGCTGTCGCCACCCCCATCATGCCGACTGTCGCCAGGAAGGTCGCCCGCCGCCCGAGCCGGTCGCCCAGAAAGCCGAACAGCGCCGCCCCAAGCGGGCGCACCCCGAAGCCGACCGCAAAGACCAGCCAGAACAGGAGCACTTCGAGCGTCGGATTGCCCGCCGCAAAGAATGTGCGCGGCAGGATCGTGCCCAGCGTGCCGTAGATGAAGAAGTCGTACCATTCGAACACGGTGCCGATCGCACTCGCGGCGATAACCAGCCGCAACCGCGCCGAATCGGGTTCTGCCTGCGTGGCATTCATGAACCTGCGTCCCCCAAAAGCCGGATTTGCCCCCCTGGAGTTTCCTCCAGAACAGACCCTTAACCTTCCTTTGCAGTTCCGTCGATGGCCGCCAGAGCCGCATCCCACGCCAGCAGGATCGCCCCGTGACGCCCCGGATAGGCCCGGGCCGGACAAAGCAGGGCAAGGCCGGGCCAGTCGGGCATTTCGCCCTCGCCGGCCAACCATGCAGCCAGGGCCGTGCGGGCCCCTGCAATGGAATCATGCGTGTGCCCGGCGGCAGCATCGGCAAAGACGCGCGCGGCGGCCTGTCCGACGGCGCAGGCATGGGGCCGCAGCCCAAGCCGGACGATCCGCCCTTCCCCGTCAAGAGCCAGCCCCATCGCCAGCGTACTCCCGCACGAACGCGAGCGCGCCTCGCCGACCAGCGGCAGGCCCTCGTCCCAAGGCCAGCCCGCCAGATCCATCGCGGCGGCGAGCACTTCGGGCGTGTAGAGAGTTCCGGCTCCGGCCATGATCAGGTGTCGGTTTCGTCGCGATGATGGTGCGCGACCGGCTTCTTGTGGCCATGGATGGCCCTGCTGCCATGCGGGGCACGATGGGCAGGCTTGTCGGTCGCGTCTGTGGCGGCCCCGCCATCCTCGCTGCCATTCTCGCTGTCGGCCTCCTGCGCGGCGGCCTCGCGGCGCTCGGCAATCATCGTGACGAGTTCCTCGCTCGCGGCATTGAGGAAGCGATAGGTCCGCGCCTGCGTGATCCAGTCGGGCCGCCCCTTGACGCCCCAGACCACATCATAGGCAAAGACCAGCAGCGAAAAGCCCAGAACCATCAGGATCGAACCCTTGACCGCGCCAAAGCCGAAGCCGAGCAGGCGATCGATAGGGCCGAGCATCGAATCGCGGCTCGCCTCGCCCAGTTTGCGCGCGATCAGGCGCATCAGCCCCCAGGGCACGAGCATGAGCAGCGCATAGGCCAGAACGCCCGCGCCGGTATCGCTCTTGAGATGGGGGCGGATCACCTCGGTCAGCGGCTCAAGGCCATAATGCACGGCCACCAGCACGATGCACCACGCGGCCAGCGAGAGCACTTCCTCGACAAAGCCGCGAAAGAACCCGCCAATCGCGCCGACCGCGACAACCAGGAAGACAACATAATCGAAGCCGGTCATGGCCGGGGAATTAGGCCCCGCTCATCACCCGGTCAACGAGATTTGGCAGAAGACGGATCGGCGAAAAGCGCAAACCCTCGACCTTTTCCACCGCGCCATCAGGCCCATGGACCGTCGCGAAGCCCAGCTTGGCCGATTCGCGCAGGCGCACGCCCGAATGGGCAACCGGCCTGACTTCCCCGGCGAGCGAGACTTCGCCAAACCATGCCGTGTCCGAAGGCAGCGGCCGGTCTGCCAGCGCCGAGACCAGCGCGGCGGCCACCGCAAGGTCGGCCGCAGGGTCGGTCAGGCGATAGCCGCCCGCCACGTTCAGATAGACTTCGGCCGACGAAAAACTGAGCCCGCAACGCGATTCGAGCACCGCCAGCAACATTGCCAGACGGCCCGAATCCCAGCCGACGACCGCGCGCCGCGGCGTCGCCCCGCTGGCCAGGCGCACGGTGAGCGCCTGAATCTCGACCAGCACGGGCCGCGTGCCTTCAAGCGCGGGGAAGACCGCGCTGCCCGCCACCGGCTCCTCGCGCCCCGAAAGGAACAGCAGCGAAGGGTTGCCCACTTCCTCCAGCCCCTGCCCGGCCATGGCAAAGACGCCAATCTCGTCGACCGCGCCAAAGCGGTTCTTGAGCGCGCGCAGGATACGGTACTGGTGGCTGCGCTCGCCCTCGAAGCTCATCACCACATCGACCATGTGTTCGAGCACGCGCGGCCCGGCGATGCTCCCGTCCTTGGTGACATGGCCGACCAGCACAAGCGCAACACCGGTTTCCTTGGCATAGCGGATCAGCTCGAACGCACAGCCGCGCACCTGGCTGACCGTGCCGGGCGCGCCCTCGATCTGGTCGGAATGCATGGTCTGGATCGAATCGATCACCAGCAGCGCAGGCGTGTCCATGCTGCCCAGCGTGGTGAGAATGTCGCGCACCGATGTCGTCGAGGCGAGCTGGATCGGCGCCTTGCCCAGCCCCAGCCGGTCGGCACGCAGGCGGATCTGGTCTGAGGCTTCCTCGCCGCTGATATAGACGACCTGCCCGCCCGCATTGGCAATGCTGGCCGCCGTCTGGAGCAGGAGGGTCGATTTGCCGATGCCCGGATCGCCGCCCATCAGGATGGCCGAGCCGGGCACGAGCCCGCCGCCCAGCGCGCGGTCGAATTCGGCCAGGCCCGTCTTGCGCCGTTGCGGCAGGGCAATGGGCTGGTCGAGCGCGACGAATTGCACCGCGCGCCCGCCGCTCGAAAGATCGTGCTTGGCCGAAAACACCGTCTGCGGTGCATCCTCGACCAGAGTGTTCCATTCAGAGCAATCGGGGCACTGCCCCTGCCAGCGCGAGGAAACACTGCCGCACGACTGGCACACATAACGACGTTTGGGCTTGGCCATGGGCTTGCGCTAGCGCGAACATAGCGAGAACGCAAGCCCGGTTTTTCGCCAAATTGGCCGGAACGATACTGTTCAGCAGCAGCGCCCCCCCTGCTTCCCTCCGTAACGCGCCTGTTGCCGCTCGCGGAAGAAGGCCTTGCGGTCCATCGGCACCCGGTCAGGGTGCCGATCGGCCATGTGGCGGCAATAGGCCTCGTAATCGGGCATGCCGACCATCGCCCTGCCCATGCGCGCCAGATGGGCCAAAAGTCGCGCAAGGAAAGGGGCGCGGGACCGGCTCATGCGTGACTTTCAAGCACGGCACCCGCGCCGATCTCGTGCATGGTGGGCACGGGGCTGCGCAGGGCGGTCATGCCGGTACGCACCGCAGCGACCAGAATGGCGCCCACCACCGCGAGGAACAGCGCGCAAAGCGCGGCGTCGACCCGGTCGTTGAACACGATCTGGTGCATCTGCGCGACCGACTTGGCCGGCGAAAGAACCTTGCCCTCGCCCAGCGCCGCCGAAAAACGCGCGGCGTGGGCCAGGAAGCCGACCTTGGGATCGGCCGACAGCAGCTTGAGCCCGCCTGCATAGAGCGTGCAGACCAGCAGCCAGAACGTGGGCAGCAAGCTCACCCAGACATAGCGCTCGCGCTTCATCCGCAAGAGCACCGTGCTTGCCAGCAGCAGGGCCACCGCCGCCAGCATCTGGTTGGAGATACCGAAGATCGGCCAGAGCGTGTTCACCCCGCCCATCGGATCGGTCACCCCCTGATAGAGGAACCAGCCCCACGCAGCGACGCACAGGCCCGTGGCCACGAGGCCCTGCACCATGCCCGGCAGCCGCGTGAACGGGGGCACCGCCCGCGCGAGCAGATCCTGCAACATGAACCGCCCGGCGCGAGTCCCCGCGTCAACCGCCGTCAGGATGAACAGCGCCTCGAACAGGATGGCGAAGTGATACCAGAAGGCCTTCATCATCGAGCCGCCCACGACGTGCGAAAAGATTTCGGCCATGGCGACTGCCAGCGTCGGCGCGCCGCCCGCACGCGAGAGGATCGTCGTCTCGCCGATGTCGCGGGTCACTTGCGCGATCTGGGCAGGCGTAATGGCAAAGCCCATCGCGCTCACCGCCGCCGCCGCGCTCTGCGCATCGGTGCCGATCAGCGAGGCCGGGCTGTTCATCGTGAAATAGATGCCCGGCTGGATGATGCTGGCTCCCACCAGCGCCATGATCGCGACGAAAGCCTCGGCCAGCATCGCGCCATAGCCGATGAGCGGCGCATCCGCTTCACTGGCGATCAGCTTGGGCGTCGTTCCACTGGCAATCAGCGCGTGGAAACCCGACACGGCCCCGCAGGCGATGGTGATGAACAGGAACGGGAACAGCCCGCCCGACCACACCGGCCCGCCACCATTGATGAACTGGGTCACCGCCGGCATCCGCAGGTCGGGGGCCATGATCACGATCCCCACGGCTAGCGCGGCAATCGTGCCGATCTTGAGGAACGTGGAGAGATAGTCGCGCGGGGCGAGCAGCAGCCAGACCGGAACGAGGCTGGCCACCGCGCCATAGGCGATGAGGATCCAGCAGATCTGGACCGGCGTATAGGTGAACCACGGGGCCAGCGTTGCCGACGCGGCGACCGGCTGACCGGCAACAAGCGCGGCAAGCAGGCCGATCAGGCCCAGCACCGAAACCTCGCCGATCCGACCGGGCCGGATCCAACGCGAATAGATACCCATGAACAGCGCGAGCGGAACCGTCGCCCCGACCGTGAACATACCCCAGGGACTGGCCGCAAGAGCCTTGACCACGATCAGCGCCAGCACCGCCAGAATGATCACCATGATCATGAACGTGCCCACGAGCGCGATGGTCCCGGCCACTTCGCCCATTTCCATGCGCACCATCTCGCCCAGCGACTTGCCGTCACGGCGCATCGAGAGGAACAGCACGAGGAAATCCTGGACCGCGCCTGCCAGCACGACCCCGCCCACGATCCACAGCGTACCGGGCAGATAGCCCATCTGTGCAGCCAGCACCGGGCCGACCAGCGGCCCTGCCCCGGCAATCGCGGCAAAGTGATGACCAAACAGGGTGGTCTTGTCGGTCGCGACATAGTCGAGCCCGTCCGCCCGCCGCACGGCAGGGGTGGGACGCGCCGGATCGAGCTTGAGGACGACCTTGGCGATGAATTGCGCATAAAAACGGTAGGCAGCGAGGAAACAGCAAACCGATGCCACCACGATCCACAGCGCATTAACATGCTCCCCTCGCGCCACCGCGAGGTAAGACAACGCTGCCAGCCCAACGAGGGCCAATGCCAGCCACGGCAGATGCCTGATCACGTAAACCTCTCCTGCCCGGATGTTCGGGTCGTATTTGGGAAAAAATAAAAGCAAAGGTAAAGCAAAAGCCCCCCGCCTGGGCGGGGGGCTTGGAAAATCAGGCCTTGAGTGCAGCCTGCGCCGCCGCGAGGCGGGCAATCGGCACACGGTAGGGACTGGCCGACACGTAGTCGAGGCCGACCTTCTCGCAGAATGCGATCGAGGCCGGATCACCACCATGTTCGCCGCAGATGCCCAGCTTGATGTCGGGGCGGGTCTTGCGGCCACGTTCGGCAGCCAGTTCGACCAGCTGGCCCACGCCCTCGATGTCGAGGCTCACGAACGGATCGCGCGGGTAGATGCCCTGATCGACATAAGGGTTGAGGAAGCGCGCGGCGTCGTCGCGGCTCACGCCCAGCGTCGTCTGCGTCAGGTCGTTGGTGCCGAACGAGAAGAACTTGCCTTCCTCGGCGATCTCGCCAGCCATCAGGGCTGCACGCGGCAGCTCGATCATGGTGCCCACGAGATAGTGGAGCGTCTTGCCCTTTTCGGCGAAGACCTGGGCCGCCACGCGGTCGATCAGCGCGCGCAGGATCTGGAGTTCCTTCTTGGTGGCAACCAGCGGCACCATCACTTCGGGAACGACAGCCTCACCCGACTTCGTGGCGACTTCGACCGCCGCCTCGAAGATGGCGCGTGCCTGCATTTCGTAGATTTCGGGGAACGTGATGCCCAGGCGGCAGCCGCGATGGCCGAGCATGGGGTTGAATTCGTGCAGTTCCCCGGCACGGCGCTTGAGGTGATCGACGCCAAGGCCGGTCGCTTCGGCCAGTTCCTCGAATTCCGCGTCGCCATGCGGCAGGAATTCGTGAAGCGGCGGATCGAGCAGACGGATGGTGACCGGCAGGCCCGCCATGACGTCGAAGATCGCGATGAAGTCGGCGCGCTGTTCGGGCAGGAGCTTGGCCAGCGCCGCGCGGCGACCGGCTTCGTCTTCGGCCAGGATCATCTGGCGCACGGCCGAGATGCGGCCCGCGTCGAAGAACATGTGCTCGGTACGGCACAGGCCGATGCCTTCGGCACCGAACTGGCGCGCAACCTGGCAGTCGAGCGGGGTTTCGGCGTTGGTGCGCACCTTCATGCGGCGGTGCTTGTCGGCCCAGGCCATCAGGGTGGCGAAATCGCCCACCAGTTCGGGTTCGACCATGGGCACTTCGCCCCACATGATGTCGCCGTTCGAGCCATCGAGGGTGATGATATCGCCTTCGACCACGTCACGGTTGCCGATCTTGGCGGTGCGCTTGGCCATGTCGATCGACAGGGCCGAGGCACCCGAGACGCAAGGACGGCCCATGCCGCGGGCGACGACCGCCGCGTGGCTGGTCATGCCGCCGCGCGCGGTCAGGATGCCCTTGGCCGCGTGCATGCCGTGGATGTCTTCCGGCGAGGTTTCGACGCGGACCAGAATGACCGCTTCGCCCATTTCGGCGCGGCGTTCGGCGGTGTCGGCGTCGAACACGACGACACCCGAAGCGGCGCCCGGCGAGGCCGGCAGGCCCTTGGTAAGCACGTCACGCGGGGCCTTGGGGTCGAGCGTGGGGTGCAGCAGCTGGTCAAGTGCCATGGGATCGATGCGGGCAATCGCGGTCGCCTCGTCGATCAGGCCTTCGCCCACCATGTCGACCGCCATCTTGAGCGCGGCCTTCGCGGTGCGCTTGCCCGAACGGGTCTGGAGCATCCACAGCTTGTTCTTTTCGACCGTGAACTCGATGTCCTGCATGTCCTTGTAGTGCTTTTCCAGCAGTTCAAACACGCTCGCCAGCTCGGCATAGGCCTCGGGCATGGCTTCTTCCATCGACAGCGGCTTGGCCCCGGCCCGTTCGCGCGCGAACTTGGTCAGGTACTGGGGCGTGCGGATGCCCGCGACCACGTCTTCGCCCTGGGCGTTGACCAGCCATTCGCCATAATAGGCCTTCTCGCCGGTGGCCGGGTCGCGCGTGAAGGCGACGCCCGTGGCCGAGGTATCGCCCATGTTGCCAAAGACCATGGCCTGGACGTTGACGGCGGTGCCCCAGTCGGCGGGGATGTCGTTGAGCTTGCGGTAGACCTTGGCGCGTTCGCTTTCCCAGCTGTCGAACACGGCGCCGATCGCACCCCAGAGCTGCTCATGCACGTCCTGCGGGAACGGACGGCCCAGTTCTTCGGCCACGATGGCCTTGTATTCGCCCACCAGCTTGCGCCAGTTGTCGGCGGTCATCTCGACGTCGGCAAAGTAGCCGTTGTCTTCCTTGGCGATTTCGAGCGCGTCTTCGAAGCGGTGATGGTCAACGCCGAGCACCACGTCCGAGTACATCTGGATGAAGCGACGATAGCTGTCCCAGGCAAAGCGCGCGTCGCCCGAACCTTCGGACAGCCCTTCGACGGTCACGTCGTTGAGGCCCAGGTTGAGGACGGTGTCCATCATGCCGGGCATCGACACGCGCGCGCCCGAACGGACCGAAACCAGCAGCGGATTGGCCGCATCGCCGAACACGCGGCCCGTGGCGGTCTCGATGTGGACCAGACCGGCCGCGACGCCCGCCTTGATGTCCGCGTCGAACACCTTGCCCGCCGTGTTGTACTGGGCGCAGACTTCGGTGCTGATCGTGAAACCGGGAGGAACAGGCAGACCAATACCGGCCATTTCAGCGAGGTTCGAACCCTTGCCGCCGGTTATGGTCTTGTCCTTGGCTCGCGGGTTGTCGTTTCGCGCACCACCGCCAAAATGGAATACGTATGCACTCATTTTAAAAGCCCGTTCCCTGAACAAGAAGTCGGCAGAAAATACCGATTACGCCTGGTAATGGAAGGTGGATCGAGGGCTCAACCCTCGATCCGCGAAAAGTCCGCAACTTTGTGCACCGCAGCACGGAATTGGTCAAGCAGTGCCAAGCGATTGCTTCGTTTTTCAGACTGCGTGTCGTTAACCGTAACGCTGTCGAAAAACGCATCGATCGGCGCGCGCAACAAGGCAAGTGCCGCCATCGCGCCAGTAAAGTCTTCATGGACAAGCGCCGCATCGACTTGCGGGCCGACAGCAGCGACTGCCGCCATCAGCGCCGCTTCAGCCGTTTCAGGCTCGTAGCCGAGCGCGGCAGGAGCAACCAGCGCCGGTTCGCCGGCAGCAGGCGCTTCCTTCTTGAGGATATTGGCCGCACGCTTGTAGCCCGCGATCAGGTTGGCGCCGTCTTCCGTAGCAACGAAAGCCTGAAGCGCGGCGACACGGGCCAGCAGGCGCACGAGATCGCTCTCACCCCCCAGCGCAAAGACCGCGTCGATCAGGTCGTGGCGCACGCCCGCCTCGCGCTGCTGCACCTTCAGACGGTCGGCAAAGAAAGCCAACAGATCGCCCTCGGCCACCTCGAAACGCAACCCGTTCTCGGTGATCAGGCGAATGACGCCCAGCGCCGCACGACGCAGCGCGAAGGGGTCCTTCGAGCCGGTGGGCTTTTCATCGATGGCGAAGAAGCCACGCAGGGTATCGAGCTTGTCGGCCAGCGCCACACAGACCGAAACCGGCGCGTGAGGCACGTCGTCGCCCTGGCCGACCGGCTTGTAGTGATCGCGGATCGCATCGGCGACGGCATCGGGCAGACCTTCGGCGCGGGCGTAATAACCGCCCATAAGGCCTTGCAATTCCGGGAATTCCCCGACCATGTCGGTGACCAGATCGGCCTTGCACAGTTCGGCGGCCAGACGCGCCTGCGCCGGATCGGCGCCGGGCACCACGCCTTCGCGGGCGAGCCATTCGGCAAGGTCTGCCACGCGGGCAACCTTGTCGGCCAGCGTGCCCAGCTTTTCGTGGAAGGTGATCCGGCCCAGCTTTTGTGCCTGAACGGCCAGCGGCACCTTCTTGTCCTGCTCCCAGAAGAAGCGGGCGTCGGACAGGCGCGCGGCCAGAACCTTCTGGTTGCCCGCTACGATCGCCGCGCCGCCATCGGTCGCCGCGATATTGGCGGTGCACACGAAAGCATTGGCGAGCTTGCCGCCCGCATCGCGGCAGATGAAATACTTCTGGTTGACGCGGGCGGTCAGCTGGATCGTCTCGGCAGGAACGTCGAGGAAGGCCTCGTCGAAGCGGCCCAGCAGCGGGACCGGCCATTCGGTGAGCCCCGCATTCTCGATCACCAAGCCTTCATCGTCGACCAGCACGAGGCCGGCATCCTGCGCGGCAGCGCGCGCCTTGTCACGGACCAGTGCCTCGCGCTCGGCATGATCGACGATCACGAAAGCCTCACGCAGGGCCGCCGCGTACATCGCCGCATCGGTGATCGTGATATCGCCATGATGATGAAAACGGTGGCCGCGCGTGACCGTTCCCGAACGCACGCCCCCCACTTCGAGGTCGATCGGGGTCTGGCCCAGAATAGCGATGATGCCCGAGAGCGGACGCACCCACCGCAAGGATTCCGGGCTGAACGAGGCCGCGCCCCAGCGCTGCGACTTGGGCCAGGGGAACGCGCGCACGATGGCGGGGATCGCTTCGGCCAGAACCGCGGCGGTTTCACGGCCCGGCTTCTCGGTCACGGCAAACAGCACGCCGTCGCGTTCGGTGAGGTCTTCACGCGACAGGCCCGTCTTGCGCAGGAAGCCTTCGAGCGCCTGGGGCGGCGCGGAGGCGCGCGGCCCCTTCACTTCCTCGCGCACAGCCTGCGTGGCGAGCGGAAGATCGCGCGCGATCAGCGCCAGACGGCGCGGCGTCGACCACACGGTGATCGAACCGGCCTTGAGCCCTGCGGCGGCGAGTTCCTTGACGAAAAGCTTTTCCAGATCGGCACGGGCACCAGCCTGCATCCGTGCGGGGATTTCTTCCGAGCGCAGTTCGAGCAGAAAGTCTGCGGTCATGCTCATGCGCTCCACCCCGGATACTTCTGCGCCCATTCGTCCTTGAACTTTTCCATGTAGGCTTCGGCGGACCCGCGCGCGAGATCGCGCACGCGGCCCATGTAACTCGCGCGCTCCTGAACCGAGATCACCCCGCGGGCCTGAAGCAGGTTGAAGACGTGGCTGGCCTCGATCGCCTGCTCATAGGCCGGGATCGGCAGCTTGGCCTCAAGGCAGTTCTGGCATTCCTCGGTCGCCTTGCGGAACAGGTCGAACAAGGCATCGGTATTGGCGATCTCGAAGTTCCACTTCGACATCTGCCGCTCGTTTTCGAGGAAGACCTGCCCATAGGTCACGCCATGGCTGTTGTAGGCCAGATCGTAGACGTTATCGACGCCCTGGATGTACATCGCCAGACGTTCGAGGCCATAGGTCAGCTCGCCCGCGACCGGCTTGCAGTCATAGCCGCCCATCTGCTGGAAATAGGTGAACTGCGTCACCTCCATGCCGTCGCACCAGACTTCCCAGCCCAGACCCCAGGCGCCCAGCGTCGGCGATTCCCAGTCGTCTTCCACGAAGCGGATGTCGTGCTGCAACGGGTCGATGCCGATGGCGAACAGGCTGTTGAGATAGAGGTCCTGCATGTCCGCCGGGCTCGGCTTCATGATGACCTGATACTGGTAGTAGTGCTGGAGGCGATTGGGGTTTTCGCCATAGCGACCATCGGTCGGGCGACGGCTGGGCTGCACATAGGCCGCATTCCACGGCTCGGGACCGAGCGACCGCAAGGTCGTGGCCGGGTGGAACGTACCGGCACCCACGCGCATGTCGTAGGGCTGGAGCACGAGGCACCCCTTCTCGCTCCAATAGGCATGGAGACGCAGGATCATGTCCTGCAAGCTGAGCGGCTTTGATACAGTGTCGGCCATGGTCTGGTTGCCCATGGCCGATGGCGCGACGCAAATCAACCGCCCGCAAGGCGCGCATGACGAAGACTTGGGGACGAAAGCCTTACCGGAGAGGACTTCCCAACCCGGCCCGTCCTGTGCATGGGACACACGCCATGTTCAAACTTTCCCTCCCCCGCACGCTTTCGCGCAATTTGTGCGCCCTGATGGCCGCCTGCCTGCTGGTGGCCTGCCACAAGCCCGCCCCCGCCCCGCTGCCTGCGCGCGTGGCGCTCTGGGAAATTTCGGATACCTCGGGCCCGCGCGGATGGATGCTGGGCACCGTCCATGCCCTGCCCGCTGGCCTGGCCTGGCGCCGCCCGGCCATCGACCACGCACTGGCGGCATCGGACCGCCTCGTGCTCGAAATCGCCCAGCCGCTCGATGGCAATGTGGCGGGCGTGGCGCTGGCGCGGCTGGCCTATACCCCCGGCCTGCCCCCGCCCTCCCGGCGCGTGGCGATGAAGTACCGCGACGCGCTGGCCAAGGCCTACAAGACCCTCCACCTCACCGACGCGCAGTTCGAGAACGAGGAATCCTGGGCCGTCGCCCTCCAGATCGCGGCCATCGGCGGCCAGAAGGACGGCATGGACCCGGCGAGCGGGGTCGAGCCGCAATTGCGCAAGCTGATCGGCGACAAGCCGGTCGAAGGCCTCGAAACGCTCGACGGACAGTTCGGCATCTTCGATTCGCTCCCGCCCCGCGCCCAGCAGACCCTGCTCGAACAGATCGCGGTCGAAACCGCCGACGAACGCGACGACGACGCCGACATGGTCAAGCTCTGGCTGCGCGGCGACGATCTGGGCATCGCGCGCGAAAGCCAGACCGGTTTCCTCGCCGACCCCCAACTCCATCAGGCCCTGCTGACAGGGCGCAACGCGGCCTGGGCGGGCAAGATCGATGCGATGCTCAAGGACGGAGCCACCCCGTTCATCGCGGTGGGCGCAGCCCACGTCTCGGGCAGCGACGGGTTGCCCACCCTGCTCCAGAGCAAGGGCTGGCAGGTGCGGCGCATACAGTAGCGCCTGATTTCCGCCCCTGCGCACCTGCGGACTTGCATTTTCGGCCCGATCCGCTAAGGGCCGCCGCTTCCCTGTCATGGTCATCCCTGGAGGCGTGGCAGCGGAGCATCAACAGAATTTCCAACTGGAAGGTATTCAACATGAGCGAGACGCTGACCCTGTCGGCCGAACTGCGCGAACGGGCTGGCAAGGGAGCCTCCCGTGCCCTGCGCCGCGACGGCCGCACCCCCGCCGTGATCTATGGCGGCAACCAGGAACCGGTTGCCATCCATCTTGAAGAAAAGGCTCTGGCCCGCGCGCTGGGCACCGGCCACTTCTTCAACTCGATCGTCGAACTGACGATCGGCGGCGAAACCGTCCGCACCCTGCCCAAGGACGTGGCCTTCCACGCCGTCAACGACCGCCCCCAGCACGCCGACTTCCTGCGTCTGGCTGCGAACGCCGAAGTGCACGTGAACGTGCCCGTCGTGTTCCAGAACGAAGAAGCCTCGCCGGGCCTCAAGAAGGGTGGCGTGCTCAACATCGTGCGTCACGAACTCGAACTGATCTGCGTCGCCGATGCCATCCCCGATGACATCGTGATCGACGTGACCGGCCTCGAAGTGGGCGCCTCGATCCACATCAGCCACGTCGCCCTTCCGGCTGGCGCGCGTTCGGCCATCACCGACCGCGACTTCACCATCGCCACGATCGTCGCTCCCTCGGCGCTCAAGAGCGAAGAAGGCGACACCACCAAGGAAGGCTGATCCGATCCGATCAGCCCTTCCCCGTCCAACCCGTTTGGACAGGTGAGCATTCAAAAGAACCCCTCCTGACCACAGGAGGGGTTCTTTTTTGGCCGCGAACGGGGCAAAGGCCCTCCCGCACCCCATCCTCACGAACGCACCAAGGAAGGTTTCGCCCATGCAAGTCTGGGTCGGTCTGGGCAATCCGGGCCCGCAATATGCCCTTCACCGCCACAACGTGGGCTTCATGGCGCTCGACACCATCGCCGACATGCACTGCTTCGGCCCCGTCCAGAAGAAGTTCCAGGGCTGGGTCCAGGAAGGGCGACTGGGTACCGAAAAGATCATCCTGCTCAAGCCCGCCACCTTCATGAACGAGAGCGGCCGCGCCGTGGGCGAGGCGCTGCGCTTCTACAAGCTCGGGACCGATGCGCTCACCGTGTTCCACGACGAACTCGACATCGCGCCCTTCAAGGTCAAGGTGAAGCAGGGCGGCGGCCATGCCGGGCACAATGGCCTGCGCTCGATCGACCAGCACTGCGGCCCCGATTTCCGCCGCATCCGGCTGGGCATCGGCCACCCCGGCCACAAGGACCGCGTGACCGGCTATGTCCTCGCCCCCTTCGCCAAGGCCGAGCAGGACGACCTGATCACGATGCTGGGCGCGGTGGGCGCCGAGGCCGAACGCCTCGCCCGCCACGAGGATACCCGCTTTATGAACGACGTTGCGCTGCGCCAGCAGGACTGAGCCCGGCCCCCGGACAAAAAAGCCATCTCCTTGCAAAGGTTAACGCTTTTTACGCCCAAAAGCGTCGGCACAGCTTACACCCTGCCCTTGGGCAAGGAGCCGTTAACCACCGTAATGCGCGCAATTCCGCACTTGGCACTGCTTTTGCTTCCATGACTATCAACCACATCGCCAACAGGGGACAGATCATGAAGCGTTCGATTGCCATTCTCGCCGCCGCGCTGACCACCACGGTTGCCGCCGCGCCCGCGCACGCCACTTTCTGGCACACCCACTATTGCAACTGCGGCCACTCGGCCGGTGCATCGATGTGCGGCAGCACCAGCTCGTCGTCGACCTCGTCGACTTCGGGCGGCACCACCACCTCGTCCTCGACCACCTCGTCGACCTCGGGCGGGACCACCACCTCCTCGACCTCGGGTGGCACGACCACGTCGTCGACTTCGGGTGGCACCACCACCTCGTCGACCTCGGGCGGCACCACCACTTCTTCGTCGACCGGTGGCACCGCCGTTCCCGAACCGGGCATGCTCGGCCTGATGGGTGCTGGCATCGTCGGCCTCGCTTTCGTGCGCCGCCGCCGACGCTAAGCCCTGATTTTCGGCCTCGCCTTGAGGCCGCCATGCGAAAACGCCGTCCGGGTCTGGTCCGGGCGGCGTTTTTGTTTTCCGGCCAGCCGCACTTATTTGTTTTCCGCGCAGCCGCGCTTATCGCGTGGCGACTTCGCCACGCGCCAGATCGGCGCGGAACAGGCGGTTGGCCGGATCGGCCTCGCTCGCACGGGCCAGCAGGCGCCGCGCCGTGTCGAGATCCTGCCCGGCATTGAGCCGCGCGAGGCCCGCCATATGCAGCATGTCCGGGTCACGCGGACTGATCAGCAAGGCACGGTCGGCATAGGCGATGGCCTCGGCATGGCGCCCCGCATTCGAACAGGCCACCGCCAGCCGTTTGAGCACTTCGGCATCACTGCCATCGCCCAGCAGCGCCGAATAGGCCGCAATCGCGGCGGGCCAGTCGCGCCGAGCCATCGCGGCCTGCGCCGCCCCGGCAAGGCCTTCGTCACGCTTGAGCTGGGCCGATTGAAGCCGCGCAGCCAGGGTATCGGCCATCGGATCGCCCGCCGCGCGCGCCGCGCGCAAGGCCAGGTCCAGCTCGCGCTGCCCGGCCAGCAGCGAATCCGAAAGGGGACGGATCGTGCGCAAGGCCGTCTCCGCATCGCCCGTCGCCAGTTGCGCCTCGGCCAGCATCATGCGCGAATAGGGGTTCTGCGGCGAGAGCAGCAGTGCGCGCGCAAACATCACCCGCGCCTGCTCGGGATGGTCGAGCCGAAGCAGCGCCTCAGCATAGGTCAGCCCGTTGGGCGTGCGCGGATCGAGGTCGATCTCGTGGGGCCCAAGCAACTGGCGCACTTTTTCCCAGTCGCCCTTCTCGCTGGCAAACTGGACTTGCAGGTCGAGCACGCGCGGATCGCCCGGCGCAAGCACCGCCGCCTTGCCGATCAGGTCGATCGCCCGGTCGAGCTGGTTCTGCATGTCGGCCAGATTGGCCCGCTCGATCAGCGGCTCGATCCGGCGCGGGTACTTTGCAATGGCCCGGTCATAGGCGCGCGTGGCAGCGTCGAGCTGGCCTTCGCGCACGCGCAACTGTCCCTCGACCATCAGGGTGTCGATCCCGTCGGGTTGCCAGCGCTGCATCATCGCCAGCGCCCCCTGCGCCCCGGCAAAATCCTCTGCCGCGATCAGGAAGCGGGCATAGTCACGCGCCAGCTCGAAATTGCCCCCCGCCGCCATCCCGGCCCGAAAGGCCTCCAGCGCCTTCGCACTGTCGCCCAGCGCCTGCTGTGCGGCGGCGCGCAGGCGCCAGGCATCGACATCGTGGCTTCGGCCCAGCAGCGAAAGCGTCTGGCGCGGCAGCCCACGCAGAAGAGCCGCCTCGGCGCGCATCCGGGTCATGTCGCTGCCCGTCTCGCCGGCGTCCTCCAGACGGGCAAGCGTGGCCTGTGCGCCATCGCCATCGCCCAGACGCAACTGCGCACGGGCAAGCATGCGCAAAAGCGCGCGGCCCTGATCGGCGGGCAATTTCCCGGAATCGAGCGCGGCCAGCGCCTCGACCCGAACCGTTGCGTAATCCTGCGCCCCGAACGCCGCGCGTGCCCGCGCCGCATGGGCCGCCGGATCTGGTGAACAGGCCGCCAGAAGCGCCAGCGGCGGCATCGCCAACAGAAAAATCGCACGCGTCATCCCTGCCATCCTGACACGAAGGACTGAAACTTCGATGAAGATTCGCGATTCCACCGGCAAAACCCCACCATCGCCCCCTGCTGCCCCCTTGACCTCGCGCGCGCCAGCCACCATCGCCAGCCCCCATGCATGGGCCCATCGAAGCAGGGCCGCCAAGCCAAGGACACGAAGATGGGTTTTCGTTGCGGGATCGTCGGCCTTCCCAATGTCGGCAAGTCGACGCTGTTCAACGCGCTGACCGAGACGCAGGCGGCGCAAGCCGCCAACTATCCGTTCTGCACGATCGAACCCAACGTGGGCAATGTCGGCGTGCCCGACGCGCGCCTCGACACGCTGGCCAAGGTCGCCGGCAGCCAGAAGATCATCCCCACCCAGCTCGGCTTCGTCGACATCGCCGGGCTCGTGCGTGGGGCTTCGAAGGGCGAAGGGCTGGGCAACCAGTTCCTGGGCAACATCCGCGAAGTCGATGCGATCATCCACGTCCTGCGCTGCTTTGAAAACGACGACATCCAGCACGTCGACAACAAGGTCGATCCGCTGTCCGACGCCGACACGGTCGAAACCGAACTGATGCTGGCCGACCTCGAAAGCCTCGAAAAGCGCGTCCCCGCCGCCGCCAAGAAGGCGACCAGCGGCGACAAGGAAGCCAAGGCCATGGCCTCGGTGCTCGGCCAGGCGCTCGACCTCCTGCGCGAGGGCAAGCCTGCCCGCCTGACCCAGCCCAGAGACGACGAGGAAGCCCGCCTGTTCGCGCAGGCCCAACTCCTCACCGCCAAGCCCGTGCTCTATGTCTGCAACGTGGAAGAAGAGAGCGCGGCCGATGGCAATGCCCTCTCGGCCCGCGTGTTTGAAAAAGCCAAGGCCGAAGGCGCCGAAGCCGTGGTCGTCTCGGCAGCGATCGAGGCCGATCTGGTCGGCATGGACACCGAGGAACGCCTCGCGTTCCTGGCCGAACTGGGCCTGACCGAAACCGGCCTCAACCGCGTGATCCGCGCCGGCTACGAGCTGCTCCACCTGCTCACCTTCTTCACCGTCGGCCCCAAGGAAGCCCGCGCCTGGACCGTCCATCAGGGCGCCAAGGCCCCCGAGGCCGCCGGGGAAATCCACTCCGACATGCAGCGCGGCTTCATCCGCGCCGAAACCATCGCCTACGAGGATTTCGTGGGCCTTGGCGGGGAAGCTGCCGCGCGCGACGCGGGCAAGCTGCGCCAGGAAGGCAAGGAATATGTCGTCAAGGACGGCGACGTGATGCACTTCAAGTTCAACGTGTGAATATCTGAATTCGCAGCATCCGCAGTTGACGAATGACGGGGCAAGGTACACCCTTGCCCCCATGCGCTTTTACGAAGACCTCGAAGTGGGCGCGGTGAGCCGGTTCGGCAGCCGCCTTGTCGGTCGCGACGAAGTCGTCGCCTTTGCCCGCGCCTACGACCCGCAACCCTTCCACCTTTCGGACGAGGAAGCCGCCAAGACCCATTTCGGGCGTCTGGCCGCCAGTGGCTGGCACACGTGCGCGATGACCATGGCGATGATCGTCGAGGAGCAGGAACGCACCGGCCATCAGGGGCTCGGCTCGCCGGGGATCGACGAATTGCGCTGGCGCCATCCGGTCTATCCGGGCGACACCCTGCGCGTCGAGACAGAGGTTCTCGAAAAGCGCCGCAGCCGCTCGCGCCCCGAAATGGGCATCTTCAGGGCCGAAACCCGCGTCTACAACCAGGACGATGTCGCCGTGCTGACGATGGTGAGCAATGCGATGGTTTCCACGCGCGATCCCGACGGGACCGACTGATCGCGGCCTGCTGAACGCACAAACTGGTCACAAGACCCGAAAAACGGGCGCGCAAGCCATGCTGCGCGCCCGTTCCTCTTTCCCCACCTTCCCGAAGAAGACTTGCCTTCAGAGGTGTTGCTGGGCCGAAGTCTGATCGGCGGTGATCGGACGGGGCTGCCCCTGCGGCTTGGGGTGATGCGCCGCATGATGGTGTGCGCGGTGCTTGGCCGCCTTCTTCGGGTGGGTGCGCGCCCACTTCCAGCGTTCGAGGCGGCGCAGGCGGCCTTCGAGCGCATCGGCCCGCGCGCCTGCCGACTGGGCCGCCATCGAGGCGGTCTGGGCGGCCGCGCCCGCGCCTTGCGCGGCGGTCATGGCATTGTTGGCCGAGCCCTGTGCCTGGGCCGCGGCCCCGGCGGCGGCATCGGCAGACCCTTGCGCCCGCTGGGCCGCACCCAGCCCTTCGTCAGCGCGGGCCTGGGCCTGATCGGCCGCAGCCTGGGCCCGCTTGACCGAACCGGTCGTCGCGCAACCAGCCAGAAGCATCGGCAGGGCCGCGGCAAGCAAAACGACGTGGCGACCCTTTTTAAACTGGCCCTTTTCAAACCGGCTCTTGTTCATTTGGCCCTTTTCCATCTGGCATATTCCTTAAAACGATGCCCCCACGCGCTGACTGGCGCGACAAGGCGCCCGATGTCCACGCCGGGACCACCGCGAATACGACCAGAAGCCTTGGCCCTGCGGCCAGCACCTCGGCGTAAATGCGCCACATTTCAGGGAAAATGCCGGGAACCCGCCGGTTTTACTGGCTTCCTGCGCTCCGGTTCACAGAAATTTTGTACTTTTGCCGGATCACGACGACTTGCACTGTGCCTCGCCCTTGGCCGCATAGACCGCGCGGGCATCGGCATCGCTGATCACCACTTGCGCGCGAAATGTCTGCGCCTGCACGCTGCCACCAAAGGGCGTGCCGGCACTGGCACTCGCACTGGCCCCCTCGATCCGCGTGAAGGTCAGCGCATAGTCGCGCCCGACATAGTGCGACCAGCTTCCCAGCGGCATCCGCGCACTGCCCTTGTCCGCCGCCAGCGCGACGAGGTGCCCGCCCAGCTTGATCACCCCGCGGTCGGCCTGCGCCATCAGGATCGCGCCCATGCCGCCGCCATCGGCGACGAAATTGCATCCCGCCGCGATCAGCTTGCCTTGCATGATGTCGGGATAGAGGATCGGCTCGGGCGCCACTTCGCGCGCGGGGGCGCGTTCGTTCTGTGCGGCCTCGACCTGGGCGACAGCCTGCTCATCGCTTTGTCGTGGCGCCTTCGAGCAGGCGGCAGACAGCAGGCCAAGCGACAGAACCGGCAGGAACAGGACGCGCATCAAAAATCTCCGTCTCGTCGCGCGCGTCACTTGCGCCCGAACAGCTTCTCGATATCGCCATGGGCGAGCTTCACCCACGTCGGACGGCCATGGTTGCACTGGCCCGAGCGCGGGGTTGCCTCCATTTCGCGCAAGAGCGCATTCATTTCGGGCACCGAAAGCACGCGCCCGGCGCGGACCGAACCGTGGCATGCCATCGTGGCCAGCACGAGGTCGAGCTTTTCGCCCAGCAGCAGTGCGTCGCCGTGCTTGGCCAGATCGTCAGCCACGTCTCGCACGAGAGCCTGTGGATCGCCCTTGGCAAGCGCGGCGGGCACCGAGCGTACGAGCATGGCCGCAGGACCGAAGCGTTCGAGCGCGAGGCCGAAGGTGGCGAGGCGCGGCGCGGCGTCTTCGAGCCGGTCGCACGAGGGTTCGTCGAGATCGACCACTTCGGGCAGGAGCAGGGCCTGTGCCGGGGCTGCCCCCTCCCCCGCGCCCGCCGCGCGCAGGCGTTCGAGGACGAGGCGCTCATGCGCGGCATGCTGGTCGACGATGACGAGGCCGTCGCTCGCCTCGGCGACGATGTAGGTCTTGGCGACCTGCCCGCGCGCGACACCCAGCGGGTGCTGCGCGGCTTCCGGGGCAGGCTCGCTCGCCGGTTCGGCGCGGGCGACCGGCGGGGCCATGAGCCCGGCTTCATAGCCGCGCCACGCATCCGAAGCCTTGCGATCCGCCTCGTTCACGCGCGGCGGTTGCCATGGGGCGGAAGATGACGGCCAGCCTGCCGGGCGCGCGGGGGCAAAAATGCTGCCCTGCATGGTCTCCGGGGCAGAATAAGGCACAGAAAAAGGAGCAGCAGGTGCAATCGGTTCCGACTGCCAGGCCTTCATCGCGCCTGCGTCAGGCGTCTGGGCCGAGCGCCGGTCGCCGGTCGCCAGCGCCTGCCGCAAGCCGGTCACGATTATCCCGCGCACGAGCGCACTGTCGCGGAAGCGCACTTCGGTCTTGGCCGGGTGGACGTTGACGTCGACTTCCTCGGCGGGAACCTGAAGGAACAGGGCCAGCACCGCATGGCGGTCGCGCGCGAGCATGTCGGCATAGGCGCCGCGCACCGCCCCCATCAGCAGGCGGTCCTTTACCGGCCGGCCATTGACGAACAGGTACTGGTGATCGGCCACGCCGCGATTGTAGGTCGGCAGGCCCGCCACCCCCATCAGGTGATAGGCGTCGCGTTCGAGATCGACCGTCACCGCATTGTCGGCCAGTTCGCGCGCGACGAGCTGGGCCACGCGGGCCGCCAGCGTCTGCCCCGGCTGGACATGGAGCGCGCGGCGCCCGTCGTGTTCGAGGGTGAAGCCCAGATCGGGCCGGGCCATGGCAAGGCGCCGCACGACATCGAGGCTGGCCGCCCATTCCGAGCGCGCACTGCGCAGGAACTTGCGCCGGGCCGGGATCTTGCCGAACAGGTCCTCGACCCGCACCCGTGTTCCGGGCGGGAGCGCGGCGGGGCCTTCGCTGGCGAGCGCGCCATGATCGACCACGCGCCGCCATGCTTCGTCCGTTGCCCGGCTGCGGCTTTCGATCGTCACCCGCGCGACCGAGGCGATCGAGGGCAGCGCCTCGCCCCGGAAACCCAGCGTCTCGACCAGTTCGATGGCCTCGTCGGGGAGCTTGGAGGTGGCATGGCGTTCGAGCGCGAGGGCGATTTCGTCGGGCCGCATGCCGCAGCCATCGTCGGTCACCTCGATCAGCGAGAGCCCGCCCTCGCCCAGACGAACCGAGATTTGCGAGGCGCCCGCGTCGATCGCGTTCTCGACCAGTTCCTTAAGCGCGCTGGCGGGTCGCTCCACCACTTCGCCTGCCGCGATGCGGTTGATCAGCGTGTCGGGCAGGCGCCGGATGACTCGCGGCGCGCCCGAAGATGCCGGGCTGGAGGGGCTGGAAGCGGTCATTTTGGCAACCTAGCGACGAATGCGCCCTTTTTCGAGACGGGCCCCTGCGTTTTCCAGTGTTCGCAATGCACAATATATTGGGTTTTGCCCCCCGCTTGCGCTAATGAGCCGCCTTCCCCGCGCGCTCACTTTTGCGCATAGGCTACCCCTGCGTGGCACTGTGCGCGAATCACACGGATTTTCTGATGGCTTCGATGTTTTCCCGATTCTTCAAGTTCGGCTCCCAGAACATTGCGATCGACCTGGGTACGGCCAATACCCTCGTCTATGTGCAGGATCGCGGCATCGTTCTGAACGAACCCTCGGTCGTCGCCATCGAAACGCTCAACGGCATCAAGAAGGTCAAGGCCGTGGGCGACGATGCCAAGATGATGATGGGCAAGACCCCCGACAACATCGAGGCGATCCGCCCCCTTCGCGACGGCGTGATCGCCGACATCGAAGTGGCCGAGGAAATGATCAAGCACTTCATCCGCAAGGTGCACGGCTCCAAGAGCCTGCTGCGCTACCCGGAAATCGTGATCTGCGTGCCCTCGGGCTCGACCTCGGTCGAACGCCGCGCGATCCGTGACGCGGCCAGCAACGCCGGGGCCAGCCAGGTCTACCTGATCCTCGAACCGATGGCCGCGGCCATTGGCGCCGACATGCCCGTGACCGAGCCGGTCGGCTCGATGGTCGTCGACATTGGCGGTGGCACCACCGAAGTCGCCGTGCTCTCGCTGCGCGGCCTTGCCTATACCACCTCGGTCCGCGTGGGCGGCGACAAGATGGACGAAGCCATCGTGAGCTACGTGCGTCGCCACCACAACCTCCTCATTGGAGAAGCCACCGCCGAGCGCATCAAGAAGGAATACGGCATCGCCACCCAGCCCGAAGACGGCGTGGGCGAGACGATCCACATCAAGGGCCGCGACCTCGTCAACGGCGTGCCCAAGGAAATCACCATCACCCAGGCGAATGTCGCCGAGGCGCTGTCCGAACCGATCGGCGCGATTGTCGAGGGCGTGCGCATCGCGCTTGAAAACACCGCCCCCGAACTGGCTGCCGACATCGTCGACCAGGGCATCGTGCTGACCGGTGGCGGCGCGCTGATCCGCGGCCTCGATGAACACCTGCGCGAGGAAACCGGCCTGCCCGTGAGCGTGGCCGAAGACCCGCTTTCCTGCGTCGCGCTGGGCACTGGCCGCGCGATGGAAGACCCGATCTATCGCGGCGTCCTGATGACCGCCTGACCCCTCTTCCCGGTTCGTGAATGCGCATGGAGCCCGGTGGTTCAGCCGGGCTTCATCGTATTTCGGGCTTGGGGTTCGTTATGGTACAAGACACACTTCGGGGGTAGAACTTCATGGCGCGGTCGCCTGACCGGCGCCCGGGCTTTTCGCGCAGGGCGCAATACGGGATATTCACCGGCTACGTGATCGCCGTTCTGGGCGTCGTGGCCGGCCTCGTCGTGCTTGGCGTGTCGCTGTTCAACCCGGATGCCTTCGCCTTTGCCCGCACCGCCGCCAGCGAGGTCGCGCGCCCGCTCGGCCAGGCCGGGGCCCAGACGCGCAATGCCAGCCAGGGCCTGTTTGCCGCCGTGGGCGCCTATTTCAACGCCGGGCGCCAGAACGCCGCCCTCACCCGCGAGGTTCAGGCCGCCCGTGCCGACGCGGTGACGATGCGCGCCCTCGCGCAGGAAAACGCCCGGCTCAAGGCCCTGCTGGGCATCGTCGATCCGGCATCCCGCCCGGTTGCCGCCGCCCGCCTGATCGGATCGACCTCCACCTCCACCCGCCGCTTTGCCGTGCTCTCGGCAGGCTCCATGCAGGGCGTGCGCAACGGCCAGCCGGTGCGCGCCGCCGGGGGGCTGATCGGCCGGGTGATCGAGACCGGGCCCGACACCGCGCGCGTGCTGCTGGTGACCGACCCCGACAACGTGGTGCCCGTGCGTCGCGCCTCGGACGGGCTCACCGCGTTCGTCCAGGGCGGCGCCAATGGCCAGATCGACATTCGCCTGATCAACACCGGGGTCGCGGTGATCCGCAAGGGCGATGTCTTCGTGACCTCGGGTTCGGGCGGGCTCTATCCGCCGGGCATTCCCGTGGCCGTCGCCACCCAGCCTCATCGCGACGGCGCCACCGGCCATCTGGCGAGCGACCCGTCCGACGCGGATTTCGTGGTCGTGCTGCCCGCATGGCAAGCCAGCGCGCAAGGCGCCCTCGAAGCCGCGCAGAAGGCCGCCCCACCCGTGCCTTCGGGCGACGACAACGCGCCCTGAGAAGCCCGGAACAAAGGCCCGGAACCGCCCATGCCGCTCCCCAAACCCTTCTCGATCCTGCCCGCGCCGGTTGAAGACCTCGCGCGGCGCAGGCTCAATCGCGGGCCCTCTCCGGTCCTCGCGCAGGGCTTGCCGTGGGTTTCGATCATGCTGGCCTCGATGATCCCCTTCTCGCCGATCATCGCCTCGGCCCCCGTGCTGCCGCCGCTGGGCTACATGATGCTGCTGGCATGGCGCCTGCTGCGCCCGAGCCTGCTGCCGGTCTGGGCCGGGCTGCCGCTCGGCGCCTTCGACGATCTCTACAGCGGGCAACCGTTCGGCACGGGGATCGTGCTGTGGTCGCTCACGATGCTGGTAATGGACGTGGTCGACGAGAAATTCCTGTGGCGCGGCTTTGCCCAGGACTGGCTCGCCGCCGCCGCCCTGCTCTCGGGCTATGTCGTGCTGACCGCCGCCCTCGCCGGACTTGCCACCGGCTATCCCCTGCCCTTCACCGTGGGTCCGCAAGTGCTGCTCACGGTGCTGCTCCATCCGGTGGTCACCCGGATCGTGGCGCTCATCGACCGCGTGCGCCTGCTGCCGCTCAAGAGACTGTAACGTGATGAAGAAGACGAAGCAGAAGCTCCCGCTCACTTCGGCCATCCTTGCAGACCGCTTCGAGCGGCGCACGTTCGTGCTGGGCATGGGGCAGGCGACGGTGGGCGTGCTGCTGGCCTCGCGCCTGGCCTATCTCTCGATCTTCGAGAACGCCAAGTACAAGGCCGCCTCGGAGAGCAACCGCGTCAACCTCTCGCTGATCCCCCCGCGCCGGGGCTGGGTGCTTGACCGCAATGGCGCGGCGCTCGCCTCCAACCGCGCCGATTTCCGTGTCGACGTGATCCCCGACCGGCTGGTCGATGCCGATGCCACGCTGACCCGGCTCTCCGGGCTGCTCGGGCTGACGGCAGACAAGGTCGGCGACATCAAGGACAAGCTGGAAAAGGCCCGCGGTTTCCAGCCGGTCGAAGTCGCCGCCAAGCTCGACTGGGACAAGTTCGCCGCCGTCAGCGTGCGCCTGCCCGAAATGCCCGGCGTCATCCCCCAGCGCGGCTATTCGCGCTATTATCCCACCGGGCCTTCGGTCGGGCATCTGGTCGGCTATGTCGGCCCGGCCTCGGCGGAAGATTATGAGCGCGAGCGCAACCCGCTGCTGATCACGCCGGGCTTCAAGATCGGCAAGGATGGTCTTGAAAAGCACTTCGAGGCGCGCCTGCGCGGGGTGCCGGGCGCGCGCCGGGTCGAGGCGACCGCTTCGGGCCGGGTCGTGCGCGATCTTGGCACGCGCGAGGACGTGCCGGGCAAGCCCGTCCAGCTCACCATTCTGGGCGGGCTTCAAGACTATGCCGCGCGGCGCATCGGGCTCGAATCCGGCTCGGTCGTGGTGATGGACTGCCAGACCGGCGATATTCTCGCGATGGTCTCGATGCCGTGCTACGATCCCAACAGCTTCTCCGACGGCATTGGCCGCATCGAATGGAAGATGCTGTCCGAAGACGATCACGTTCCCTTGAGAAACAAGGTCTTGCGCGGTCTTTATCCGCCCGGTTCTACCGTAAAGCCGCTTGTCGCGCTCTCGTTCCTCGAAGCCGGGCTCGACCCGCACGCCAGCGTCAATTGCGCCGGTGGCCTGCGCGTGGGCAACCGCGTGTTCCACTGCTGGAACCACCACGGCCATGGCCAGACCGATATGCTCAAGGGCATCTACCAGTCGTGCGACGTCTATTTCTACCACTTCGCCCAGCAAATCGGCATGGACAAGATCGCCGCGATGGCGCGGCGGCTGGGGCTCGGCCAGGAATTCCCGATGCCCTATCCGGGGCAATCCTATGGCACGGTGCCCGATCCGGCGTGGAAGCTGCGGAAATATCACAAGGAATGGGCGATCTATGACACGGTGAACGCCACCATCGGCCAGGGCTACATGCTGGTGAACCCCTTGCAGCAGGCCACGATGGTCTCGCGCATCGCCTCGGGCCTTCAACTCACCCCGCGCCTCCTGCTCGACCGTCATCCCCCCAAGGCGCCCTCGATGGGGTTTGCCAAGGAGCATCTCGACCTCATCCATGCCGGCATGAACGAAGTGGTCAACGGGCGCGGCACGGCGGGCCGCGCGCGCCTGCCCATCCCCGGCATCCAGATGGCGGGCAAGACCGGCACCGCGCAAGTCGTCGGCCTCCAGCACGGCAACGGCAAGAACGTGGAATGGAAGCGGCGCGACCACGGCCACTTCATCTGCTTCGCCCCGTTCGACAACCCGCGCTATGCCTGCGCGGTGGCCATCGAGCATGGCGGCGGCTCGCCCTCCGCCTATCCGATCGCGCGCGACGTGATGACCTATCTGTTCGATCCGGCCAAGGCCATGGCTGCGCTCGAAGAACTCGAAAAGGGCTGGGGCGGCAACGTCCAGCAGCGCATGGCCGCGCGCTACAACAGCTTTGCCGCCCAGTTCGGCGCCAGCGCCCCGCGCGCGCCGGACGAGGAACAGGCCAGCAAGGTTGTCGAGGCCGAGAACCGCCCGACGCCCGAGCCCGCCGCCCCCCAGACCGACGCGGCCCCGCCCGCCCCCGAACCCGATGCCAATGGCGTGATCCCCTCGCCCACGACGCCCCCGGTACCCTCCGGTCCGCCGGGCAGCGCCGGCGGCCCGATCGCCCCTTCCATTCCCAATCCGGGGCTTTGACCGCGATGCGCCGCGCCTATATTCCCGCCGCCCTTGCCCGCCAGCCCTGGGGCGTGCTCCTGCCGCTGCTGCTGCTCGTCAACTTTGGCGGCGCGGTGCTCTATTCGGCGGCGGGCGGCCATTTCCAGCCCTGGGCGCTGATGCATGTGGCACGCTTCTGCGTGTTCCTGGTCATGGCCATGGTCCTCGCCCGCGTGCCGCGCGAATGGTTCAAGCGTGCAGCCCTGCCGCTCTATGGCGCCTTGTGCGTCCTGCTCGTGCTGGTCGAACTGATCGGGGGCATCGGCGGGGGCAGCCAGCGCTGGCTCAACCTCGGCTTCATGACGCTCCAGCCCTCCGAACTGATGAAACCGGGCATCGTTCTGGTGCTTTCATGGTTTTACAGCGTGTTGCCCATCGGCGAGACGCGCAACTGGCGGGCCATCGTTCCCGCCGCCGGGCTCGTGGGCTTTCCGGCGGCCTTCGTGATGCTCCAGCCTGATCTGGGGACCGCGCTGGCGATCTGCTTTGGCGCGGTGGTGGTGATGTTCCTGGCCGGGCTGCCCTTGCGCTGGTTCCTGGGCGCGGGCGCAGCCGGGGCCATTGCGGCGCCCCTCGCCTTCTTTTTTGCCCTCCACGACTACCAGCGCAAGCGCGTGCTGGTGTTCATGGACCCGGAAAGCGATCCGCTCGGCTCGGGCTATCACATCACCCAGTCCAAGATCGCGATCGGCTCGGGCGGGTTTCTGGGCAAGGGCTTTGGCCATGGCTCGCAAAGTCATCTCGACTACCTGCCCGAGGCCCACACCGACTTCGTGTTCGCCACGATGGCCGAGGAATGGGGCATGCTGGGCGGCCTCTTCGTGCTGGCGATCTTCGCCATCGTGCTGCGCTGGGGCCTGAAGGTCGCCCTGCGCGCGCCCGACCGCTTCTCGCGCCTGCTGGCCGCCGGGATGACCGCGACGATCTTCTTCTATGCCTGCATCAACATGATGATGGTCATGGGGCTGGCGCCCGTGGTGGGCATCCCGCTGCCGTTCCTGAGCCATGGCGGGTCCTCGATGATGACCAACATGATCTGCATCGGCACGATCATGGCGGTCGACCGCTGGAGCCGGCGGACGTCCACCGGACTTTCCTGAGAAAATGCACATCAAGCCTGAAAAAGTTCATTTTAGGGCTTGGCATACCCTCAAAAATCAGTATTGGGGCCGCTCCCGGGCGGCGACGGTCGCTCGGGAACCCGGACGCATAGCTCAGTTGGTAGAGCAGCTGACTCTTAATCAGCGGGTCCTAGGTTCGAGCCCTAGTGCGTCCACCAAATCCTTTCCGGTGTAACCATCACCGGCCCTGCCTGCGCTCACCAGACCGGCAGGACTTGCCCCCAGGCAGGTATGGACGCATAGCTCAGTTGGTAGAGCAGCTGACTCTTAATCAGCGGGTCCTAGGTTCGAGCCCTAGTGCGTCCACCACCCCCCCGAAATAGTAGCGCATCATTCCGCTCAAGAACGCGCGTATATTCCCGAAGACCCGGCCATGCGCCAGCAAGGGGAATACCCGGACCGGACAACGCTCAACAGTGCCATGTCCGGCGCCCCTCACCCGTCAAAAGCCAAAGATGAGCGCAACATGGGGCAATTCCCGGTGGCGATCGCCAATCGCGTGCCACAGGCTATGGCCCGGCAGGCCACCAGCACCTTCAGGGACGGCTGATCCGGCGGCATTGGACGCCGCCCCCTGCCCTGCAACCCTGCTTCCCTGAGGAGTGATCCGGGACCATTCAGGCACTTCTCCGCCTGTAAATGCCGGCCCTGCCATTTTCGCGTTTGCAGCACCCTTTCGAAATAGCTATTGCGAGTCGATTTCATTATCAAATCGTCAAGGGGGCTTTCTTGTCTGCGTTCCGGTTCATCCTGTTGAGCACTGCCACACTCATCGCTTCACCCGCCCTGGCCCAAGACGCGCCCGCACTGGAGAGCCCCGCACCGGAGGATGACGCAAGCGATCCGGCCAATACCATCCTCGTCACCGGCCGCGTCCAGCGCCTTTATCGCACCACGCAAACGACCGTCGGCAAGTCCGTCGAGGACCCCATGAACATTCCCCAGGCGATCCAGGTCATCAATTCCGACCTCTTCGCCGATCAGGGCGCGCGCGATGCAACCGATATCTACCGCAATATTTCGGGGGTCAGCTTCTTCAGCTATGCCGGGGTCACCTTCCGCGGGTTCCGGCAGGACCAGTCCTTCTACGACGGACAGCGCGGCAATCCGTTCATCGGCTTTTCCGTGCCGCAACTCTTCAACATCGAGCGCGTCGAAGTGCTCAAAGGCCCCGCAGGCCTGTTCTTCGGCCCCGGTTCGCCGGGCGGCATCATCAACTATGTCTCGAAAACACCATCAGAGAAGCGCGCCCTGCGCATGGTTCTGACCGGCGGCACCTATGCCCGCGCCGGGCTTTCAGCCGAGGCAACCGGCCCCATCGACGCCAATGGCATCGTCACCTATCGCCTCGGCGGGTTCTACGAAGCGACCGATCCCTATCGCCGCAACACGAGCAACAAGTCGCGGATCGCCGATGGCGGCATTGCCATCCGCACCAACGAGGGCGGCAAGCTGACGCTTCAGGCCACCATCTACGACAACTACCTGCGCGCCAATCGCCTGCGCGGGGTGCTGACCGACGATGACGGCCATTTCCTGTCCGACATTTCCTGGAATGCCAATGAGCGGACCGATTTCCTCCACCTCAAGAGCCAGGCCTACCAGGCCCGCTACCAGACGAGCATCGGCAAGCGCGTGACCTTCGATGCGGGCGTGCGCTATTTCAACGCCCGCGAAGTCCAGAAATACCATGAGCCGCGCGGGCTGGCCCCGAACAATCCCGACCTCGTCCGCCGCGAATTCCGCGACCAGATCCGGCCCGTGCACGGCCTGTCGTTCTCGACCAACACCACCGCCCGGCTCGATATCCTGGGCATGGAACACAAGATTCAGGCCGGTGCCGACTGGTACAACGAGAAGAGCGTGCTGAACTCGCGCATCCTGCGCGCGGGCGTCACCTCGCTCAGCCTGTCCAACCCGGTCTATGGCACATCGGCCTCCGATCCCGCGCGCGCGGCCCTGTTGCCCTATACGGTCACCGACACCCGCTCGAAACGGCGCGGCATCTACCTTCAGGACCAGATCGCGCTGACCCCGGCCCTGCTGCTGGTGGGCGGTGTGCGCTACGATCACTTCGAAGACAGCGTGACCACCGGCACCGGCCAGACGGCCAGTTCCCGCTCGTCCTACTCCGATAGCGACATCACCTTTCGCAGCGGCCTGATCTTCAAGCCCCGCCACGACATATCGACCTATTTCAGCTGGTCGCAAAGCTTCGAGCCACAGACCGCCGCCAGCCAGGACGCCAACGCAGGCGGCCCCTTCGCGCCCGTCACCGGCAACCAGATCGAAGGCGGGGTGAAGTCCCAGCTCTTCAATGGCCGCCTTCAGGCCAATCTGGCCCTCTACCGGATCGTGCGTCGCAACATCCTGCAAGTCGATCCCTCGCTGGCGCCGGTCAACGGCATCGACCAGCTCGCCCCGGTCGGCGAAGTGACCAGCAAGGGCTTCGAGATCGACCTGTCCACCGACCTTACGCCCAACTGGGTCCTGCTCGCCAACTATGGCTACAACGATACCCGCATCACGGGAACCGCGCCGGGCCAGTCGATCACCAATGCCGTCGGCAACCAGTTCGCCAACGCCCCCCGGCACAAGCTGGGCTTCTGGACACGCCATCAGGTTCCCGCGATCGACGCGGCCTTTGCCTTTGGCGGCGAATATGTATCGCGTCGCCTGAGCCTGTCGGGACAGACGGTGCGTCCCTATGCGATCTTCGACGCATCGATCACCAAGCGCCTGAAGTTTGCCGAGGTGCTGCTCAAGGTCAACAACCTCTTCGACAAGGTCTATGCGGCCTCGGGCTTCAGCGCGCAGAGCGGGCATTTTCCGGGCCAGCCGCGCACGTTTCTGGCCGAACTCCGGTTCAGGATCTGAGGTTCGGGAGCAGACTGGCGCCTCCCGCCATGCCAAGCGGCACCCGGCGTTGACGCCATATGGACATTGCGGCAAGGATGCCCCGCGAAAGGGCCTTCATGCGCATAGTCATCATCGACGACAGCGGGTTGCGTGCGACAGTTCTGGAAGAAGGCCTGCGCGAGGCCGGCTACGATGACATTCACATCGTGCCCCCGCGCGGCGCCTTTGTCGCCCGGCTCGAACGCATGGCACCCGATGTCGTGCTCATGGATCTGGGCAGCCCCAGCCGCGACACGCTTGAGGAAATGCTCACCGTCAGCCGTGCGCTGGCCCGGCCCATCGCGATGTTCGTCGACCAGTCGGACGAGGCGATGATCGGCGCGGCCATCGATGCGGGGGTTTCGGCCTATGTGGTCGACGGCTTGCGCAAGGAGCGGGTCAAGCCCGTGCTCGAACTGGCGGTGCGGCGGTTCAACGCCTTCTCGCGCATGCAGACCGAGCTGGAGGAAGCGCGCACGGCGCTGGCCGACCGCAAGCTGATCGACCGCGCCAAGTCGATCCTGATGAACCAGCGCGGCCTTACCGAACAGGATGCCTATGCCCTGCTCCGCTCGGGCGCGATGAACCAGGGCAAGAAGATCGTCGATGTGGCGCAAGCACTGATCACGGCCAGCGACTTGCTGGGAGGGGCCTCATGACCACCAAGCTGAGTATCGCGTTCCTGCCCCTGAACGACGTGGCCGTTCTGGCCGTCGCGCGCGAACGGGGGTTTGCCGAGGAAGAAGGCCTTGCCCTCGATCTCGTGCGCACGACCAGCTGGGCAACGCTGCGCGACCGGCTCGTCTATGGTCAGGTCCAGGCCGCGCACATGCTTGCCCCGCTTGCGGTCGCCGTCACGCTCGGCCTCAGCCAGCAGCCCGCCGCGCTGTCCACGCCGTTCAAGCTGGGCGTCAATGGCAACATGCTGGTCATGGCGCGCGACTTTGCCGCCGCGCTCGATCCCGATCCGGTCGCGCGGCTCGCCGATCCGCTGGGAACCGCCCACGATTTTGCCGCCGCCATCGGCCTGTGGCGACGCAAGCCGATCATCGGCGTCGTCCATCGCTTTTCCAGCCATGCGCTGATGCTGCGCTACTGGCTGGCGAGCGCAGGGGTCGATCCCGACCGCGACGTGGTGTTGCGCGTGCTGCCCCCCTCGCTCACGGTCGAGGCGATCCATGCCGGGGAAATCGACGGTTTCATCGCGGGCGAGCCCTGGGGCAGCGCCGCCATCGATTCGGGCCGGGCCGAGGCCGTGGCCGTGGGCGAGCGGATCTGGCAGCGCGGGGTGGAAAAAGTCCTCGCCTTCCGCGAGCCATGGCTGGCGGAAAACCCCGATCTGACCGACCGCCTGCTGCGCGCGCTGGCCCGCGCGGCGCTCTGGTGCGACGAGCCGGAAAACCGTCCGGCCCTTGCCGCCATTCTGGCCGAGGAACGCTATGTCGGCCAGAATGTCGAGGTGATCGAGCGGACACTCAAGGGCACGATCATTCCGCGCGCGGGCGACAGCGCGATCGAATGTCCCGATTTCGTGCTGTTCTCGCGCGAGGCCACGCCGTTCCCGTGGCGCAGCCAGGCGCTGTGGATCTATTCGCAACTGGTCCGCTGGAACATGGTCGAAGCCTCGCCCGAGATGGCCGCCCGTGCCGCGCAGGTGTTCCGCCCCGACATCTACCGCCGCGCGCTGACCGGCAGCGACCTGCCGATGCCCGGCGCCAGCATGAAAGTCGAAGGCGCGCTGACCGCCCCGCTTCCCGCCGGATCGAGCAAGGGCAACCTGATGCTCGGACCCGACCGCTTCTTCGACGGACGGGTTTTCGACCCCGAGCGGATCGACGAATATCTGGCCAGTTTTGCCTCTCAGTCATGATTTTAGCCTGAGCCGATACGTTTCCTTGGCCATCACGTAATTTTCCGACTTGCCAGATTGGGCGATTCGAAGGATTATGGGGCTGTCGCGCGATGAAGCGTGCCCATTCCGGATAGCTCGTCCCAAAGGCGGGGCGCTATTCCTACCGACATTCGCAGCAAAGCCGCTGACCGGACTTACCCAAGGGTGACGTCCGGCCTGCGGCTTTTTTCGTGTCCGCTTTCCTGATTCACCCTCCAGCCCACCACTCGACACGTCACCGGGCCGGAAAGTCACAGAGGACGTAACCATGGCAACCGCATTCATGCGCAATGACCAAGACAAGGCCGCGCCCTCGAGCGCGGCCATCCAACCGGCAGACCAGCCTTCGACCAGCTTCTGGAAGGCGGGCCACAAGCCCACGCTGATCGCTGCCTTCCTCTATTTCGACCTTGCCTTCATGGTCTGGGTCCTGCTCGGGCCGCTGGCGCCCGAAATCTCCAAGACGCTGCACCTCACCCCTGCCGAAAAGGGGCTGATGGTTGCGCTTCCCACGCTTGCGGGCGCATTCCTGCGCGTGATCAACGGCCTTCTGGTCGACCGTATCGGCCCCAAGCTGTCGGGCGCGATCAACCAGGTCATCGTCATCGCCGGCCTGTTCACCGCCTGGATCATGGGCGTGAGCAGCTTTGAAGGCACGCTTGCCCTCGCCGTGATCCTCGGCTTTGCCGGCGCCAGCTTCGCCATCGCGCTGCCGCTGGCCAGCCGCTGGTATCCGGCCGAGCACCAGGGCAAGGCCATGGGCCTTGCGGGCATGGGCAACTCGGGCACCGTGCTGGCCTCGCTGTTTGCGCCCACGCTGGCCAAGCTGTTCGGCTGGAACACCGTTCTGGGTCTGGCCTGCATCCCGCTGACCATCGTCTTCGTGCTCTACATGATCATGGCCAAGGATTCGCCCAACCAGCCCGCCCCGCGCAAGCTGATGGACTATGCCGCGCTGCTCAAGCAGGTCGATGCCTGGTGGCTGATGGCCTTCTACTCGGTCACTTTCGGGGGCTTCGTGGGTCTGGCGGCCTCGCTGCCGATCTACTTCACCGACCAGTTCGGCCTGACCACCGTGGTCGCCGGTTACTGCACCGCCTTCTGCGTCTTTGCCGGTTCGCTGGTGCGTCCGATGGGCGGCGCGCTGGCCGACAGGATCGGTGGCGTCAAGGCGCTGATGATGGTCTTCACCGTTGCCGCCCTCGCCCTCGTCGGGGTTTCGCAGGCCACCACGCTGCCCGCCGCACTCGGCTTCTTCGTGGTTGCCATGCTGGCTCTGGGCACCGGCAACGGCTCGGTGTTCCAGCTCGTGCCGCAGCGTTTCCAGGCTGAAATCGGCGTCATGACCGGTCTGGTCGGCATGGCTGGCGGCATCGGCGGCTTCTACCTCGCCAGCTCGCTGGGTCTTGCCAAGCAGTTCACCGGCTCGTTTGCCCCCGGCTTCCTGATCTTCGCAGCCCTCGCGGTTGTCGCTCTGGGCGCGGTGGCCCTGGTCAAGGCCCGCTGGCGCGCGACCTGGAAGACCGGCGCACGCATCTGAACGTACCATAGCCTCATCATTCATTGACCTCATCACACCATAACCGGGCCGGGCGGCGGATCAGGGACCACCGCCCGGCCTGACTGTCCTGAGGGGGACACCTTTCCATGAAGACCATGTCGACTGCGGCGGCCGTCCTGGCCGTCGGCGGAGCCTTCTGCGCGCACTCCGCAAAGGCCGAAGAGTTCTCGATCAAGCCGGTCGTCGAAGCCCGCCTGCGCTATGAACATGTCGAGCAGCAAGGCATTGCTGATCAGGCCGATGCCGTGACCGTGCGGGTACGCGGCGGGGCACAGGCCACGACAGGCCGCTTTACCGCAACGGTCGTGGCGCAAGGCAACCTTGCCATCGACGGCCACTACTACGACGGCCTCAACGGCGCCGCCACGCGGCCTCTCGTCGCCGATCCGCAGAATGTCGGGCTCTATATCGGCCAGCTCCAGTACAAGGCCAAGGGCTTCACCCTGACCGCCGGTCGCCAGAAGATCGTCCTCGACGACGAACGCTTCGTGGGCAACGTGGGCTTTCGCAACAATGCCCAGACCTTCGACGCCGTGCGCGCCGAAATCACCCCGATCAAGTCGGTCAAGCTCGACGTGTCCTATGTCTGGGACGTGCGCACGATCTGGGGTTCGGACGGTCACGGCGCCCGCCAGCAGGGCATCAGCGGCAACAACGTGCTGGGCAACCTGTCGTGGACGACCCCGCTGGGCACGCTGACCGGCTTTGCCTATCTCGTCGACCAGAACGAGGCCCCCGTGCAGGGTTTCCGCCTGTCGAGCCAGACCTATGGCGGTCGATTTGCCGGGACCCACGCCTTCTCCAAGGCGGTCAAGCTCGCCTATCAGGCCAGCTACGCCCACCAGTCGGACTGGCGCCGCAACCCCAACAGCTACAGCGCCGACTATTATCTGGCCGATGGCACGCTCGACGTGAAGGGCTGGAAGCTCAACGCGGGCTATGAAGTGCTCGGCGCCGATCAGGGGGTCGCCTTCACCAGCTTCCAGACCCCGCTGGGCACCAACTTCAAGTTCCAGGGCTGGGCCGACAAGTTCCTGACCACGCCCGCCAATGGCGTGCGCGATCTCTACTTCGGCGGCGGCTATGGCGCCAAAAAGTTCGGCCCGCTCACCGCGATCACGCTTCAGGGCACCTGGCACCGCTTCAACAGCGACCGCCTCGACCAGCATTATGGCGACGAAGTGGACCTGCTGGCCCAGGCCAAGCTGAAGAAGACCACCATGGCCGTACGCTATGCCCATTACGAGGCGCACGCGCTCGCGACCGATACCGACAAGGTCTGGCTCCAGCTCGACTGGGCCATCTGACACAGCCTCTTGATGGAATCGCTTGATCATTCGGGCGATTCCATTTAGGGTGGTGTCAAAGGGCAATGCTGCCCTTCTGAAAATAGCCAAGAGATCCCGCCGATGGGGTTTTGCGGCACCGTTTCATGGCAAAGCCGCCATTTCGATATCTGGTCACGGACCGGGTTTCGAAATGGCGGCTTTTTCTTTTTCCGCATTCTTTTTCTGGAGCCTCGCACATGGATGTTCAGGACGGGATCGCCCCCACCGCCGACATGCCCCGAACCGGTCAGGCCGCCCAAGCCGACCAGACCGAAAGCCTGATCGTTCCTGCCGACGACGGGCGCGAGCATCTGGTCGTCGTGGGCAACGGCATGGCCGGGTGCCGCGCGGTCGAGGAACTTCTGGCACGCGACGCGGGCCGCTATCGCGTGACCATCTTCGGCGCCGAGCCGCACGTGAACTACAACCGCATCATGCTCTCGCCGGTTCTGGCGGGCGAAAAGACGTTCGACCAGATCGTCATCAACCCGTGCGCCTGGTACGACGACAACGGCATCGAGCTGATCACCTCGGACCCGGTCACCGCGATCGACCGCGCCGCCAAGACAGTCACCGCCCTTTCGGGTCGCACGGTGGCCTATGACCGGCTGCTGATCGCCACGGGCTCCGATCCGTTCATCATCCCCGTTCCCGGCAAGGACCTGCCCGGCGTGATCGCCTTCCGCGACATGAAGGACGTCGACACCATGCTGGCCGCAGCGCAGGCGGGCAAGGCTGCCAGCCCCGGCGACGAGGCCAGCAACAGCGCGGTGGTTATCGGCGGGGGCCTGCTCGGCCTCGAAGCCGCCCATGGCCTGAGCCTGCGCGGCATGAAGGTGACCGTCATTCACCTGATGCCCACGCTGATGGAACGCCAGCTCGACGAAGCGGCAGGCTGGCTGCTCAAGACCGCGCTGGAAAGCCGGGGCCAGACCATCCTGACCGGCGCCGACACCGCCGAAATCTATGGGAACGGCAAAGTCGAGGGCGTGCGCCTGAAGGACGGGCGCGAAATCCCCGCCAGCCTCGTCGTCATGGCCGTGGGCATCCGCCCCTCGGTCGCGCTGGCCCGCGCGGCCGGGCTGGACGTCAACCGCGGCATCAAGGTCGATGACCACATGGTCACCAGCGACCCGGCGATCCTCGCGGTGGGCGAATGCGTCGAGCATGACGGCCAGGTCTATGGCCTCGTTGCGCCGCTGTGGGACATGTGCCGCAGCCTCGCCGACGGCCTGACCGACCGGCACACCGGCTATCGCGGTTCGGTCACCTCGACCAAGCTCAAGGTTGCCGGGCTCGACGTGTTCTCGGCCGGCGATTTCTCGGGCGGCGCTGGCTGCGAGGACATTGTCCTGCGCGATGCCGCGCGCGGGATCTACAAGCGCGTCGTCATCAAGGACGACAGGATCATCGGCGCCGTGCTCTATGGCGATACCGCCGATGGTGGCTGGTATTTCGACCTGCTCAAGAAGGGCGAGAACGTCGCCGACTTGCGCGACCTGCTGATCTTTGGCCAGGCCTATGCCGCGATGAGCGCCTCGGGAGGGGGCGCGCTGGACCCTAAGGCCGCCGTTGCGGCGCTCTCGGACGATGCCGAGGTCTGCGGCTGCAACGGCGTCACCAAGGGGCAGGTCGTCGGCTGCATCGAAGCGGGGGCATGCAGCCTCGACGCCGTGCGCGCCGGGTGCAAGGCTTCGGCCAGCTGTGGCTCGTGCACCAGCATCGTTGAAAACCTGCTCGCGCTGACGCTGGGCGCCGATGTCGAGGCCGGGCCGAAGACCTTGTGCAAGTGCACCAGCTTCACCCATGACGACGTGCGCCGCGAAATCGTCGCGCAAGACATGCGTTCGATCCCCGAAGTGATGCACAAGCTGCACTGGTCGACGCCCGATGGCTGTTCCTCGTGCCGCCCCGCGCTCAACTACTACCTGCTCTGCGCGCTGCCGGGCGACTATGTCGACGATCAGGCCAGCCGCTTCGTCAACGAGCGCATGCACGCCAATATCCAGAAGGATGGCACCTATTCGGTCGTCCCGCGCATGTGGGGTGGCCTCACCTCCCCGCGCGAGCTGCGCGCGATTGCCGACGTGGTCGAAAAGTTCAACGCGCCGATGGTCAAAGTGACCGGCGGCCAGCGCCTCGACATCTTCGGGATCAAGAAGGAAGACCTGCCCGCCGTCTGGGCCGATCTCAACGCGGCGGGCATGGTTTCGGGCCATGCCTATGGCAAGTCGCTGCGCACGGTGAAGACCTGCGTGGGCTCCGAATGGTGCCGCTTTGGCACCCAGGATTCGACCGGCCTTGGCGTAAAGACCGAAAAGATGACCTGGGGAAGCTGGATGCCCCACAAGTTCAAGATCGCCGTCTCGGGCTGCCCGCGCAACTGCGCCGAAGCCACGATCAAGGACTTTGGCATTGTCTGCGTGGATTCGGGCTATGAACTCCACGTCGGGGGCAATGGCGGCATCCATGTCCGCGCGACGGACTTCCTGTGCAAGGTGGCGAGCGAGGAAGAGGCGCTCGAATATTGCGCCGCCTTCATCCAGGTCTACCGCGAGGAAGCCCGCTACCTCGAACGCACCGCGCCGTGGATCGAGCGTGTTGGTGTCGACTATGTGAAGGCCCGCGTGGTCGAGGACGAGGCCGGCCGCAAGGCACTGGCCGAACGCTTCCACCACTCGCAGAAGTTCAGCCAGACCGACCCCTGGGCGCAGCGCGCCGCGGGCGACCGGGCCGACCTGCACCAGCACCTCGAACCGCTTGCCTTCCCCCTCGCCAACGCTGCGGAGTGATCAGGATCATGACCAACTGGATCGACATCGGCACCCTGAACGACATTCCCCAGCGCGGCGCGCGCACCGTGCGCTTCGAAGGGGCCAAGGAAATCGCCGTCTTCCGCACCGGCGACGACAAGGTCTTCGCCCTCGTCAACGAATGCCCACACAAGAAGGGCCCGCTCAGCCAGGGCATCGTCCATGGCCATTCGGTGGCCTGCCCGCTCCACAACTGGAACATCGCGCTCGGCAGCGGCGAGGCGCAGGGGCCCGACAGCGGCTGCACCCCGACCGTGCCGGTGCGCGAGGAAAACGGGCGCATCCTGCTCGCCCATCCCGCCAGCATCGCAGATGCCGCCAACCTTGAGGACGCCGCCTGATGGCCGCGGCGATCCGCACCACCTGCGCCTATTGCGGTGTCGGCTGCGGCATCGCCGCAACCCCTTCGGGAAACGCGCGCGAGGTTACCATCCGGGGCGACGAGGCCCACCCGGCCAATGGCGGGCGCCTGTGCTCCAAGGGCACCCATCTGGGCGAAACGGTCGGCCTTGAAGGCCGCCTGCTCCACCCGATGATCGGCGACAGGCGGGCAAGCTGGGACAAGGCGCTCGACCTCGTGGCGAAACGCTTTGCCGAAACCATCGCCCAGCATGGCCCGGACAGCGTGGCCTTCTACGTCTCGGGCCAGCTCCTCACCGAAGACTATTATGTCGCCAACAAGCTGATGAAGGGGTTCATCGGCTCGGCCAATATCGACACCAATTCGCGCCTGTGCATGTCGAGCGCGGTCGCCGCCCAGACCCGCGCCTTTGGCGAGGACGTGGTCCCGGCCTCCTACGAAGACCTCGAAGAGGCCGATCTCATCGTGCTGGTCGGCTCGAACACGGCCTGGTGCCACCCGATCGTCTACCAGCGCATCCAGGCCGCCCGCGCCGCGCGCGGCACAAAACTGGTGGTGATCGACCCGCGCCGCACCGAAACCTGCGAAGGCGCCGACCTTCACCTTGCGCTGCGTCCGGGCAGCGACGTGGCGCTGATGAACGGGCTTCTGGCCTGGTGCGCGCAGGAAGGTCTCGTCGACAAGGCCTATCTGGCCGATTGCGTCGATGTGCCCGAAGGCTTCTGGGACATGCTCGAACAGGGCCACGACTTGTGGTCGACGGCCAATGCCTGCGACCTCGATCCGGCGCGCCTTCGCGAATTCTACGAGTTGTTCGCCGCCAATCCGCGCACGGTCACCGTGTTCAGCCAGGGCATCAACCAGTCGATCCGGGGCACCGACCAGGGCAACGCGATCCTCAACCTCCATCTGGCGACCGGACGCATCGGCCAGCCGGGCGCGGCCCCCTTCTCGATCACCGGCCAGCCCAATGCCATGGGCGGGCGCGAGGTGGGTGGCCTTGCCTCGACCCTTGCCGCACACATGGACTTCGCCCCCGAAAACGTCGCGCGGGTGGGCCGGTTCTGGGCCGCGCCGCGCGTGGCGGCAAAGCCCGGCCTGAAGGCCGTCGACCTGTTTCGCGCGATGAACGAAGGGCGGATCAAGGCGGTCTGGATCATGGCCACCAATCCGGCCGTCTCGCTGCCCGATGCAGGCACCGTGCGCGCCGCGCTCGAAAAGTGCCCGTTCGTGGTCGTCTCGGATGTCATCGCCCAGACCGACACCGGCGCCTATGCCGATGTCCGCCTTCCGGCTGCCGCCTGGGGCGAAAAGGATGGCACCGTCACCAACTCTGTCCGCACGATCAGCCGCCAGCGCCCGTTCCTCCCCCTTCCGGGCGAAGCCCGGCCCGACTGGTGGATCGTGAGCGAAGTGGCCGCGCGCATGGGCTGGGCAAGCGCCTTTGCCTACGACACCCCCGCCGACATCTGGCGCGAACACGCCCGCCTGACCGCCTATCAGAACGAGGGCGCGCGCGTCCTCAACCTCGCAGCGCAGGCCACCCTCACCAACCGCGCCTACGAAGCGATGGAACCCTTCGTGTGGGGCGGCCAGCCTTTTGCCGACGGGCGCTTTTCCACCCCCAATGGCCGCGCCCGCCTCGTGCCTGTGCGCCAGATGGACCTGCAAGGCCCCCTGCCCGACTGGCCGCTGACGCTCAACACCGGCCGCTATCGCGACCAGTGGCACACGATGACCCGCACCGGCCTTGCCCCCAAGCTCGCGCGCCATCGCGAGGAACCGCTGGTCGAAATCCACGCCGACGACGCCGTGCGCTTTGGCCTGAAGGCTGGCGACCTTGCCAAAGTCTCGACCCCGCAAGGCGCCAGCATGTTCCGCGTCGCGCTCAGCGATGGCCAGCGTCCGGGCGAAATCTTCACGCCGATCCACTGGACCGACCAGATTTCCACCGGCGGGCGCACCGGCCTGCTCCCGCGCCCGCTCGTCGATCCGATTTCGGGCCAGCCGGGCTACAAGTCGACCCCGGCCATGCTCGCGCGCGTCGATACCGAATGGAAAGGCTTCCTGATCCTGCGGGGAGAAACGCCGGTCAAGGTGCCGTGCCTGTGGGCCACGCGGGTCGCCGTGCCGGGCGGCGCGCTCTATGAAATCGCGGGCAACGGCGATCCGGCGCGGATCGAGGCCTGCCTGCCTAAGGGCGAGCGGGTCGAAGCCATCGACCCCGCGCGCGGCACCCGCCGCGTGGCGATCCTCGTCGAAGGGCGGCTGGCGGGCGTGCTGATCCTCACCCGCACCGGCCTGCTCCCCTCGCGCGACTGGCTGATCGGCCAACTGGCGGCCAGCGATGTCGGCCCCGCCGTGCTCGCCGCGCGCGGGCCGGGCGCACAGGCCGACAAGGGCGCGACCGTCTGCGTGTGCTTCGACATCGGTCTCAACCAGATCGTCGCGGCCATCCGCGCACAGCATCTGGTCGATGTGCCCGCCATCGGCAAGGCGCTGGGCGCGGGCACCAATTGCGGCTCGTGCCGCCCGGCTCTTGCCACCATTCTCAATCAGGTTCAGACCCGTACCCACGAGGAGGCCCTCGATGCCGCAGAATGAACTGATCGCACCCGGTGATGTCTGGCTGGTTGGCGCGGGGCCCGGCGATCCCGACCTGCTCACGCGCAAGGCCGAGCGGCTGATCGGCGCGGCGGATATCGTGTTCTACGACGCGCTCGTGGGCCCCGGCGTCCTCGCGCTGATCCCGACAGGCACCGAAAAGGTCTGCGTGGGCAAGCGCTCTGGCCGCCACTCGAAAGACCAGGGCTCGATCGACGCCATGCTGGTCGAGGCCTCGCTCGCGGGCAAGCGGGTGGTCCGCCTCAAGGGCGGTGACCCGGCGCTGTTTGCCCGCGCGACCGAGGAAATAACTGCCCTGCGCGCCATCGGAGCCCATGTCCGGGTCTGTCCGGGCATCACGGCAGCCAGCGCAGTGGCCGCCTCGGCAGGGTTGTCGCTCTCGCTGCGCGGGATCGCCCGGCGCGTCCAGTTCGTGACCGCGCACAGCCGCAACGGTCAGGCCCTCGACCTCGACTGGCAGGCACTGGCCGATCCGGCCTGCACACTGGCCGTCTACATGGGCCGCGAAGCCGCCCCGGAACTGAGCCGCGCGCTGATGGCCGCCGGGCTTCCGGGCAGCACCCCGGCGCTGATCACCTGCGATGCCTCGCTGCCGCAGGAACAGCAATTGCGCACCCGGCTCGACCTGCTGCCCCTCGTCGCACGCGGCTTTGCCGCCGATCGCCCGACACTGATCCTGATCGGCGAGGCTGTTGAACAGGCGAGCGGCACTGTCCCTGTCGCCACTGCGGCAACCCATTCAATTCAGGACTGAGATTCAACTCCATGGCTTCCGTGCTCGAAGTCCCCTGCGCCGCCACCATCGGATTTGACGAGGCGCAGGCCATTGTCCGAACCAACAGCGCGCCCCTTGGTGTCGAGCAGGTTGCCCTGCACAAGGCCGGACGGCGCATCCTCGCCCGCGAAGTGGCCGCCCGTATCGATTCGCCCCGCCGCGACTGCGCGGCCATGGATGGCTATGCCGTCCGTACGCAGGATCTCGTCCGCGAGACCAACCGGCTCTCGCTGCAAGGCGAAAGCCACGCCGGGGACACCACCCCCGCCCCGCTCTATCCCGGCACGGCGATCCGCATCTCGACCGGCGCGCCGATGCCGCAGGGGGCCGACCGCGTGGTCGTGCGCGAACTGGCCCATGTCGAGGGCGACGAGGTGATCGTCCCGCGCGCCCAGCGCAGTTCGCACGTCCGCCCGCGCGCGTCCGACTTTGCCTGTGGCGCCCCCCTGCTCCAGCCCGGCACCCCGATCGACGCGCGCGCCATGGTCATTCTGGGCGCCGCCGATGTCGACACCGTGCCCGTCTGGCGCCGTCCGCGCGTCCACGTCCTGACCAATGGCGACGAACTCGCAGCGCCGGGCAGCGCCGCGCAAGACAGCCACACCATACCCGACAGCCTGAGCGAGGCGCTCTCGCTGATGGCCCGGCAATGGGGTGCCAAGCCCATGGGCACATGGCAATCGCCCGACCGTGCAGACTATCTGCGCGCAGTCACCCGGCAGGTGCTGGCCGATGCCGATCTGATCGTGGTGGCAGGCGGCGCTTCGCACGGGCCGCGCGACCTCGTGCGCGAGGCAATGGCGCCCCTCGGCCTCGAACTGGCTTTTGCAGGCATCGCGATCAAGCCGGGCAAGCCGCTGTGGTATGGCACGATCGGCAAGACCCACGTGCTGGGCCTGCCCGGCAACCCGACAGCCGCGCTCACCACCGCGCGCCTGTTCCTCGCCCCGCTGGTCTGCCAACTGGCCGGGGCCGGGTTCAACCACGCCCTGCGCTGGCACCCGCGCCGCCTGATCGAGCCGGTCGGCCCGGTGGGCGATCGCGACGAATTCCTCTGCGCCAGCACCGAAGACGCCCAGACCGGCAGCCCGACCGGCGTGCGCGTCCTTGCCCGACAGGAAGCCTCGGCCCAGATGATGCTGGCCCACGCCGACCTTCTGGTCGAACGCCGCGCCGGCTCCCCGGCCACCGGCGAAGGCACGATGGTGCGCTGCCTGCGTTTCTGACGCAAAATTGCCCTTTCCCGAAAATCGCCTGTGGGTAACTCGCCCAGAGCCGCACATCCCCTGTTGCACCGTCCCCGCATCCCCCCTAAAGGCCGCGTCACCGGGCGACACCAAGCCCCGGCAGCGGCCCAGATGGCCGGTGTGGACGCATAGCTCAGTTGGTAGAGCAGCTGACTCTTAATCAGCGGGTCCTAGGTTCGAGCCCTAGTGCGTCCACCATATCCTCAATCACTTATATCGATATTGGTCACCGGTCAGAGCCGGAAACAGCCCTCATTGTGGCCAATTTCACATTCCGGGCTTTCCCGCTGTATCGGCACTTCGGGCGCTGGCGGCACTGTGCCCGGAAAAATCAACTGGTCCGCAAAGGGCCCCGCAACCTCGATCGGGGGGCAATTATCCCCCTCGCCCGTGTGACAATCCTCGCTCGGCCTGGGCTGGCACCGAAAGGGCTTGATTGGCATGATCGCGGCTATGCCAGGCAGGATAACAAAGAGGATGCGTTCGCTGGAAGACGCCGCGAACAGCTTTCAGGGGAGCATTGATTCCGCGCCCCGGCAGATTGCCGCTGCGGGTCTCGCAGGCGCGATTTTCTGGGCAGACGCGTTTACAAGGCTCGGAAGTGCCATTGCGACGCTCTATGTTCTGGTGCTGCTCATGGCCAGCGATCGCATAAGCCGAACGCTGCTTGTAGCCTGGTCGACAGGTTGCGCTGCGTTGACGCTCACGGCCTTTGGCATCGCACACGGGAGAGACGCGAATATCGATGCGATCGGCCGAATGATCGTCAGTCTCGGCGCCGTTGCGGTGACCACCGGAATGCTCTTTCACCGCCAGGTCATGGACGCCCGCGTCGCCCGCGAGCGGCGACGGCATGAAGAAATGCTCAACTCGCTTGCCGTCGCTATCTGGGAGCATGATTTCACGCCGGTCGCAGCGGCCATCGACGCTGTTCGGGCCAGCGGCGTCAGTGACTTGCGCGCTTTTCTGGACGCCAATCCCGGCTTTGTGGTCGCGACCAGGGCGCTGGTCCAGATCACGGACGTCAACGAGACAGCGCTCGAAATGATGGGGGTTCCGACCAAACAGGCCTTCTTCCAGCGACTGAGCGATTTTCTCCCCGAGACAGACGAGAGCTTCTACGACTGCATCCTGGCGATCGACGAACGCCGGGAGATGTTCCAGGCCGAAACACGGATGATCACCGCCAGTGGCGAGATGATCGATGTCATCGTGGCCTTCAGCCTGTCACCTGACCGCTGCCTGCACAGCGTGCCGGGCAGCATATTGGACAATCGCCAGCGCAAGCGGCTGGAAAGTACGATCGAAGGGACGCGCCAGGAACTGGACAAGGTCCAGCGCAGTGCTGCACTGGGCGCTATGTCCGCGTCGATCGCACATGAGATCAACCAACCCCTGTCTGCAATCCAGAGCTTTTCGAATGCCGCGCTGCGGTGGATGGAGCGCGATGAACCGGATCTGGAAGAGGTCCGCGCATCGCTCGTCGGCCTGCGAAGCGCGGTGGTCAATGTCTATGAAGTCATGCAGCGCGTCCGCAATCTGGTCGGAAGCTCCCGCACGGAGACGGCCCCTGTCAATCTGCGCTCGCTCATCTGCGATACGGTGTCCTTTGCCAACCGCGACGCGGAGACCCAAGGCGCGAAACTCCTGTTCACCCACGCCGCGAACGACGTGGTGGTCATGGGCGACAGAATCCTGCTCAAGCACCTGCTGCTTAACCTGATCACCAACGCCATGCAGGCGATGGAAGAAATGAAGCGTGGCGAGAAACTGATCGAAATCAGCCTCTGGGCCCGCGGAGACGAAGCCCGGATTACGATCCGCGATCAGGGGCCTGGTCTTGCGGGCGTGGCGGAAGACCGGCAGTTCGAGCCGTTCTTCACCACAAAGCCGGGCGGTATGGGATTGGGACTGTCGATCTGCCGTTCGATTGTCGAACTGCACGAAGGGAATATCTCGCTATCCAATCACCCCGAGGGTGGTGCGAAAGTGGCGCTCAGCCTGCCTGTGGGCATGCCTTGCGACCCCATACCCGCATGAGACCGGCGGCGCTTCCAGGTCAGGTTAGCGCTTCTGTCAAAGCGTCGGCCAGATGATCCGCGTCCAGCGGTTTTTCAAGCAGGGCGATCATGTCGAGCGCTTTGGCCTGCGCGTGGGCACCTGATGTTGGAAAGGCGGTCATCAGGATCATGGGCACGGTTGATCCCTGGGCCTTAAGCGTTGCACGCAGGTCAAGCCCCGAGCATCCCGGCATCTGGAGATCCGACAAGATGCAGTCGAGGTGTTGCACCGGCGCGCCAAGGAAGGCATCGGCCGACTCATAGAGCGCCGTCTTGTAACCTAGTGATCGCAAAAGGCTCGATGTCGAGTTTCGCACAAGCTCGTCATCGTCGATGATGGCAATGACCGCATTGGTCACAGATATCTACTCCGGTAGGACAGCTCGAATGTGACCTGCCCTACCCCTGTCATAATCGTGCAATCTTGGAGACTACAGCTATACGACGGTTTATGCGGCCGTCTCGGCACGGTCCGATGGGAGATGCGTCCCCAGTGCATCAGCCGCCCGCACGAGGTCGGGCACGGTCCGCAGCGCCATTTTCTTCATCATGCTGGAACGGTGGAGCTTCACCGTGATTTCGCTGACGCCCAGGTCACCGGCGATCTGCTTGTTGAGCAACCCGCGCACAACGCCCTGCATGACTTGCCGTTCGCGTGGCGAGAGCGAGGAAAAGCGCTCGCGCGTGACGCGTATCTGGTCGAGTTCGACCTGTTTTCGTTCGGCTTTGCCGAGGCAGGCGTAGACGGCGTCGAGCATGTCCTCTTCGCGGAACGGCTTTGTCAGGAAATCGACGGCACCTGCCTTCATCGCCTTGACAGACATGGGAATATCGCCGTGCCCGGTCAGGAAGATCGAGGGAATGTCGATACCCCGCTCGACGAGTTTCCTGCGACATTCAAAGCCACCCATCTGCGGCATCCGGACGTCAATAACGAGGCAGATGGGCGTCTGAGGCAGCTCCGTCTCAAGGAGTTCCTGCGCCGAAGGAAAGGCAAGCACCGTGAAATCGACGGAGCGGAACAGGGCATCGAGTGACGCCCGCAGAAGCGGATCGTCATCGACGACAATAATGACGGGTTTGTCCAGCGCGGCGGCGGTCATGGCTCCGGCTCCTCTCCCGCTCAGGGAAACAGTGTTCGACAGCCACCGACAAGCCCCATGCGGGGCGCCAGGCACCCACCCGAAAGAGGCGTTACTGCAAAACCAGATATCATCTCACTGAATTTGCAACACAATCATAAACGCGAGAAGCTGACTGAAGTACAGCTGCCAAAAACACCATTTGCACAAGTTAAACCATGGTATGAATTCGCTATACGAAGGCGATGCAGGGCTTTGCCGTCGTTCAGTTTCTCGCGACGCGACGGAACGCGACACTCCGGTCCAATCGATCAGGAGTTTGTCATGCTGCATGAATCCCAGGCCATGGTCAGGCAGGAACACTTTTACTACATCCAACAGGCTATCTCGACGACGCAAGTCAGTTCGCTGCTGGCCGACATGCGCAAGTCGCTGGATGCCGATCTCAATCTCGCGCGCCGCTATCTCGATCAATTGTCGGCACTGTTCGAGGAGGAAACAGAGATTGGCGTTCCCGAGGCCCTGCTCCTTCCGCGCCGTCTCGACGAACATGGCACTTCGACAAAAGGTGGACTTGCCGGATGGCAGGTCAGGCGCGTGACCGCCCATATCGAACAGCATCTCGACACATCGCTGGTTACAGAGGAACTGGCGCGCGTGGCGCAACTCAGCACCGGGCATTTCTGCCGTGCCTTCAAGGCGAGCATGGGCGAGACCCCGCACGCCTATATCGTCCGCCAGCGCCTGAGACGGGCCCAGACGATGATGTTGAAGACGCGGGACACCCTGTCCCAGATCGCCTGTGCCTGCGGGCTTACCGATCAGGCCCATCTGACCCGGCTTTTCCGGCGTGCCATCGGCACGACGCCCATGCTGTGGCGAAGGGACCGGCAGCACGCCGCCTGACAGGGCGGCACGCGCGTCTGGCGGCGCCAGTACCCGGAATCTGTGAGGTCATCGATTGCATGTGCAGTTGCTCGGCAGGCATATGTCGTCGGTTCAGCCTCCGGGACCAGCCTGGCCTTGCGTTCTATCGCCTGCCCCTGTCGCGATTGCCGCAAAATCGTCCAAATCCCGTCATCTCCGAACAGGACGGGCGATCCTGCGTGCAGGACATTGGTCCGGTTAGTCCATGACGGCTGTCAGGGGCGCCCGTCAGGAGGACAGCGATGGGAGATATCGAAGCGCGATCACTCGGTACGCGCAAGGGTGTGTCTTTCAAGGCTGCCAAGATCGACGTTCTGGGGTGCGATGTCGATCTGCTCGTGGTCGGAATGTTCGAACGGGACGGGATCAATCGCCCGACCGGTGGTGCAAACCAGATAGACCGGGCCCTGCACGGCACCCTGGGACGGCTGCGGGAAGGCCGCATCTTCAAGGGAACCATGGGCGAGACACTCATCCTGTCCTCAACCCCTGCTCCGATCAAGGCGAACTCACTGATGCTGATCGGGATGGGAGATGACCCCGGAGCATTGCCGCACAGCATCGGGGAACTGACCGCAAACGCAATGCAGACGGCACTGCGGATGGGGGCCCGCTCGACGGCATGCCTCCTGACATGGTCCGAGCGGGAACTGCCTTCGAACCTCGTCGAGCTGACCGCCGAGATGATGATGAAGGGCGTGCTCAGGGCCGTGGAGGGCCATGACGGGCATGACCGACAGCCGGAAATGGAATGGTTTTTTGACATCCGCAATGGCGATGCCGCGCGAATGGCCGATGCGCTGGAGCGGGCCTTGGGCAAGCCTTCGGGCTAAAGAAAAGTGCGCGCAGGACCGCAATCATGTATGAGGCAGCGAACTCAGACCGCAGCAGGACATGAAATACCACCAAATCGACTCCCCGTCCCTGATCGACCAGCCGCGAGCAATCTCCGTGCTGGTGGTGGATGACCATGCCCTGCTGCGAGAGGGGCTGCGCGCCGTCATATCGACGCAGGACGATATTAGGATCGTCGGAGAAGCGGATTGCGGAGCCGAAGCCATCGCGGCCTATGCCCGTCTCAAGCCCGATGTCGTGCTCATGGACTTGCAGATGGCGGACATGTCCGGGGTCGAGGCCATTGCCGCAATCCGCAGCGAGGCGCCCGACGCCAGGATATTGGTGCTGACAACCTATTCCGGCGACGGTCGCGCCATCAAGGCCTTGCGCGCCGGTGCCATGGGATATCTGCTGAAGGCCAGCCTGCGCAACGAGCTGCTCGATGCCATCCGGTCCATTCACCACGGAGGCAAGCATCTTGATGCGGCCGTGGCGACGGCCATCGCGATGCATGTCCTCGACGAACCGCTTTCCGAACGAGAGGTGGCCGTTCTCGAGTTGGCCGCCTGGGGCAATTCGAACAAGCAGATCGCCGCGCGGCTCTACATCTCGGAGGAAACGGTCAAGGGCCATATGAAGCTGATTTTCAGCAAGCTGGGCGCGACCGACCGGACACACGCCGTTACGCTTGCCGCCAGGCGGGGGCTGATAGAACTCTGACCGGGCAGCGTCAGGCACGGCCTTCCTCGGCCGGCTTCACCGGCACCATCCACGATCATGCCGGCCATGGAACCGCCCGGATCGGGAGGGAAGACCGGCCGTGCCGGGACATGTTTCATGATGGCCTGAAGCTTGAAGGCCACTCCAGCACCTGAGCGCTGCGTCCCCGGAGACCCTGCCGTCTGCCGTGCGAGCCAGCGCGCGGATCCCTGTCGTTTTCCGTTCCGGTTCCGATCGAAGATGCTCGGTCGCATCATTCCCGTCCAAGACCGGCCCCGCGCGGACACCTAGCATTGCGGCACAGGAACGGCAGCAGCCCTGCCCGGAACGCATCCGCGAGCCGCAGCGGCCTGCGGCTGCCTGCTTTTCCAGAATGCTGAAGGATATGTTCCTCTTTATCCGACTGACCTGAATTCCCAAACGGCCATACCCTCCCTCCCGGCAGCCGGACGCTGCTTCACCCAAGGAGCTATCGCATGACGATCACCGCCACGCCCACGCCCGGCAAGTCGCTGATTTCGCCCACCGACCACATGCTTGTCCTGATCGACTTCCAATCGCAGATGTCGTTCGCAACCAAGTCGATCGCCCCGGAATTGCTGCGCAACAATGCTGCGCTTGTCAGCCGCGCCGCCAAGGCGTTCGGCGTGCCCGCGATCCTGACCACGGTCGCCCAGAAGAGCTTCTCGGGCCCGATGTATGACGAAATCACCGATGCATTCCCCGGCCAGGCGCTGATCGACCGCACGAGCATGAACACCTGGGAAGACGCAAACGTGATTGCCGAGGTCAACCGCATCGGCAAGGAGCGCATCGTTTTCGCCGGGCTGTGGACCAGCGTCTGCATCGTTGGCCCGGTGGCTTCGTCGATCGACCAGGGTTTCGACGCCTATTTCATTGCGGATGCCTGCGGCGACATCTCGGACGAGGCGCATGAGCGCGCCTGTCAGCGGATGATCCAGCTCGGCGCCAAGCCGATGACCGCGCTCCAGTATATGCTCGAGTTGCAGCGCGACTGGGCGCGTACCGAAACCTACGACGCCACCACGGGTATCGCCAAGCAGTTCGGCGGTGCCTACGGCCTTGGCATCACTTACGCCAAGTCGATGTTCGGTGCGTCCGAAGGATCGCACTGACGCCCAGGGACCGGCGGCAGCTGTCCCGATCCCCCCCTGCGCCGCCGGTCCCGCTCCGCTTCGCCAAGACAAGAAGGACATCCCCGATGAGCTTCGTTTCCACCAAGGACGGTACCCGGATCTATTATCGCGAATATGGTGAGGGCCAGCCCTTTGTCTTCTCCCATGGCTGGCCGCTCAATGCCGATGCCTGGGACGGGCAGATGCTCTTCCTCGCGAACAACGGCTTCCGCGTGATCGCGCATGACCGCCGCGGTCATGGCCGCTCCGACCAGCCGTCGAAGAACAATGACATGGACACTTATGCCGACGATCTGGCCGCGGTGATCGAGGCGCTCGACCTCAAGGACGCGATCCTGGTCGGCCATTCGACCGGTGGCGGCGAGGTTGCCCGCTATATCGGCCGGCATGGCACCGGCCGCGTCGCCAGGGTGGTGCTAGTCGGCGCGGTGACGCCGGTGATGAAGGTCGGCCCCAACAATCCCGACGGCGTGCCCCAGGAGGTGTTCGACGGCATCCGCAAGGCGGTGCTCGACAATCGCTCGGGCTTCTACATGTCCTTCCCGGACACCTTCTACGGCTGGGACATCGGCAATCCGAAGGACGAAAGCCTGCGTTTCGCCTTCTGGCAGCAGGGCATGTCGGGCGGCGCGCACGCGCAATATGAGTGCGTGCAGCAGTTCTCGGAGACCGATTTCACCGAAGATCTCAAGAAGATCGACGTCCCCACGCTGATCATCCACGGCGACTCCGACCATGTCGTGCCGATCGACATCACGGCCAGGAAGGCTGTCACGATCGTGCCGAACGCGACGCTGGCCATCTACGAGGGCGGCACCCACGCCATTCCGACGATCAACCAGGACAAGTTCAACGCCGACCTGCTCGCCTTCGCGCGCAGTTGATCCATGACGCCGGGGAGGTTCCTTCGATGAAGCCCTATCTGATCTCGATTGCTGTCGGCTTGCTGGTCGGCCTCCTCTACAGCCTCCTTGGCGTCCGCTCGCCAGCCCCTCCGGCGATTGCCCTGCTGGGCCTGCTCGGCATGCTGCTTGGCGAGCAGGTCGTGCCCATCGCCAAGCGGATGACATCTGGCCACGAAGTCGCCTCGTTCGTGCGGAACGATTGCGCCGAACATGTGCTCGGCCTGCCCGTCAAGGCAAAGGAGCAGCCGGAGGACCGGGCGTAAGCCTCACGCGCCGCGACAGCCCTACCCGCCATGTCCCTGGTTTGGAAGGAATACCCCGATGCCCCAGTCAGATGTCATCCTCGTCAACGCCAAGGTGACGACACTCGATCGCGCCAACCCGCAAGCCGAGGCGGTCGCCATCCGTGATGGCCGGTTCCTCACTGTCGGCAGCGAGGCGGAGGTGCGCGCGGCAGCGCCCGAAGCAAGCGTGATCGATATCAAGGGCCATCGGGTGATCCCCGGCCTGATCGACAGCCACATGCACATCATCCGGGGCGGACTGAATTTCAACATGGAGTTGCGCTGGGACGGCGTGCCCTCGCTGTCCGAAGCAATGGCGATGCTCAAGACACAGGTGGACCGTACCCCCGCCCCGCAATGGGTGCGCGTGGTGGGCGGCTTTACCGAACACCAGTTCGCCGAAAAGCGCCTGCCCACGATTGCCGAACTGAACGCGGTGGCCCCCGATACGCCGGTGTTCATCCTCCATCTCTACGACCGCGCGCTGCTCAACGCCGCCGCGTTGCGGGTGGTGGGATATGGCAAGGACACACCGAACCCTCCCGGCGGCGAGATTGTGCGCGATGCCGCAGGCAACCCGACCGGCCTGCTGCTGGCCCAGCCCAACGCGACGATCCTCTATTCCACGCTCGCCAAGGGGCCGAAGCTCCCGGAGGAGTATCAGCTCAACTCGACCCGCCATTTCATGCGTGATGTGAACGCGCTGGGCGTGACGGGCGTGATCGACGCGGGCGGCGGTTTCCAGAACTATCCCGACGATTACGCGATCATCGAAAAGCTGCACAAGGACGGCCAGCTCACCGTCCGCATCAGCTACAATCTTTTCACGCAAAAGCCCAAAGAGGAACTGGCCGATTTCGCCGGCTGGGTGAAACAGGTCAGCCCCGGCCAGGGCGACGACAGCTATCGCCACAATGGGGCCGGCGAAATGCTGGTCTATTCCGCTGCCGATTTCGAGGATTTCCGCGTCGCGCGCCCCGACATGCCTCCCAGCATGGAAGGCGACCTCGAACCTGTGATCCGCCTGCTGGCCGAACACCGCTGGCCATGGCGCCTGCACGCCACTTATGACCAGACCATCAGCCGTGCGCTCGACGTGTACGAAAAAGTGAACCGCGATATCCCGCTGACCGGCATCAACTGGTTCTTCGACCATGCCGAGACGATCAGCGACCGCAACATCGACCGCATCGCCGCGCTGGGCGGAGGCATCGCGGTGCAGCATCGCATGGCCTATCAGGGCGAGTATTTCGTCGAACGCTATGGCGCCAAAGCCGCCGAGCGTACGCCGCCGATCACAAAGATGATCGCGGCGGGTATTCCGGTGGGCGGCGGCACCGACGCCACGCGGGTCGCCAGCTACAATCCCTGGGTGTCGCTCTCCTGGCTGGTCACCGGCCGGACGATGGGCGGCCTCAGGCTCTACCCCGGCGCCAACCGCGTGAGCCGCGAGAAGGCGCTGGCGATGTGGACGCATGAGAACACCTGGTTCTCCAGCGAAGTGGGCAAGAAAGGGCAGATCAAGGCCGGGCAACTCGCCGATCTCGCGGTTCTGTCGGACGACTATTTCAGCGTGCCCGAGGACCAGATCGTGCATATCCGCTCGATCCTGACGCTGCTCGGCGGCAAGGCCGTGCACGGCGAAGGCGACTATGCCCCGCTCGCGCCGGACCTGCCCCGGCCGATGCCCGACTGGTCGCCGGTCGCGACCTTCGGCGGTTATCACAAGACACCGGAGGCAAAGGCCAGGCTGGCTGCCGCCTGCGCCTGCCATTCGGCCTGCGCGGTCCATGGCCACGACCATGCCTCGGCGCTTGGCGCCAATGTCCCCGCGCGCGATGTCCAGACATTCTGGGGCGCGCTCGGCTGTGGCTGCTGGGCGGTCTGAGAGCCCGACCCAAAAGTCGGGCGGCGGAGGTTTGGCGAGGGATTTTGGGTCACCACAAGGAGGCTGAGAGCCCAGCGATGCTGGAAGCATCGTGGCGAACAGCCGACGCCGTGGTGGCGCAAAAGGCCCGCCAAACCGACCCGAAGGACTTTTGGGTCGGGCTCTGAGCGAATTCGGGATCAGGAGATTTCCCATGAAGCGTTTCGCCTTTCTCATCGCTGCCGCACTGGTCGCCACCGGGCCGGCCGCCTCGCCCCTCATGGCCCGCGAGGCGGCAACGACCGATTATTCGGTCGGCCCGCAATATGACACGACCCATGTCTATGTGCCTGAAGACCGGTTCGACGCCTTCGTTGCCAGCTTCGTCGCCACTTTCGGCGGCACGACCAGCAAACAGGGCGAGTTCCAGGTCACGCCCACCAAAAGCCTGACCAAGTCGCAACTCGCGCTGACCCCGGTGGGCACGGTCTCGGTCTTCGGCTTCAAGACCCCGATCCCCTACCCCTTCGGCGACGAGCGCACCGGCTATCTGGTGACGGACATTGATGCCGCCGTCGCCTCTGCGGTCAGACACGGTGCTGTCCGGCGCATCGCGACCTTTCCCGATCCGATCGGCCGGGATTCGGTGATCCAGTGGCCCGGCGGGGTCAACATGCAGATCTACTGGCACACCGCCAAGCCGAACTATGCGCCGCTCGCCACCGTGCCGGAAAACCGGATCTACCTGACAAGCGATGCATCCGACAGCTTCATCCGCGACTGGACAGGCTTCGCGCATGGCAGGATCGTTTCCGACGACAGGTCCGCCTCGGGCGCGGAAATCGGCCAGCCTGACAAGACGATCCGCCGGGTCGCAATCGATAGCGGCTATGGCAAGATGGTCGTGTTCGTCACCGATGGCCAGCTTCCCTGGCCCTATGGCCGCGACATGACGGGCTATGACGTACCGGATCTTGCCGCGACGCTGGCGAGGGCGACAGCCGCCGGGGTCGAGACGCTCGTCCAGCCGGTCACGGTCGGCGACCGCCAGAGCGCGATAGTCCGTTTTCCCGGCGGTTATATCGCGGAAATTCATTCCAGCGTGGCGAAGTGACCATGTCCGCCCCCCGTGATCCACGTTTCGTCGATGCCGTTCTCGACTGGCCGCCGACCTGGTTCATCGCGCGGCTGTTTCTGGTCGGCGCCTATCTGCTGGGCGGCGTGGTCAAGCTTGCAAACTGGCCCGGCGCGGTCGTGGAGCAGGCCCATTTCGGGATGAGACCGCCAGCATTGTGGGCGGCGCTCACCATCGCGATCGAGCTGACCGGACCGGTACTGATCCTGTCGGGACGGCTGGTCTGGCTGGGTGCCGGGATGCTGGGCGTGTTCACGCTGCTGGCCGCCTTTACCGCCAATGCCTTCTGGAGAATGCCCGCCGGGCAGGAACGGTTCATGGCGACCAATGCCTTTTTCGAGCATGTCGGCCTGATCGGCGGCTTCGTCCTTGCGGCGCTGGTCGCCGAACAGGCGAAGCGGCGTGGCTAGGCTTGCTGCCTTTTGCCTGCTCGCCCTTCTTCTGCCCACCGCCGCCGCCGCGCAGACGCATGAGGCCTGGCAGGCCCCCACGCTGAGCATCACGCGGTATGACGAAGACTGGTCCGATCTGTCCGACGAAGACAAGCGCGCCCACCACTGGACCGGACAGTTCAAATATATTCCGATCAGCGACGATGCCTGGCTGTCGACCGGCATCGAGGTGCGGGCGCGCAACGAGAATTACGAGAATAATCTCTGGGGTGGCGCCGATGCGCCGGACGACAGCTATCTGTGGCTGCGCGCGCTTCCCTATGCCGACCTGCACGTGGGCCATTTCCGCGCTTTCACCCAGCCGATCATCGCCTATGCCGTGGGCGTGGCCCCGTCCGCGAGCCCGATCGACCAGACCCGCGTGGACATGCTTCAGGCATTCGGCGAGGCGGACCTTGGCCCGGTGACGGTGCGCGCGGGCCGCCAGATGCTCTCGCTGGGCACCGAACGTCTGGTCGGCACGCGCTATGGCCCCAATGTCCCGCTGGCGTTCGACGGCGTGCGCGCCATCGTGCGGCTGGGCAAGGCGAAGGTCAACCTGTTCGCGGTCAAACCCGTGACGCCCGGCCCCGGCAGTTTCGACGACAAGACCTCGTCCACCAGGGCGCTATGGGGCGCCTATGGCTCAATTCCCCGGCTCGACCTCTATTATCTCGGCTTTCGCAATCGCACCGCGCATTTCGGCGGGGTGCCCGGACGTGAGGAGCGCCACACGATCGGCGCACGCTATTATGGCGCATCACGCGGCTGGCACTGGAATGTCGAGGCAGCCGCCCAGTTCGGGAATTTCGCAGGACAGCGCATCCGTGCCTGGACGCTGGGCACCGAAGTCGGCCGCACACTGACGGGGCTGCCCCTGTCGCCCGATGCGACCATGCGGTTCAACATCGTGAGCGGCGATACCCACAAGGGCGACGGCACGCTCGGCACCTTCAACGCCATGTTCCCCAAGGGCAAGTATTTCGGCGAGTTATCGCCGGTCGGCCCGACCAACATCATCAGCCTCAACCCCCGTCTCAGCGCGCCCATCAGCCGAAAGGTTTCCGCCAGCCTCGCGGGCATGGCCTATTGGCGTTACACGACCGCAGACGGCGTCTATGATATTCCGGGCAACCTGCTTCGCGCAGCCGGAGACAGCCGGGCCCGGTTCATCGGCAAGGAAGCGGAAGTGACGCTGGCCTGGCAGGCGAGTGCCGAACTCGAACTGTCGACATCCTTCTCGGTGTTCGCGCCGGGCGGATTCATCAGGGAGACCGGCCCCGCGAAGACGATCCGGATGATCGGCACCGAAGCCAATTTTCGTTTCTAGGAAAAAGGAGGGCCAGCGCATGGCAAGTTCCCCCCCCACCAAGGCGCCCACGGGCTCGCCGCTGCCGGGTCTCCTGATCCTGCTCTCGGTCACGACCGGTCTGATCGACGCGGTGAGCGTGCTGGGCCTGGCCAAGACCTTTTCGGCCAACATGACCGGCAACATCGTGTTCCTGGGTTTCGGTCTTGCCAGGACGCCGGGGTTCAGTGTCGAGCCGAACCTTGTCGCGCTGGCAACCTTCATTGGCGGTGCTTTGATTGCCGGGCGGACGGGCCTTGCCTATGGCAAAAGGCCGCTCAGGCACTGGTTGATGGTCGCCGCCATCGTCGAGACCGTGCTCCTGTGGACGGCGGCGGTGATCGCGCTCGATTACGATCCGGCCGGTTCCACGCCGCGCTGGGCGCTGTTCGCGATCATCGGGCTGACGGCGGTGGCAATGGGATTCCGCAATGCGACGATCCGCCAGCTCAAGGTTCCCGACCTCACCACCACCGTGCTGACCCTGACGATCACCGGCATTGCCGCCGATTCCAGCCTGGCTGGCGGGTCGAACCCGAACCTCGCGCGTCGCATCGCGGCGGTGGTGGCGATCCTGCTGGGCGCCGCACTGGGCGCATGGATGGTGGTAGCCTGTGGCCTCGCCCTGCCCCTCTTCGTCTCCGGGCTGGTGGTCCTGCTGGGCACGACCGCCTGCGTTCGTCATCCCGCAGCCGCCTTGCCAAGGCAGGCCTGAACGTGTCGCGCCCGCCCCCCGAATTCCGCAGTGTCGTCGCGAACTGAAAATTGTGGTTCAGGATGGGCCGGTCCCTATAAGGTCGAACGGAGCGTGGCGCCATGTCCACGCATCCACATCCCAGAGCCCGACCCGCAGGACTTTTGGGCCGGGCTCTCAAGGTGAGACGAAAACAGGGGGGAACGGTGCCAGCCAGACTTGGGCATTCTCAATGCATCTGAAATCGGCCTGGACCGGAACGACCGGAGCGTTCCACCGCAATCGATTGCCTCGCGGACTGCAATGTCTTGTGCTCCTCTGTGCGCTTTTCCTGGTGCTTGTGTGTCCGCCCCGGGCACAATCACAACAGGTCAAGGGATATAGCCATCAGCACTGGGACATCGAGGAAGGTGCGCCACCCGATATTCGCGCGATCGCACAAACCCGCGACGGTTTCCTGTGGCTCGGCACGTCCAACGGGCTCTACCGGTTCGACGGCCTCACGTTCGAGAAGATAGAGCCCGCAACCTATGATCGCTGGCGATCGAACCAGATCACCGCGCTCGCGGCAGCGCCCGACGGGGCCTTGTGGGTCGGCTATGACTTTGGCGGGGTGGGTGTCTATCGCGATGGGCGCCTTGAGGACGTCAATGCCCAGGCCCGGCCACGCGGCTCGGTTTGGGACGTGATCGTTTCACGTGCCGGCGACGTCTGGGTGAGCGTCAACGGCAGCAACGGCAGCGAACTGCGCCACTGGCATAAAGGGCGCTGGACCAGCCACAGCGCGAAGGACTGGCTTGAGCCGGAGCCTATCCAGAGCCTCTATGAAGCGCGCGACGGCACGTTGTGGATCGCCCAGTTCAAAAGCATATTGCGGCTCGCCCCCGGTGCCCCCCGCCCGGAGAAGATCCCTGAACAGGTGGGGTTCGCGACGGCTTTCGCCGAGGACGAGCAGGGCATCCTCTGGCTCGTCAGCGCCAGGGGGTTGCAGCGCCTGACCCCGCCCAGAACCTTGCGCCCCTTTTCATCGAACGGGCCGAGCGCAGGCGGCGCGGGACGCCGCTCGCTGTTGTTCGAGGACGGCCTTGCCTGGATGGCGGGGCATCAGGAAGGCATCATCCGCCTGCCCAACCTCAAATCGATGGCCGGTGGCCGCGATGTCATCCCCGTTCGCTCGCGCGTCCTGTATCGCGACCGCGAAGGCACGATCTGGGGCGGCGGCACCGACGGGCTGGTCAGCTATATCCGTTCGCCGATATTCCCGCTCGGGCTCAAGGGAGCACCCACGACCGGCTTCATGCCCGGAAACGGGCCCGGCGCCCCGGTTTTCGTGGCGACCGATGCTGGCGTCTACCGGCTTTCCCGGCGACCTCCCGAGATGATCCTCAAGGAACTCTATGTCAGCGCCCTGTGCGCGGGGCCGCCCGATCTCCTGCTCGCCATCGGCCTGCACAAGCCCCTTTTGCGCAAGGGTGGCGTCTGGTCGCGCTATGCCGGTCCTCCCGGCATCAATGCGGCAACCGATTGCGCCATCGACCGGACGGGGCGCGCCCTGATTTCGGTGCCCGGCGACGGTGTGTTCGCGCTCGATCATGGCAAATGGACATTGCAGCCCGGCTGGCCGGACGGCCAGATCATGGTGAGCGATGGCCGGGACGGCTTCTATCTCAACCAGCCGATGCGCGCGGTGGAACATGCGCGGCCGGGCTCGGTCCGGACCTTGTGGGAAGGCGACCAGATCGCGATCGGCTTTGTCCGGCTGCTGAGGCCGATCGGTGGATTTCTGTATCTGGGCGGCGAAAAGGGGCTTGCCCGCTATGACGGCAAGCGGTTCGTTGCGCTCGAGGCGCGCTATAATCCCTGGCTGAGCGGGATCAGCGGCATTGCGATTGACCGGACCGATGTGTGGCTGATCGGCAGCGAAGGGATCTTCCGCATCACCCGGACCGACTTCGAGAAGGCGCTTGCCAATCCGACGCTACCCATCCCGCACCAGGTGATCGGCGCGCGGCTGGGGCTCAACAGCCGCAGCTTCTCCTATGTCTCCAACGATGCGGCGACGGGTGCGGATGGCAACCCGATGTTCGTGACGAACCGGGGGATCGTGCGCGTCGACCCCGCCCGCATCGTCCGCAATCCCGTCGCGCCGCCTGTCGTCATTCGCGGCATGGAAGCCAATGGGACCACCTATCTGCAAGGGGCCGTGACGCTACCGGCCGGCACCTCGCGCGTGCAGTTCGACTATGTGGCCCTCAGCCTGACCAGCCCTGCTGCCAACCGTTATCGCTACAGGCTGGACGGTGTAGACGGGGACTGGGTCGATGCCGGCAACAAGCGACAGGCCTCCTACACCGCGCTTGGTCCCGGCACCTTCCGGTTCCGCGTCATCGCCGCCAATCCGGACGGCGTGTGGAACACCACGGGAGCGAGCATGAGCGTGACGATCGAACCCTATTTCTGGCAGACATGGTGGTTCAAGGGAGCGGTCGGGCTCATCGTCGCCGTCACCCTCTGGGCACTCGTCCAGTGGCGCATGCGCGTCGCCACCGAGGCCACGCGCCAGCGGATCGAGGACCGCCTCGTCGTTCGCGAACATATCGCCCAGGAGTTGCACGATACGCTGCTACAGGGCTTTCAGGGCCTCGTCCTGCGTTTCCAGTCGCTTCTCCACCGCCTTCCCCCCGGACATCCGATACGCCCCGATTTCGAGGCGACGCTCGACCGGGCGGACGACGTTCTGCAAGAAGGACGTGATCGCGTCCGCTGGCTGCGCCAGGCAATCGAGCCGGTCGAACTGGCATCGCTTCTCTCGAACATCGCGCGGGCGACGCTCGATAGCCAGCTTCGGTGGTCGCTCAAACAGAGCGGTGTTCCCCGGCCGGTCTGTGCGCCTGTCGCCGACGATATCGCGCGCATTGCCGGCGAGGCCCTCTCCAACGCGCTGCGCCATGCACAGGCGAACAAAGTCACCATCGAGCTCGATCACGGCCGCGACAATGTCACCGTGACAATCGCGGACGACGGTATAGGGATCGATCCGGCGGTGCGCGCCGCAGGCAGAAAGGACGGCCACTATGGGCTCATCGGGATGAAGGAACGCGGGCAGAGGCTGGGCGCATCGCTCGACATCAGCGATGGCGACCCCGGCGGGACCGAAGTTCGCATCGTCGTTCCGGCACGGGTGGCCTATCGTTGACGCGCAGGGATGAGAGGAAATGGCCCGCCGTGCCGATGAAGCCATCACACCACGGGCAGCCGGTCAGTCGCCCCAGGCGATAACCTTCTGTTCCTGCACACCCAGACCATCGATACCGAGCTTCATCACGTCGCCAGCCTTCAGGAAAACGGGCGGCTTCTGGCCAAGCCCCACGCCTGCCGGTGTCCCGGTGGCGATGAGATCGCCCGCCTCGAGCGCATAGAAGCGCGAGACATAGCTCACCATCTGCGCGACGCTGAACACCAGGTTGCGGGTCGTGCCGTTCTGATAGCGGTGGCCGTTCACCTCGAGCCATATCGACAGATTGCCCGGATCGGCAATCTCGTCGGGCGTCACCAGCCAGGGGCCGATGGGCGCAAAGCCCGGAAAGCTCTTGCCCTTGGTCCACTGGCCGCCATGTTCCATCTGGTAGGACCGCTCGGACACGTCATTGAGCACGCAGTAGCCGCCGACATGGGCGAGAGCATCGTCCTCGTCGATATAGAGGCCATCGCGCCCGATGATGATGCCGAGCTCGACTTCCCAGTCCCCTTTCTCCGCATCGCGTGGAAGACGAACCGGATCATTGGCGCCGGTGGGAACGCACCCCTTCATGAAGATCGTCGGCTCGGTGGGAACATCGAGACCGACTTCCGCGGCATGGTCGGTATAGTTGAGGCCAATGCAAATAATCTTGCCGGGCCGCGCAATCGGTGGCCCGAAGCGGACCGGACCTTCAACGACCGGCAGCGTCGCGGGATCGATCGCAGAGATCCGGGCGAGACGCTCGGCTGCAAGAAGCCGCCCGTCGATCTCGGCCACATGCGCCGAAAGGTCGCGCACCCGGCCATCAAGACCGACGATCGCGGGACGTTCGGCGCCAGCGGCGCCCACCCGGGCAAGCTTCATCTGTACTTCCTTTCCATGGACTGTCACGGGTGCGCAGGCACATCGAGGGATGTCTGTGCCTGGCGCACTGCCTTGAAGTTTGGTCCTCTGGCCGCACTCGGGCACGCCGTGCGATGCCTTGAACAAAGAACGGTGGCTCGCCGCAGTTAAGATCAGGGACGCAGCAGGGCTGATACCCGGCCTCGGGAAGAGTGAAAAGTCAATCCGCGATATCGAGCCGGTCGGAGAGGATTTTCATGGGATTTCCTCTCCCGATGCCAGCCATGGATGCAGCCGAATCGTGAAGCGATACCCCGCTTACCCCTGCCAGCCCTGAAGAAATTCGAGGAGCAGGGCATTGACTGCTTCGGGGCGCTCCTCGTGCGGGAGATGACCGCACCGCTCGATCGGGACCGCGCGCAAATTGTCCGCCATTTCCGCCCAGACCCTGGGCATGTCGAACATCTTGCCGACCGCACCGAAATCCGCTCCCCACAGCGCCAGGGTCGGACAGGCGATCTTGACGTTGGCGTCGGCCTTGTCCTGCGCCACATCTTCGGCATTGGCGCGATAGTCTGCCATTGCGCCGCGCACCGCACCGGGGGCCCGATAAGCCCGTACATAAGTGTCGAATGCGTCGCCCGAGATAGCGGAAGGGTCATAGGCCCAGTCGGAGAAGAACCAGCGCAGCCATTGCTCCTCCTTGCCCGAGATCAGCGCCTCGGGCAGGTCTGGAACGAGATGGAACAGGAAGAACCAGTAGGCCTTGGCGATTTCCGCATTGATCTCCCGTGCGACAATGCGCGTGGGCACATTATCCATCACGACGAGACGGTCGACGCGATCAGGATAGTCCTTGGCAAAACGCGTCGCGACGCGCGCGCCGCGATCATGCCCGACAAGAGCGATCCGCCTGATGCCCAAGGCATCGAGCAGTTCGGCGAGATCCTTCGCCATGGTACGCTTGTCATAGCCCGATGCCGGCTTTTCGGTCTCGCCATATCCGCGAAGATCGGGTGCGATGATCCGATAGAGCTCGCCGAGAACCGGAATCTGGTGCCGCCATGCGAAATTGGTTTCCGGGAAGCCGTGCAGCAGCACGACCGGTGCGCCCTGGCCCGCATCAATGAAATTCTGCCTGATACCATTGGCCTTAAGGGTGTGATTCACAAGTGAGATCATGGCGCGATCCGATTCCAACAAGGGGTTGCCACTATGGCCAGAATGCGGGCCGAGACTGCCTGATCGGCGCATCCGCTGCTTGGCCGGGGCTGCGGCTTTTTGGTGGATTGTGACGAAAGGTGAAGCAGCCCCACCCTGAATGGGCGATCCGGGTGGGGCACTCCATTCAGGCTCCGGCTCCTTCCGCGTCGAGTGCGGGGTAGTCCACATAGCCCTGCGCGCTCCCGCCGAAGAAACTCGCGCGATCGGGCTCGTTCAGCGTGGCGGCCCGCCTGAAACGCTCCGGCAAATCGGGATTCGCAATGAAGAGCTTGCCGAAGGCGATGACGTCGCCGCGGCCGTCGGCCAGAGCCTTTTCCGCCTTCGCCTGGTCATAGCCGCCGGCGAGCATCATCGTGCCGTGGAACTGGCCCCGGATGAGATGCACGATCGCGTCCCAGCGCGGGTCATAGTCACTGTCAGTCTCAATCCCGAGCGTCGATGGCTCAACGATGTGAAGATAGGCCAGCCCGACACGATCGAGCGCGGCGGCGATATAGCCGAATGTTTCCTCGGGCGTGTCGTCCCCCATGCCCATGAACCGCCCCATGGGGGTCAGTCGCACCGCGACGCGGCTGGCGCCGACGGCGGCGACCACGGCATCCACGACCTCCAGGAGAAGCCGCACACGGTTCTCGATGCTGCCGCCATAGTCGTCGGTCCGCAGGTTGCTCGCGCTGTTGATGAACTGGTCGATCAGATAACCGTTCGCGGCATGGATCTCGACACCGTCCATTCCGGCAAGGATCGCGTTACGCGCGGCCTGCGCATAGTCGGCAACAATCGCCTTGATACCCGCGACATCGAGTTCCCGGGGGACCGGGACGTCCGCCCAGGTGCCACTGCCGTCCCCGGCAATGATGAAGGTCTTGCCAGGCACGGCCATCGCGGTGGGAGCGACCGGCAGAGCACCACCGGGTTGGAAGCTGGGATGTGAGACCCGCCCCACATGCCAGAGCTGCATGAAGATCCGACCGCCTGCGCCATGAACCGCTTGCGCGACCTTCGACCAACCGGCGATCTGCGCAGAGGTGTGGATGCCCGGCGTCCAGGCATAGCCTTGGCCCTGCTGCGAAATCTGGGTCGCCTCGGTGATGATGAGGCCGGCGGTCGCGCGCTGGCGATAATAGTCGACGTTCATCGCGGTCGGGACATTGCCTTCGCCCGCACGCGAACGGGTCAGGGGCGCCATCACGATGCGGTTGGGAATTTGGAGCTCGCCCAGGGCAAGCGGAGTGAACAGGTCGGGTTTCATCACACTTCTCCACCTGGGCGCGACTGGGCGCCCTTTGAGTGGAACGCGATATGGGCGGGTCCACGGATCTCGATAATCCCTTGATGTCGGTGATCATCGTTGCGGATTGCGCAACGATGATTGCCTTGTGGTCCGAGTTCCGGAAGCCTCCGGTCAGGCGGGCACGTGACGATCCCAATAGGGAGGCGAACCGAAACGCGTTTCCAGGAAGTCGACGAAGGCACGCAATTTCGGCGATTTGCGGTGATCGGCGAGAAATATCGCATGGATGCCGGCATCGGATTGATTGACGCCTCCCTTCCCGACCTGCGGCGTCCACTCGGCAAGCACTGCACGAAACCTGCCCGCGCTGATGTCCTCGCCGATCAGCCATGTCGGCATGAGCAGCAATCCAAGCCCCTGAAGGGCAACTTCGCGCAGCGTCTCGGAATTGTTGGCCCGAACCGAACCCCGGACCCTGACCTGCTCGGTCTTGCCCGCGCGTTCGAAGCGCCAGATCCTGTCACCGCTGGCGTAGGAAAATGTCAGGCAATTGTGACGGGCGAGGTCGCTCGGTACACGCGGCTCGCCATATTCGGCAAGATAATCCGGGGTCGCGCACACGATGCGCCTGTGCGGCGCGAGACGCCGCGCCACGAGGCTGGAAGAGTCGAGACTGCCAAGCCGGATCGCGACATCGATCCTGTCCTCCACGAGATTGACGATCTGGTCGGTCATCACCAGTTCCAGCTCGATCTCCGGATAGGCGCGCAGGAAATCGGCGACGATCGGCGCGACATGAAGCCGGGCGAAGGCCACGGGCAGGCTCACGCGCAGCAAGCCGCGTGGCTGTCCCCCGCGCTCGGCGATGCTGCGATTGGCCTCCTCGACATCGGCGAGAATGCGAACCGCCTGGAGGTGATAGTCCTCGCCCGCCGGCGTCAGTGTCACGCTGCGCGTCGAACGGTTGAGGAGGAGGGTCGAGAGATGGGCTTCAAGCGCGTCGACCTGCCGTGTGAGCGAGGATGTCGCCATGCCCAGCTTCCGGGCCGCCGGAGCGAAACCGCCCTCGTCGGTCACCGCGACAAACGCTTTCATCGATGCGAGCAGGTCCATGGTTCACCGTTGCATATAACGCAACACTGATACCAAATCACGCCGCATTATCAAAGCATGCGGAAAGACACATCCTGGCACCGACAACGAAGCAATCGAGGCCCTGTCGGGCTGGGAACCCGGTCAGGTGGCGTTAGACAAGATGCTCCTGCGCCAGGGGGCGCAAACCGGCGATTTTCTGCTTTTCGGGCCGGGACAGGCTGCCCGCCTCGTTATGCGCTTCATCCTCGCCGATCAGGCACCGCTATCGTCGGAAAGGATTCCACCGCCAGCGACACCGGTGACGGTCATAGGCGGTCGAGGCCGGGAGAATCAGGATGACTTCCGCCCCGCCTCCCGCGCCCTTGTCGAACATCATGTCACCATGGAGACGTGCTGCCCGTTCGCGCATCCCGACCAGCCCGTAATGCCCCTCTCGCTTCCCCGTCCGCAGGATTTCCGGACTTATGCCGACCCCATCGTCCCTGAAGATGATCTGAATGCTGTTGGGACGGTACTCGATATCTATCTCCACCCGGCTTGCCTGCGCATGCTGTGCGATATTGAACAGCGCTTCTTCCGCGATCCGCACGATCTCGGTCGCTGCGGACGGGTGAAGAGGGCGCGGCTCGCCGCAGGTGGCGACGAGGAGACTGGCGCCCGGAACGAACCCCCGCTCCACGCCGGCTCGTGTGATCGCCGGCTCGAGCGTGTCGGGCACCGACAATGACCGAAGATCACGAATACGCTCTCTCGCCTCGCGGAGTACCTTCTGGGCCTGTTCGAGCGTTTTCTCCAGGTCCTTGCGGACCGGGTTTTCGGGCGGGAGTCCCCTCGAGGCCAGATGCACCCGCAGGATCAAGGCCTGCACGGACTGGGCGAGCGTATCGTGCAGTTCGCGGGCAATCCGCTCCCGCTCGTCATGCCGATCGGCAAGGCGCGCCTGTATCCGGGCGGCAAGCGTCCTCAGGCGCAACTGGTAGGCGCCCCACAGCAGCACCAGTATGGTCGCCGCGCACATGACCTTGAACGGCCAGTCCTGGAAGAACGTCGGCTTGATCACCAGGTCGACGGTGGCGCCCTTGCGGTTCCATTCTCCCTCCTGGTTCGCGGCGATCACCTCGAAACGATATCTGCCGGGCGACAGGTTCGTATACGTGGTCGCGCGGCGGATGCCCGGATCGGTCCACTGGGTTTCGAGGCCTTCGAGGCGGTAAAGAATGCGGACACGTTCCGGATCGGCCAGCCCCATCGCCGCGAAGGTGAACCGAACTGTGGTCGTGCCGGGGGGGAGTGTCAGGGATACCGGATCGCGAACCAGGCCCGGGTGCGTTTCCGCACTTCTGATCGCCACGCTTATCGGATGATGTCCGCTGTGCAGGTTGGCCGGATCGATCATCGCAAGACCGCGTGCGGTGACGGCCCATATTCGACCGCCGCCATCGACGGCCATCGTTCTGGTCGGAAAACCGAACATGGCCGGTCCCCCCACAAGCCCGTCGCGCTGGTCGAAGATGCGCAAGTCGAGCGGGAAGCCGGGATGATCGAAGGCCTTGTCGAGCTGCGCGCTCGACACTCTGGCGATGCCCGTGGGCACCCTCAGCCAGGTCTCGCCGCGCGGAGTCTGGACGACGCCGCTCAGCCGCGCGGTCCAGGGATAGAGACGTGCGTCGAGCTTGCGGACCTTGCCATCGCGGACGCGCAGCAAGCCCCGTCTCCCGGCAACGAGAAATCCTCGCAGCGCAGGGCTGACCATGGTGATCTCGTCGATGCCGAGCGCGCGAAAATCATACCGGCGGATGTCGCTCCCTTCGACGACCCCCAATCCGGGCGTGTCGGTGCTGATGGCAATGTCGCCCGCCGCATTGGCCACCACGCCCTGCCCCACGCTGGTTCCCGAAGCGCCCTCATACCCTTTGAGAAGGTGCCAACCGCGCTTGTCGTGCCACCATGTCGATCCGTCATACCCTCTGACCCAAAGCCGGGACAGGCGGTCCTCGGCACATCGGGAAATGAAGGTGGGCAGATCGGCCAAGCGCCGGCCAGTGCCAGCCGGTTTCCATTGTCGCGCGACGTGATCATCGAGAATCCAGACGGAGCCGTCGCGGCCACCGCATATCGCCGAAGGATTGCCTATTGGCAGGGCCGGATGGGCCATTCCCCCCGGCTTTATCCGATAAAGCATTTGATTCGAAACGACATAGATCACACCGTCCGTGCCGCTGGCCAGCCGGATTCCGCGCGTGCTGTCGGACGCGATGGCAGGGTCCATGCCAACATCGGCGTAACGGAAACGGGTGAGTTCGCCCTCGCGGCCCGACCAGATGGCCCCATCCCTGTCAATCAGCAGCGGCGGTCCCGATTTCCCGATCCAGTCCGACTTGTCGATCATTCTGATCTCCGGGCGTGGATCGCCACCCTTCAGTGCGGCGGCAGGCACCATGAAAGTCTCGCCCGCACGCGTGCTGCCCCAGATGTCTCCCAAAGGGTCGAACGTCAGCGTCGCCCGCCGCAGGCTGACTGGCAGCTTGAAATGGATGGGCCGGTCGGGCGGACGCTGGGCACTGTCGCGAAACAGCATCAATTCGTCGCGATCGACGAGCCAAAGGGCGCCGTCTCTTGCCCGGGAGAGGCGGGGCATCTGATACCCGCCTCCAAGCCAGGCGAAGCGGCTGCTTCCGGGCGAAAGCCGCGCAATTCCCGCTGATCGCTGGTCGGGCGCCAGAACGGGAACCCACAAGCTGCCATCCCGCGTCGCGACCAGACCCAGCGTATAGCCGGGCGGGAGATGCAGACCTTCGCCGACCTGGGACCATCTCCCGTTGCGATAGCGCCACAGGCGCCGCGAAAGACCGCCCCACTCGCCCCAGATCGTGCCGTCCGCGCCCTGGACGAGATTGTTGATCATCGTGGGCGGGTCTGGAAGACCGGTATCGACGAGATGGCCGTTGCGATAGACCGCGACGCCGGCGCTGCGGCTATAGCCGATCCAAAGCTCGCCCTCGCGGCTTACCAGCAGAACCTGCGGAAGCGCCGCAGCCATTGCCGAGCCCTGAGGCGGCCGGATTTCCTCGAATGCGATGCCGTCGAAGCGGAACAGCCCATCGGCCGTGGCAAGCCAGAGATAGCCATCGGGAGTTTGCGCGACGGATACGATACCACGTGGCGCACCGTCTTTCTCGGTCCAACTGCGGCCCTGGAAATGATCGGGAGCGCCGGAAGCCGCAGAAAGCACCGATGACGCGTTCGATCGCGTCACCGACACACCGCTGATGATTGCGAGGCACAGGCACAAGGCGGTCGTTCGCGCCCGGCTCCGCAGCTTTGGAGCAGAAATCCAGTCTGCCATGGTCATTCCAGGCCCTTCCGTCGCACTCGCCCCGGAGCGGGCCCGCCATTCGCTTGCAACTGCCTTGGGATTGGTATTCAATATCAATACGCATCAGCCGGATGGTGACAAGTCCCACGCATGCATGGCTTGTCGATGGCGCACCAGATTTGCACAATCCCCACCCAACCAATGCGGAAACAGGCTGATGCCGGCTTCGCCAAAGCCTTGCCTCAGCGACGTAAATGACCACTACCATTTGGACACGCACCATGACTCTGCCCGAAAACGCCACACAGGAAGATGCAACATCCCGCATCACGCGAATTCTGACGGTCGATGATCATCAGTTGCTGCGAGAAGGCGTCAATGCGATCATATCGACCCAGCCGGATATGAGGGTCGTGGCCGAGGCCGATAACGGTCTGGATGCAATCGAAGCCTATCGCAGGTTGCGGCCGGACGTGATGCTGCTGGACCTGCAAATGCCCGGCATCGACGGACTACAGGTCCTCGAACGCGTGAAGGCCGAGTTTCCGGATGCCATGGTGCTGGTGCTGACGACCTTTTCCGGTGACGCACAGGCAGTACGCGCCCTTCAACTCGGCGCTGCTGGCTATCTGCTGAAGGACGGCGTCCTGACCGAATTGATCCATGCCATCCGATCGGTGCGCAGCGGCGGCAAGCACCTGAACATCGCCATCGCGCGCGAGATCGCCTGGCATCTCGATAGCGACCGATTGACCGAGCGGGAGTGCGAGGTGTTGACTATGGCCGCAGCAGGAAAGTCGAACCGGCACATCGCGAGCGGCCTCGCGCTCTCCGAAGACACGATCAAGGGCTATATGAAATCGATTTTCGCCAAGCTCGGCGTTTCCGACCGCACCCATGCCGTTACACTCGCCGTGCGCAGAGGCATGATCAGCATCTAGGCGGCGTGGGCAAAGTGGAATTTGTCCACGCCGCCTGGGCCCTGTCACCGAGCCTTGCAGGCATTCGCAAACTGCAATCCTGCGGCAGCCGTCGCGAAACCGATGCCCAGGATCGAGACTGCGGTCCAGCCGCCCGCCCCCCAGGCCGCAGTGGCCGCCGCCGCGCCGCCAGCGCCGCCAAGGAACATCGCCCCCATGAAGATCGTGTTCAGACGGGCCCGCGCCTCGGGCCGCAGCGCATAGACGATGTGCTGGTTGGAGACGAGAACGCTCTGCACCGCGAAATCGAGCAGGATGCATCCGACCACCAGGCCGATGATCGACGCCCACAGCCCGAAGATCGCCCAGGACACGACCATCAGGAGCGTTCCTGCCAGAATGACCTTGCGCGGCCCGCGCTTGTCGGCATAGCGTCCGGCGACCGGCGCAGCGAGGATGCCAACAGCGCCCACGATGCCAAACAGGCCGGCGACCTCCGCCCCCTGCCCGAACTGCGGCTCCTGCAGATGGAGCGCCAGGATCGTCCAGAAGGCCGTGAAGGCGCCGAACAGCAACGCCTGCGTAACGGCGGCCAGGCGAAGCTCGCCGAACTCCCGCCACAGATGCACGAGCGAAACCATCAGGCTTCCATAGCTGTGATGCGTGTCCGGGTGGCTCTTGGGCAGCGATGCCGCCATGATCGCGCCCGCGCCCAGAGCCAGCGGCACGCCCAGCCAGAACATGGCGCGCCACCCTTCATGCGCGGCAACGAACCCTGCCAGCGTCCGGCTGAGCAGGATGCCGCACAACACGCCGGACATAACGGTTCCGACGGTCGCGCCGCGCTTTTCCGGCGCGGCCAGATGCGCTGCGAACGGCACGATCTGCTGCGCCACTGTCGAGGCGACACCGAGCAGCAGCGAAGCGGCCAGCAAAAGCGGCGCGGTCGGCGCCAGCGCGGCCCCGACCAGCGCGAGTCCCAGAACCAGAAACTGGATCAGGATCAGCCGACGCCGCTCGATCAGGTCGCCCAGCGGCACGAGAGCGAACAGCCCGATGGCATAGCCAAGCTGGGTCGCGGTCGGGACGAGACCGACGATACCGCCCGGCACGTCCCTTTCCATGATCCCGAGCATCGGCTGGTTGTAATAGATGTTGGCGACGGCAAGCCCTGCTGCGGCTGCCATGGCGAAGGTAAGGCCGCGTCCGATCGTCGGGGCGGCCGCCTCAGCCTGTTCGATGGTGGTACTTCTCATCTGAGTATCCTCATGGAAGTGCCCATGTCGGCCGCGCTTCAGGAGCACTGCCTTCGACTGGACGACTGTGATGGCCGCGAATATGGAATAATATCCCTGATCGGTGTAGTGACCTGCTCAGTTATGTCAGCATAACGGATAACGATACAATGAACCTTCAGGATCTGGCGGTTTTCGCCGAAGCCGTCCGTAGCGGGAGTCTGGCAGCCGCTGCGCGGCGGCTGGGGCTCAACGCCATGGCGGCATCCCGGCGATTGGCCGCGCTCGAGACAGAGCTGGGCGTCCGGCTGGTACAGCGGACAACGCGTGCGCTCTCGCCAACCGCTGAAGGCGAAGCCTTCCTGCCGCATGCGCAGGCGATGCTCGATGAACAGGCCAGTGCCCTTGCGGCCCTGCGCCCGGCCGGGGCCGGTGTTTCGGGCCAGTTGCGCGTTACAGCGTCGGCGGCGTTCGGCCGCAAGGTTGTCGCCCCGATGATCGCCCGGTTCATGGCCGCCAACCCGGACCTTGGCGTCGATCTGCTGCTGACCGACGATCAGGTCGACATCGTGGCGCAGGGAATCGATGTCGCGGTGCGGATCGCGAAATTGCGCGACAATCACCTCGTCGCCCGCCGCCTTGCCGACAATCCCCGACGGCTTTGCGCTGCCCCTGCCTATATCGCGCGGCACGGCAAACCCCGCGTCCTGGCCGATCTGGTCGATCACGCCTGCCTGCTCGGCACTGGCGGATCGCACTGGGTCTTCGTCAGGAACGGCAAGACGGTGCGCCAGAAGGTCGGCGGTCGCTTCACGGCGAGTTCCATCGAAGCCCTGCACCAGGCCTGTATCGGCGGGCTCGGCATCGCCAATCTCTCGGGCTGGAACGTCGAGGACGATCTGCGCGCGGGAGTTATCGAGCCGATCCGGCTTGAAGATGCCGAGCCCGAGCCGTTGGCGATCTGGGCGGTCTATCCAACCGCGCGTCTGGTCCCTGCCAAAGTCCGCGCCTTCGTGGGCGCGCTCGAACAGGAGCTTCGCGGCGGCGAGCATCGCCGCGCCTAGCCGATCAGACCGATTGCGGCCTTGACCACCTCCGGGGTCAACGGCATGTCGCGCAGCCTTACGCCGGTGGCATCGGCGACTGCATTGGCGAGTGCGGCGGATGTCGGCCCTTGCGAGGTTTCGCCAGCGCCCAGGAAGGGAAGACCGGGGCGGTCCATGACATGGACGTCGATCGCGCCCGGCACGTCGCGAAACCGCATGATCGGATAGGTTCCCCAGTCGAAACTTGTCCGGCGGGTCGCATCGAACGTGACCGCTTCATAGGTCGCCCAGCTCAACGACTGGATGATGCCCCCTTCGACCTGATTGCGGATGCCGTCGGGCGAGGCGGGTTGTCCCGCATCGACAGCAGCGTTAACCCGGTGGACCATGATCGCGCCGGTCTCCCTCTCGACCTCGACTTCCATGACGATCGCGCAATAGGCGCCGATATTCTTGTAGCGCGCGAAGGCCATGCCGCAGCCGCGCCGCCCATCCGGCCGGGAGCGATGCGACCAGCCAAAACGGCCGGCGGCCTCGATCATCACCGCCCGCGCGCGTTCGTCTTCCATATGCGCCAGCCGGAAGGCCAGCGGGTCGACGCCGCCCGCGCGGGCCAGATCGTCGAGCGTGCTCTCGATCGTGAACACATTGAGATGCGCCCCCAGTGAACGCAACGCCGACACGCGCAGCGGCATTTCCGGCACGAAATGGTAGAGCACATTCATGTTGGGGAAGACATAGAGCGGGTTGGCATTGCGATCGCCATCGCCCTCCGGCATCGGGATGGGCTTGGCCTCCTGCGGCGCGAAGCCCGGTCTGACCTGCTGGGCGACGGCATAGCCGCCCGCTTTCACGGCCCTGGTATTATGCGAATTGCTCCACACCTCATAAGTCCAGTGCGCGATCCGCTTGTCGGGTCCGATCGCCGCATCGACCTTCGTCACCATGCCACAGCCGCATGGTTCCCACCCGAATTCCTGCTCGCGCATCCATTGCAGGCGGATCGGATGGCCGGGCAGCGCCATCGCGATGAGCCCGGCTTCGGCCGTCACGTCATCGGCGCCATTCTGGCCATAGCAGCCCGCCGAGGGGGTGTGGATGCAGCGCACCTTTTCCGGTGCCAGTCCCACCAGTTCGGCGATCGCGCGGTGCATGTCGAACACGCCCTGGCTGTGCGACCAGATCGTAAGACCGCCATCCCTGGCCAGCGCCACCGCGCAGGACGGACCGATCGACCCATGGCTGTACCACGGTCGGCTGAAGCTGCCCCGCACAGTCTTCCAGGCCGGCCTGTCGCCATCATGGGTATCGAGCACAACGATCTCGCGCGAGGGCATGGTTTGCAGATGATGGGGCCCCTCGGCGGCGGGCATGGGCGGCAGCAGGCGCACATAGTCGCTCTCCTGCGCAACGCGCATGGCTTTGATCGCCTGCCATTCCTTGCGTGCGACCACCGCGAGAAAGTCGCCATTCTCAATGACCGCGACCACACCGGGCATTGCCCGCGCCGCCGCGAGCTTCGGCGCCGCCAGCCGCGTGCCATAGCTCGGCCCGCGCACGACGCGGGCATGGAGCATGCCGGGCAAGCGCATGTCCTGAACGAAAGCTTCGCCGCCGACTAGCTTGGCCGGAATATCGACGCGGGGAAAATTCTTGCCCATCGTCCGGTATTGGCGAGGATCGCGGCGCGGCGCGTCGGGCACAGCCTCGACATGAAGCGAAAGGCGCGTGGCGAGTTGGCCATAGGACAGCCGTCGCCCATCGAGCGCCGCGACATGGCCATCGCCGGTGGTCGTCAACTGATCAGGCTCGATGCTCCAGACCCTGGCCGCGGCCTGGGTCAGCAGCATGCGGACATTGGCGCCGGCATTGGCAAGGGCGGTTCCACCGTCCTGCATCGAGTGGCTGCCTGCCGTCAGCCCTTCGTCAGGCGTGCGCGCGGTATCGGCGGTGATGAAGGTGATCGCCGATGGCGGCAGATCCAGTTCCTCGGCCGCGACCTGAAGCAAGGCCGTGCGGATGCCTTGCCCGAGTTCCACCTTGCCGGAAAAGACCGTGGCCTGGCCGTCGGGTCCGATGCTGATCCAGGAATCGAGTTCAGGATTGCTCTTGAGGCTGCCCGGCAGATCCGGCCGGATCGCCTTGGGCGCGGCCCCGCCTTCCCCGCCGCCAGCCAGTTGGGCCAGGCTGCGCGCGGAAAACGAGAACGCGACCAGCAGCCCGCCGGCTGCCAGCACTTCGCGGCGGGCAAGGGCCTTCGACAGTGCGGTGGCGCTCATGCCGCGACATCCCTGACCGGGCGACCGGCGACGCGATTGATAGCGCGCAGGATACGCACATGCGTGCCGCAGCGGCAGAGGTTGGGCTGCATGTGCGCGCGAATTTCAGCGTCCGTCGGTGCCGGGTTCACATCGAGCAGCGCCTGCGCGCGCATGATCATGCCGGCGATGCAATAGCCGCACTGCGCGGCCTGCTCGTCGAGGAACGCCTGCTGAAGCGGATTCATCTTCTCGATCGACCCGAGGCCCTCGATCGTTCGGACCGGCCGGTCGCCGACGGCCGCAACCGGCGTGACGCACGAGAAGATCGCCTTGCCGTCGAGATGGACGGTACAGGCGCCGCATTGGCCGAGACCACAGCCATATTTGGCGCCATTGAGGCCCAGATCGTCGCGCAGGACATAGAGCAACGGCGTTTCCGGATCGGCATCGACCTTGTGGGCCGTGCCGTTGACATGGATGGTGAGGGTCATGGTTGGGCACTCTCCTTGCGAGCCCTGGCAACCGCGCGATCCAGCTTCGACCATGCCGGACGATCGGTGTAGCGAGACCGGGCATAACCGAGCACCGCGGCGACCTGAGCGTCGGTGAGACTGTCGGCGAAGGGCGGCATCTTGGGGCCACGACCGGCAACCGGCGGCTCGATACCACGCAGGATCGCCTGGATGGCGCTGGTCGGCACCTCATCGCGCAAGGCGCTGGCAAGCCCCAGGGCCGGACGCCCCTGCCCCATCATCGGCGCACCGGGGCCGTGACAGCCCGCGCAGGCGCCGGCGTAGAGCGTCGCCCCTTCGGGAAAGAGCCGGGCAGCCCGCACCGGATCGTCAGGGGTCGGGCGTGACGGCGAACCGGCGTCCGCGCCTGCCATCCGCGACGCGATATAAGTTGCGATCGCGCGGACATCCTCCTCGGGAACCGCCGACAGGCTCTCGACCACCGGCCCCATCGGCCCGGCTGCCGCGCTGTGATCAGGAGAAATGCCCGTGCGCAGATAGGTGTAGAGCGCGTCCGGGGTCCAGCCCCGCGCAGCCGGGTTCGAGCGGTCGAGCGGCGGTGCCCGCCAGCCTTCGGCGATACCACCGGCATAGGCGCGCGAGCGGACCTCACCCCCGGCGATATTGCGCGGCGTATGGCAGCCCCCGCAATGGCCGAGGCCTTCGACGAGATAGGCGCCCCGGTTCCATTCCGCCGACCGGGCCGGATCAACGATGATCGCGCCCTTGTGGAGGAACAGCATCTTCCAGCCGGCCAGCAGCGGGCGGAAGCCAAGCGGCGGGATCAGCCTGTTCGCGGGCGCCTTTTGACGGACCGCTCGCCGGGTCATCAGAAACGCGTAGAGCGCATCGAGATCGCCATCGCTCACATGGGTGAAATGCTCGTAGGGGAGCGCCGGGTAGAGATGCGAGCCCGTTCGGCTCACGCCATCTTTCATCGCGCGGCGAAACGCCTCGGCCGACCAGGTTCCGATCCCCGTGTCGGGATCGGGAGTCAGGTTGTCGGAATAGAGCGTTCCGAAAGGCGTGGCGAGCGCACGTCCACCCGCCAGCGGTCGCCCTCCTTCCGCAGTATGGCAGACCGCGCAGTCGCCAAGCCTCGCAAGAACAGCGCCGCGTTCGACCATCCCCGCCGGAAAAGAACCTGGCGCAGGGACCGGAATCGGCGCGATCGCCGGACGCCAGGTCAGCGCCAATGCGAACAGCGCGCCCCCCGACAGGAACAACATGCCATAGAGCACCGACTGCGCATTCCAACGCTTTCGCATCCATGCCCGGAGAGCAGTGATCGCTGCCCCCCGGCGCTGGCCCATGGCTTCTGGTCTGTGTGTCATCGCCGGGCATCGTCGTTCACGCGATCAGGACGGTCTTGGCTTTTCGGATGCCGATTTGGACGAGACGCACATCGACCAACATGCGACGACGGACGCGATCAGGACCGCCGATGTCAGGCCGCCCTTCCGGGGGCGACAGGTCGCACCCGATGTCCGGCGATGGCGGCTTTGCGATACCGACTGGGCAACCGTCGAAGCCCCGGCCAGCCCGAAATCATCAACATTGCCTTATTTGGCAATAGCCTGCCTGTTTTTGTTGCCATGAAACAGAAAGCTGGCGGATTCCTCAATGTCCATCATGATTGCAGGCACGAAGAGTACGCCACACCGGTCAGCCTGCGGCCCATCCACTTTGTGTCAGCATCTGACAAATTCCGTTCGTCGGACGAAAGACGATGTGCCGCACCCTTCGCTAGAAAGGCGCCGATTTCAGGCACTATCTCACTTTTGACGCAACGGGAGGCGAAATGACCGCTGAAGCGAAATGCCCGATGGGCCACGGGCAGGCTGAGGGCAAAGCCGCGCTGTTCGAGATGACGAACCGCCTCTGGTGGCCACACCAGCTTGATCTCACCGTCCTGCACAAGCATCCGCCGGCAGGTAACCCCATGCCCGGATTCGACTATCGCCGGGCTTTCGCGACACTCGACCTCGGTGCAGTCAAGCGCGACATTACCGACCTCATGACGAAATCGCAGGACTGGTGGCCCGCAGACTTCGGCCACTACGGTCCTCTTTTCATCCGCATGGCCTGGCACAGCGCCGGCACCTATCGGATCGGCGATGGCCGCGGCGGGGCGGGCCATGGCACCCAGCGCTTTGCGCCTCTCAACAGTTGGCCCGACAATGCCAATCTCGACAAGGCCCGCATGCTGCTCTGGCCGATCAAGCAGAAGTACGGGCGCAAACTTTCCTGGGCCGACCTGCTGATCCTGACCGGCAATTGCGCGCTCGAATCGATGGGATTCAAAACCGCGGGCTTCGGCGGTGGCAGGATCGACGTCTGGGAACCAGACGTCGATACCAACTGGGGACCGGAACGCGAATGGCTCGCCACCAGCGACAAGCCGGGCAGCCGCTACTCCGGTGATCGCGATCTGGAAAACCCGCTGGCAGCCGTCCAGATGGGGCTCATCTACGTCAACCCGGAAGGGCCCGATGGCAAGCCCGACCCCGTGGCGGCCGCGCGCGATATTCGAGAAACCTTCGCACGCATGGCGATGAACGACGAGGAAACCGTCGCGCTCATTGCCGGGGGGCACACGTTCGGCAAGACCCATGGTGCTGCCGATCCCTCGCGCTACATCGGCCCCGAACCCGAAGGCGCCCCCGTCGGGATGCAGGCGCTGGGCTGGGCGAACAGCTTCGGCACCGGCAATGCCGGCGACACGATCACCAGCGGTCTCGAAGTAACGTGGTCGCAGACTCCGACCCAGTGGAGCCATAACTTCTTCGACAATCTCTTCGGCTTCGAATGGGAACTGACGAAAAGCCCGGCAGGTGCGCACCAATGGGTGGCAAAGGATGCGCAAGCAACGGTCCCCGACGCTCATGATCCCGCCAGACGTCACCGCCCGACAATGCTCACCACCGATCTCTCGCTGCGCTTCGATCCCGCGTATGAGAAGATCTCGCGCCGCTTCCATGCCAATCCGGACGCGTTTGCGGCCGTGTTTGCCGAAGCCTGGTACAAGCTCACCCACCGCGACATGGGTCCGCATGGGCGGCTGCTCGGCCCCGAAGTGCCACCGGAACCCCGGATCTGGCAGGATCCGGTGCCACCCGTCGATCACGCGTTGATCGACGAGGCCGACGCGAGCGCGCTCAAGGCCGAAATACTCGCCTCGGGCCTTTCGATCGCGCGCCTCGTCAAGACAGCCTGGGCATCGGCCTCGACCTTTCGCGGCTCGGACCTCAGGGGCGGCGCCAATGGCGCACGCATCCGGCTTGCGCCCCAACGCGACTGGATGGTGAACGAACCAGCCGAACTTGCCAACGCGCTGACGGCCCTGGAAGCGATCGGGACGACGTTCAACGCATCGCAGACAACGGGAAAGAAAGTGTCGATAGCCGATCTCATCGTCCTGGGTGGCAATGCAGCGATCGAGGCGGCAGCGGCCAATGCGGGGCACAAGGTCTCGATACCGTTCCTGCCCGGACGCACGGATGCGACACAGGAGCAGACCGATACCCATTCCTTCGCCCCACTCGAACCGACCACCGACGGATTTCGCAATTTCAGCGGCGCACCGTCAATCCATGCCGCAGAAGAACTGCTCGTCGATCGGGCCAATCTCCTGACCCTGACCGCGCCCGAGATGACCGTGCTCGTGGGCGGCCTGCGTGTGCTGGGCGCCAATCATGGCGACAGCGATCTGGGCGTATTCACCGAGAGGCGCGAGAGCCTGACGAACGATTTCTTCGTGAACCTGCTCCGGTCGAGCTTCACAATGAAATGGGAGGCATCTCCGGATCGGGAGGACGTCTACGTCGCACGGGACCGGGCTACAGGCCAGGAAGCGTGGAAAGCATCGCGGGTGGACCTCATCTTCGGATCCAATTCACAGTTGCGTGCCTTGTGCGAGGCCTATGCCACCGATGATGCGGCAGGCGCCTTTGTCGAGGCATTCATATCGGCGTGGACGAAGGTCATGAACCTCGACCGGTTCGATCTGGCCTGAAGAAAGCCGATGTGGTCCCCCGGCCTGGCATGCTCCGGGGGATCGTTGGTTGTCGATTGTGTCACCACGGCCAAGGTTCAGCGGCCCTGATGGACCCACCACACCTCCAGAAAAGGCAAGCTTTGCCGGGGCGGTCTTCGTGCTTTTGGGCCTCGGGCATTCTCCAGGGAAATGCCCGAGGCTCTCTCCGAAGGAGGGCAAAAGTCTGGTCCGGGGCACCGCCAAACCTTTGCATGATTGTCCTATGTCATTGAAATGTCCATCGAGGGCGCCGTAGTGCCTTGATCGCCGATGCCCGATGGGCTTACATCTCCCATTCGTCTGGATGGTTTGACATGACATCAACCGCTACCGTGATGCAACTTGATCGGGTTGGTCAACCCTTGCGGCGCGCGCAGCGCCCGCTGCCCGAGCCGGGGAAAGGGGAAGTGCGCCTGCGCGTGCTGGCCTGCGGCATATGCCGGACCGACCTTCATGTGATTGACGGTGAAGTTCAGGCGAACCTCCCGATCGTGCCGGGGCACGAGATCGTGGGCCTTGTCGATGCGCGCGGCGAAGACGTCGAAGGGCTGGAAATCGGGCAACGGATTGGTGTGCCCTGGCTGGGGCGGACCTGTGGCGCCTGTCCCTATTGCCATGGCGGACGGGAAAATCTCTGCGATCATCCCACTTTTACCGGCGCGACGCGCGATGGCGGGTTTGCCACCCATGTTATCGCCGACGCGGCCTTCTGCCTGCCCATCCCCGAAGAATTCGATGATGTATCAGCCGCCCCGCTGCTGTGCGCAGGGCTGATCGGCTATCGTTCGCTGGCAATGGCCGGAGAAGGCAGGAAAATCGGCCTTTACGGTTTCGGGGCATCGGCCCACATCATCGCCCAGGTCGCCCGGTGGCAGGGCCGCGAACTCTATGCCTTCACGCGTCCGGGCGATGTCAGGAGCCAGGAGTTCGCCCGCTCGCTCGGATGCGCCTGGGCTGGCGGGTCGGACGAACCCTCGCCGGTTGAACTCGATGCCGCGATCATCTTTGCTGCGGTCGGCGCCCTTGTTCCTGCCGCCCTCAAGGCGGTCCACAAGGGTGGGCGGGTGGTTTGCGCGGGTATCCACATGAGTGATATTCCGTCTTTCCCCTATGACGACTTGTGGGGCGAGCGCGCGATCATGTCGGTGGCCAACCTCACGCGCGAGGATGGCCGCGACTTCATGGCCATTGCCGGCAAGGCGGGTATCCGCATCACGACCACCGCGTTCCCTCTGGAACAGGCCAACGAGGCGATCGCCATGTTGCGCCGGGGTGAACTGGACGGCGCGGCCGTGCTGGTCCCGGACCAGACGACGCGGGCCTGCAACACCTTTGCCCCCTGATGCCCCTGCGCATGCCGTGCGCGTACTGGCGATTGGAGAAGATACCATGAAAGCTCTCGTTTATCAGGGCCCTGGCCAGAAGGCCTGGACAGAAAAGCCCAAGCCCGCCTTGCAGCAGCCGACCGACGTGATCGTGAAAGTCACGAAGACGACGATCTGCGGCACCGACCTTCACATTCTGAAAGGCGATGTTCCGGCCGTCACGCCCGGTCGTATCCTTGGCCATGAAGGCGTGGGCGTGGTCGAAGCCGTCGGCCCGGCGGTGCAGAATTTCAAGCCCGGCGATGCCGTGCTCATCTCGTGTGTCACATCCTGTGGCAAATGCGCGAACTGCAAGCGGCAGCTCTATGCGCATTGCTCGGACGGGGGCTGGATTCTGGGGCACCTGATCGATGGCACCCAGGCCGAATATGTGCGCATCCCCCATGGTGACAATTCGCTCTATCCGATCCCCGAAGGCGCCGATGAAGAGGCGCTGGTCATGCTCTCGGACATCATGCCCACGGGTCTGGAGATCGGCGTGCAATATGGCCATGTCCAGCCCGGCGACACGATCGCGATCGTGGGGGCCGGGCCTGTCGGCATGTCGGTGCTGCTCACATCGCAATTCTATTCGCCGGGCCGCATCATCATGATCGACATGGATGCCTCCCGCCTCGAACTGGCCAAACAGTTCGGCGCGACCGACACGGTACAGGTCGGCGCCGAAGACCCGGTCGGGAAGGTCATGCAGATGACGCAAGGGCTTGGCGTCGATGTCGCCATCGAGGCGGTGGGCGTTCCGGCGACCTTCGACATTTGCCAGAAAATCGTGGCAGCAGGTGGCAACATTGCCAATGTCGGTGTTCACGGAAAGCCGGTGGAGCTTCACATCGAGGAACTGTGGATCAAGAACATCACCATCTCGATGGGGCTGGTGAACACCAACACGACGCCGATGCTCCTCAAGACCCTGCGCAGTGGCAAGGTCGATCCGGCGCGAATGATCACCCATCGCTTCAAGCTCGACGACATTCTGGCCGCCTATGAGGTGTTCGGCAATGCGGCCCGCGAAAACGCGATGAAGGTCATCCTCAGCGCCTGACTCCACGAGGGCTGACGGCAGGACTGGCGATGTGTCCGGGGACATCTCGGACACATCGCGCCATCATCCCCGTTCGCCGCCAAACCCGCTTCCGTTCAAAGCGCGGCGATCACGCCCTGCCCCAGTGCAAGCCCGCCATCGTTGGCCGGAACCTGCCGATGGGCGAGCGGAACGAACCCGCGTGCGCGCAGGGCCTGCCGCAAGGCGGCCAGCAGCACGCGGTTCTGCATCACCCCACCCGAAAGCGCGACGCGCTGCCCCGCCCGCCCCTGTTCGGCCACACTGTCCGCCAGCGCATCGGCGAGGGTGAGGTGAAAGCGGGCGGCAATGCGCCCCGGCGCGAGGCCTGCCGCGCAGTCGGCCAGAACAGGGCGCCACAGATCGGCCCCCATGCGCCCGGACAGGAGCGGGGATTGCGCCCGATAGGCCGTTTCATCCGCCACGAATGGCCGCGCGAGGGCTTCGAGCGCCATGGCCGCCTGCCCTTCGAACGTCTGGCGCGCGGCATGAAGGCCCAGCGCGGCGGCCACCGCCTCGAACAGACGCCCGGCAGACGAACAGGGCGGGCAATTCGTGCCCCCTGCGATCATCGCCTCGGCCAGCCGCAGGCGGGGATCGGCCTGATCCGCATCGGGCGGCAGATGGGCCATGACCGGCCCGGCATGGGCGCGCCAATCCGGCCCGAACGCATGGACGAGCTGGGCCAGCAGGTTGCGCCACGGCTCGCGCATGGCCGCCGATCCGCCAATCAGTGGCACGGCAGCCAGCCCATCGACCCGCTGCGCATGGCGATAGCCGCCCACCAGCACCTCGCCGCCCCACAAGGCGCCATCGTCCCCCAGCCCGAGACCGTCGAGCAGGAGGCCCAGCACCGGCTCATCCCCCTCCCGCACACCATTGTCGGCCATGCAGGCGGCCATGTGGGCATGGTGATGGCCCACGCGCACCAGCCGCGCGCCGCATTCCGCCGCCATCGCCTCGCCAAGCTGGGTCGAGAGATAGCCCGCATGGGCATCGACCGCGATCACCTCGGGTGTGAACGCGAATATCTGGCGATAGAGCGCGAGCATCGCGCGATAGTCGCCCAGCACGGCGGCCTGTTCGAGATCGCCGACATGGGGCCCCACGATGGCTTCGCTGCCCCGGATCAGCGCGAAGCTGGCCTTGAGTTCGCCGCCCATCGCCAGCGTGGGCGGCAGATCGGCAAATGGCAGGGGGATGGCGGACGGAACATAGCCGCGCGCACGGCGCAAGGGCATGACCTGGCCTTCCTCGTCGAGGGCCAGCACGCTGTCGTCGAGACGGTTGACGATGGCGCGGTCGTGCATGACGAAGCCTTGCGCAAGGCCTCCCAGCCGCTCGCGCGCGGCGTCGTTGTCGATCACTTGCGGCTCCCCGCCGCGATTGCCCGAGGTCATCACGAGGGGACCACCAAAAGCTTCGAGCAGCAGATGGTGCAGCGGCGTTGCGGGCAGCATGACCCCCAGATGGTCCTGTCCGGGGGCCAGTGCTTCGGGAACCGGCACATCGGCGCGGCGCGGCAGGAGCACGATGGGCGCGGCAGGCCCGGCCAGCAGCGCCTCGGCCTCGGGCGAAACCGCGCACCATGCGCGCGCCTGATCGAGGTTGGCCATCAGGGCAAAGGGCTTGGCATCGCGCGCCTTGCCCGTGCGCAGGGCGGCCACGGCAGCGCCATGGGCCGCATCGCAAGCCAGATGGAAACCACCCAGCCCCTTGACCGCCAGCACCGCGCCTTCGCGCAGCATTTTTGCAGCATGAGCGAGCGCGGCACCGGGAATTTCCGCCCCTTGCGCATCCTCGATCCACAGGCGCGGGCCACAGGCCAGGCAGGCAATCGGCTGGGCATGAAAGCGCCGGTCCGCCGGATCGGCATATTCGGCGGCGCAATCTGGGCACAGCAAAAAGGCGGCCATGCTGGTCTGCGCGCGGTCCCATGGCATGCCATGTGCGATCGTCAGGCGCGGGCCGCAATGGGTGCAATTGGCAAATGGATGATGATGGCGGCGCTGGGCCGGATCGCGCACTTCGGCAAGGCAGGCCGGGCATGTGGCCGCGTCGGGCGGGATCAGGGCGCCCCGCCCTTCCGTTCCGCTGTGTACGATGCGGAACGCCTCGGGCGCGGCGCGGCCCTCGGGCAGCGACAGCGGTTCGACGCTGGCGACATGGGCGAGCGGCGGGGCTTCTTCGGCCAGACGCCGCGTCAGCGCATCGAGCGCATGGGGGGCGCCCCATGCCGCGATCAGCACCCCCTCGCCATCGTTCGAGACTTCGCCCCGCAAGCCCAGTTCGCGCGCCAGATGCCAGACGAACGGGCGGAAACCCACGCCCTGCACCACCCCGCGCACACGCAGGCCGCGCCCTTCGTCAAGACAGGACGGCGCCGCCATCAATGGACCGTACAGACCATGCAGGGATCGAAGCTGCGCACGATATGCTGCACGGAAACCGGCTCGGTCTCGCCACTGCGCAAGGGCGCGCCGACGAGCGCCTGTTCGAGGGGGCCCGGCGTTCCGGCCGCATCGCGCGGTGAAAAATTCCAGGTCGTCGGCGCGATGATCTGGTAGTGGCTGATCCGCCCCTGATCGAGGCGCAGCCAGTGGCCCAGGCTTCCGCGCGCGGCCTCAGTCAGGCCCATCGCGTCGCCGGTATCGAGACGCGGCGAGGTATCCTGAAACGGGGCTGCCGGGTCGATCACGTCGATCCAGTGCTCCATCGCGATGGTCACCAGCGCCACTTCGACGAGCCGGGCGACCACGCGCGATTCCACATTGGCGCCATCGCGCGCCACCATGTCGCGCAAGAGCGGATGGCCCGCCACGAGTTGCCGGGAAAGCGCGCCCACTTCGGCGACATGGCCGCCCAGCCGGGGCGCCTTGCACCAGCTATAGGCATCCGGGTTTGCCATGTCGGGCATCGGCGCGGCACTGCGCGGGGGGCCACCCTCGCCGCGATACCACGCGTGGGACACGTCTTCGGCAATGGCCCCGAGCGGCAGGGGAGCCGCCGCGCCCGCCTGGGCATGGAACACCCCGCGCGCGAACAGCGGGCCATCGCTGCTGGCATAGGCCCCGAACGACATGTGGCGCAGGCTCGTGCGCCCCAGCCCCGCGAGGCCCAGCGCACGCGACAGGCGCAGGAAATGGGCAGCATCGCCCGGCGACCCTTCGGCCCAGGCATAGAGCGCATCGCGATTGGTGAAAGCCGCCACCTGTTCGAGCGGGGCGGCGAACAGGCTCGTCTCGCAAAAAGCGCGGAAGCCCGCCAGCATCAGCCGCAGCCGCGCCTGTTCGGCCCGCGTGATCGCCCGCGTCGAGCCACCCGGCTGGATCGAGAGCGTGTGCGGCCACTTGCCCGCCAGAACCCCCATCAGGTTCATCAGCCCGGCCCGCGCGGGCAACATCTGGCTCGCCGCCGTGCCCTTCATCGCGGTAAAACGCGCGGCGGCGGCCTCGTACCATGGCTCGGCCGCATAGGTCTCGCGCGCGAAGTCGGGCATGAAGAACAGGTAGAAATGGGTGATATGATCAGCCAGATTCTCGACCGCGTGGACGAGATTGGTGGCATGGGCGCCATTGGGCGGGGCCACGCGGCGCGCATGGCCCGCCGGTCGCACGCCCGCCAGCGCGCGGGCCGCCGCCACGCTCTGCGAGACCGAGCAGATGCCGCAGATGCGCGGGGCATAGACCAGCGCATCTTCCGCCGCGCGGCCCACCAGCATGCCCTCGAACCCGCGATAGAGCGGCGAGGTCACGCGCGCGGCCTCGACATGGTCACCGGCCATGTCGAGGCGCACTTCCAGATCGCCCTCCACCCGGTTGAAGGGGCCAATGATCAGGCGGGGGGTATCGCTCATCTCTCTCTCTTGCGCCGGTCGCGCGGCAGGACGGCAGGTATGGGGCGCGCGGCGTTTTCCTTGAGCCGCCGGGGCGTGGCCGCCTTCGACAGGCTGGCGAGCGCCACGAACCAGGCCTTGGGCATGTCGGTCGGCAGGCCGATGGGAATGCCGCTGATCTTGGGGGTGACCGCAAAGGCGTGGCCGGGTTCCTCGAAACCGGGGGCGGTGCAGGCGATGCACGGATAGCCACCCGTCAGGCACGAGCCCGAGCCATTCCACGCGCGCGTGTTGCAATCGGCGCGGGCCTGGGTGCCCTTGCAGCCCAGGTTTTCCATCATGCAGCCCAGATCGCCCAGATCCTCGGCGCTGGCCTTGAATTCGTAGAATTCGTTGCGCGCGCAGCCATGGTGGACGAGCGAGGCGGTATAGGCGAGCGGGCGCTCCCATTCGTCGAGGTCCGCCCCGGCCATCGTCCCGCCCGCGATCTGCATCAGGGTATCGACGAACCAGCCCGGATGGATCGGACAGCCCGCGATATTGATCACCGGAAGCCCGCCACGCGCGCGGAACCCCTCGCCCAGCAGGCCGCCCGGCACGGTGCCGTCATAGGCAAGGCCGCCCGCCTCGACCGCATTGCCCCCGCCCATGGTGATCCCGCCAAAGGCCGCGCACGAGCCGACCGCAACGACATGGGTGGCATGGCGGGCGATGCCCTCGATCATCTCGCGCATCGGGCGCCCGGTTCCGGCCATGATGTGGAAGCCGCCCGTGCCATTGGGACCATGGATGACCGAACCTTCGAGGCAGAAGATATCGACCGGCTCCTCGCCGCTGGCCGCCGCATTGAGGATCGCGCGCGCCTCGGCGCCCGTCGCCTCGGACAGCGAGGGATGCCAGAGCACCTCGACGCGCGCCGCCCGCAGCGCCGCGACCAGATCGGGCCCCTGCTGGCCGAGCAGCGACATCGTGCAGCCCCCGCAGCCCCCCGATTGCAGCCAGATCAGCCGCAAGGGGCGATCCTGGGCGCGCTCATGCTCCCCTGCACTCATGTTTCCGCTTCCTCGCCCCCATCCCCGCCCCCATCCCCGCCTTCGCCATGGGCGGGAAGGCGCAGCGTGAAGGCCGCCCCCCCGCCCGGCGCATCGGCATAGTCGAGGCTGCCCCCCAGCTTGCCCGCCATCGTGTAGGACACATAGAGCCCCAGCCCGGTGCCGGACCCGATCGGCTTGGTGGTGAAGAACGGCTCGAAAATCTTGTCCTGCACACTGGCCGGGACACCGGGCCCGTTGTCGACCACGCGCACGACGATCTCCTCGCCCTCCTGCCGGGCAGAAAGGCTCAGGCAGGGCGGCTGCTCCCGCGCCTCCCCCTGCCCGCTTGCCAGGGCATCAGCCGCGTTCTGGACGAGGTTGACGAGAATCTGGTGCAACTGCCCCTTGCGGCTCACGATGTCGAGCCGCTCGGGCAGGTCGAAGCAGACTTCGGGCGGATCGCGCATGGTCTTGATCACCCAGTCCACCGCCGTCTGGACGAGGCGGACGAGGTTGAAGGTTTCGAGCGGCTCGCGCTGGTTGGCCGAAAAACGGCGCAAGTCCTGCACGATGTCACGCACGCGCTCGGCCCCTTCGAGGGTGCCATCGACCAGCGGGCTGATGTCGGCCAGAACGCGGTCGATCTTGAGCTTCGCGCGCAAGGCCGCCAGATCCTCGCCCGAACGCCCCTCGTCGAGCGCGGCCAGATATTGCGTGATCGCCGCGCCATAGCGCTTGAGCGCGTACATGTTGCCGAAGACGAAGCTGATCGGGTTGTTGAGTTCGTGGGCAACGCCCGCCACCAGCCGCCCGAGCGCGGCCATCTTCTCGGTGGTCAGCAATTGCTGCTGGGTCTGGCGCAGCCGCTGGTGCGCGGCGCCCAGTTCGCGATAGGCGCGCTGCAATTCGCCGATCGGGCGCCCGACCAGCACCATGCCGGCAAAACGCCCGCTGGCATCGCGGCGCGGCGCACTGTTGACCGAAAGCGCGCCCGAACTGCCATTGGCGGCAATCGCCTCCCACTCGCGCCCCTCGACGACCGCCTGCCCGCGCGCCAGCGCATCGAGCGCGGCGAGCAGATCGGCATGATCCTCCACGCGGAAGAGATCGAGGATGGCGGTTCCGACCAGTTGCTCGGCACTCTTGCCGACCAGCGTGGTGAGCGCCGGATTGACCTGCTCGATCCGGCCTTGCGCATCGCAGACCACCAGCACGTCGGTCATCGCGCCCAGCACCGAGCCGAGAAAACCGCGCGCCTGTTCAAGGGCCGTGTTGTGTTCCTCAAGCGCGACCTGGCTCGACACCAGATCGGCATAGACGCTGTCCATCTGGCGGATCACGTCAATCCACAAGTCCTCGCCCTGCGCGCCCATTTCGGCAAAGGCACCGGTCAGATCGGGGTCCTGAATGCCTGTCGTGTGATCCCCTCCCGTGCCGCTCATCCGCTATGGCCTGCCTTGTCGCCTGTGCGCGCCCGTACTGGCGGAAGGGGATGAACATTTTCAAGACCATATCGCTCAAGCTTGGCCCGCAGCCCCACCCGCGAAAGGCCCAGTTCGCGCGCGGTGCCGCTCTTGTTCCAGCGGTGGCGGATCAGGGTCTCGCGGATGATCCGCGCTTCCATGGCGCTGACCCGTTCCCTGAGGTCGCCGTGCGGCCCCGACACCAGCTCGACAGGGCTGTCCTCTGCCACGGGCAGGGCGTCCTCGCGGGGGGCATGGATATGGGGCGAAACCACGTCGAGGCCGAGCCAGCGCCCTTCCTCGCCGCGCACGAGCATGCGCTGGATCTCGTTCTGCAATTCGCGCACGTTGCCCGGCCAGTCGTAGGCGGCCAGCCGCGCCATCGCCTCGGGCGCGACGCCGGGCACGCTCTTGCCCATGCGCGCCATGGCCTGTTCGAGCAGGCTCTCGACCAGCACCGGCAGGTCGCCGGGGCGGTCCTTGAGATCGGGCAGGCGCACGATCATGCCCGCGAGGCGATAGAACAGGTCGGCGCGAAAGCGCCCCTCGCGCATCTCGGTTTCAAGGTCGCGGTTGGTCGCCGCGATCACCCGCACGTCGATCTTGCGCGTGCGCCCGGCGCCCAGCGGGCGGATCTCCCCCTCCTGCAAGACACGCAGCAGCTTGACCTGAAACGCGGGCGAAACCTCGCCGATCTCGTCGAGGAAGACCGTGCCACCATCGGCGCGCTCGAACAGGCCGACATGATCGTCGATGGCGCCGGTAAACGCGCCTTTCTTGTGGCCGAACAGCTCGGATTCGAGCAGTTCGTCGGGCAAGGCCCCGCAGTTTTCGACCACGAACGACTTGTTCCAGCGCAGCGACCCGTAATGAAGCGCACGCGCGGCCAGTTCCTTGCCCGTGCCCGAGCCGCCGATCAGCAGGACCGGCACATCGAACGGCGCCACTTGCGCAAGCGCCCCGCAAACCTCGTCCATCGGGCTGCCCGGCGCGCGCACGATCCCGTCGTTCACGTCATAGGCCCGGCGCACTTCGGCCTTGCGCTTCTCGACCACGCGGCCCGCCGCGCTGGGCGCCATGCGCAGTTCGACCGCCAGCAACTCGTTCTCGCGCTGAAGCTGGAACAGGCGGCAGGCCGATTGCAGCGTGAGCAGCAGGTGTTCGGGGTGCCAGGGCTTGGTCACATACTGGAAGATGCCCGCCTGGTTGATCCCCTCGATGATGTCATGCGCATCGGCATAACCCGAGATGATCATGCGGATCACATCGGGCCAGCGTTCCTTCACATCCGTCAGGAACTCCACCCCGCTGCGCTCGGGCATGCGCTGGTCGCACAGGATCACCTGCACCCAGCGGTCAGCCAGAAGCTTTTCCGCCTCGCGCGTCGAGGACGCGGTCAGGACCTCGAAATCGTCTTCGAGAATGCGGCGCAGCGATTCCAGGCTGCGGATCTCGTCGTCGACGATAAGGACAGTGGGGAGCAGTGCCGGATCAGCCATCGTCACAGCCTCTAGCAGATCCGGGGCAGCGGTTCACCCGCCAGCCAGTCGACCACGCGCATGCCCCCGATCAGCGTCTGCATCCGCAGCAAACCGGGTGTTCCGGGCGCGGCCCGCTCGCCCACCGTGCCCACGCGCACGGCGCCCGCGCCTTCGGGATGGGCCCGCATGATCGCCAGCAGCGCCTCGGCGTCCTCGGGCGGGCAGATGCACACGAGCTTGCCCTCGTTGGCGATGTGGAGCGGATCGAGACCGAGCATCTCGCAGGCCCCGGCCACTTCCGGACGCACCGGAAGCGCGGCTTCCTCCAGCGTCATCGTCACGCCCGCCGCCTCGGCCAGTTCGTTGAGCGTGGCGGAAAGCCCCCCGCGCGTGGGATCGCGCAGAACGGCGATGCCGGGCACGTGCGCGACCATCTGCGCCACCATGCGATGCAGCGCGGCGCTGTCGCTTTGGATTGCCGTGCCAAATTCGAGGCCCTGACGGCGCGACAGGATCGCCACGCCATGATCGCCCAGCGGCCCGGACACGAGGATCGCCATGCCCGGCGCGATATGGGCAGGCGCCATGTTCACCCCTTCGGGCACGACGCCGACGCCCGTGGTGGTGATGAACACCCCGTCGCCATGGCCGCGTTCGACCACTTTGGTATCGCCCGTGGCGATCGGCACCCCCGCCGCGCGCGCCGCCGCGCCCATGCTGGCGGCGATGCGGTCGAGATCGGCGAGCGGAAAGCCTTCCTCGATGATGAAGGCCGCCGCCAGCGCGACCGGCCAGGCCCCGGCCATGGCCACGTCGTTGACCGTGCCATGGACAGCCAGCGAGCCGATGTCGCCGCCGGGAAATTCGAGCGGGCTGACGACATGGGCGTCGGTGCTCATCACCAGCCGTCCGGGCGGCAGGGGATCGAGCCGGGCGGCATCATGCCCCTGATCGAGCAGGGGATTGGCGAAATGGCGGGCGAAAATCTCGCGGATCAGGCGGGTGGTGGCCAGCCCGCCGCCGCCATGGGCCATTTCAACGCAGGCACCGGGGCGCAGGATCGTGCTCATTCTGCCGCTTCCATTTGGGCCCCATCCATTTGCGCCATCGTTTCCGCGCGACGATAGGTATAATAGGCCGCGCAAGACCCTTCGGAACTGACCATGCAGGCTCCCAGCGGGGTTTCGGGCGTGCAGGCCCGGCCAAACAGCTTGCAATCCTTGGGGCTTTTCACCCCGCGCAGGATCGCCGGGCACTCGCAGCTCTTGGTTTCGCGGCTCTGCTTCTCGCTGATCGCAAAGCGGGTCTCGGCGTCGAATTCGGCAAAAGCCGGGGCAATCGCCCGCGCGCTGAGCGGCACAGAGCCCAGCCCCCGCCATTCAAAGCTGTCGCGCAGCACGAAAACCTCGTCCATCATCGCCTGCGCGCGCGCATTGCCCTCTTCGGTCACCACGCGGGCATACTGGTTCTCGACTTCGGCGCGCCCCTCGTTGACCTGACGGATCAGCATGAGGACCGATTGCATGACATCGAGCGGCTCGAACCCGGCAATCACCATCGGCTTGCCATAGCGCGCAACGAGCGGGCGATAGGCGCGCGCGCCGATCACCGTCGAGACATGGCTGGGCCCGAGGAACCCGTCGAGGCGGACGGCCTGAGCGGGGTCGATGTCGGGCGCTTCGAGCACATGGACCATCGCGGGCGGGGTCAGCACATGGTTGCAAAACACGCTGAAATTGCGCAGCCCCTCGCGCCGGGCGGCCAGGATCGCCATGGCGCTGGCCGGGGTCGTCGTCTCGAAGCCGATGCCCATGAAGACGACCTGCCGGGTCGGGTTGGCGCGCGCGATCTCCAGCGCATCGAGCGTCGAATAGACCATGCGGATGTCGGCCCCGGCGCCGCGCGCGGTGAGCATCGAGCGCCGCCCGCTGCCCGGAACGCGCATCATGTCGCCATAGGTCGCCAGAATCACCCCGTGCCGCTCGGCCAGTTCGAGCGCATCGTCGAGCCGCCGCATCGGCAGCACGCAGACAGGGCACCCCGGCCCATGGATGAAGCGGACGTTGCCGGGCACCAGATCCTGCACGCCATAGCGGAAGATCGCGTGGGTATGCCCGCCGCAGAACTCCATGAAGGCATAAGTCCGGTCGGGCCGGGCCTCGCGCGCGATGGCGCGGGCAAGGCTCTGCGCGAGGGCCGGATCGCGAAATTCCGAGACGTATTTCATGCCCTGACCTCGCTTCCCGTCTCGGCCCATTCGGCCAGTTCTTCCTGCAAGAGACCGGCCTGCGCCATCATCCGCAAGGTTTCCTCGGCCTCCTCCACGCTCACCTTGTGCAGCGCAAAGCCGACATGGAGCAGCACATAGTCACCCGGCACGACATCTTCGAGCAGGCCGACCGAGACCTGCCGCGTGACCCCACCGGCCGAAACCGTGGCCATCGCATCGGGATGGAGTTCGAGCACGAGCGCAGGGATGGCAAGACACATCGTATTTCTCCCGAACTCAGCCCGCGACCGGTGCGCTTTGCGCAGCCAGTGCCATGCCGCGCGCCGCACGCAGCCAGTCGAGCCAGGCGCCCATGCCCTCGCCGCTGCGGGCCGAAACCTTGAGCACGCGCACGCGCGGGTTGACCCGGCGCATATGGGCAATCGCCAGATCGACATCGAAATCGAGATAGGGCAGCAGGTCGACCTTGTTGACCAGCACGAGATCGGCGCTGGCGAACATGTCGGGATACTTGAGCGGCTTGTCCTCGCCTTCGGTCACCGAAAGGATCGCCACGCGCGCGCCCTCGCCCAGATCGAAGGCCGCCGGACAGACGAGATTGCCCACGTTCTCGATGAACAGCACGCTGCCCGCCGGCGGGTCCAGATGGTCGAGCGCATGGCCGACCATGTGCCCGTCGAGGTGGCACCCCTTGCCGGTGTTGATCTGGATCGCGGGGGCGCCGGTGGCGCGGATGCGGTCGGCATCCTGGCTGGTCTGCTGGTCGCCCTCGATCACGGCGACCGGATAATCGGCCCCGATGGCTTCGAGCGTGCGGCACAGCAGCGTGGTCTTGCCCGAGCCGGGGCTCGACACGAGGTTGAGCGCAAGGATGCCCTGCGCGGTGAAACGGTCGCGGTTGGCGGCGGCATAACGGGCATTCTTACCCAGAATGTCGGCCTCCAGCCGGATCAGCCGGCTCTGGCTCATGCCCGCGACCGAAACCCCGGCGGCACCCGCGCCATAGTCGAGATCGCCTGCCCCGTGCCCATGGCCATGGCCATGGCCATGCTCATGATGATGATCATGCTCATGATCGTGGTGATGATGGTCATGGTCATGGTCATGCCCGTGATCATGATGGTCGTGATCATGCCCATGGTCATGATGGTGGTGATGGCCGTGGGCATGACCATGCCCCTTGTCCATCGTGGCGCCCCCGTCGCTGCAACCACAAACCGTACACATCACACCACCTCCAATTCACGAATGGTCATGTCGTCCCCACCCGTCACCTGCAACTGATAGGACCCGCAGCGCGGGCAAGCATCATAGCGCGCGGCGATTTCCACCGTTTGCGCGCAGACCATGCACCAGGCCGTGCCCGGTACATCCTCGATTTCCAGTTTCGCGTCCTGCGCCACGCTGCCGCGCATGACGACATCGAAGCCGAAACGCAGGGCCTCGATTTCCACCCCCGAAAGGGCTCCGATAGCCAGAACCACACGCTCGACCCGTGCGAAGCGGGCCGTTTGGGCCTGCTCCTCAAGGATCTGGCGGATCGATTCACAGATCGCCATTTCATGCATCAGTTCGCCTCCACGGCAGGGTCGAGGACCCAGCCTACGCAAGGGTCGATGGCCTGCATCGTCCAGTCGACCGCGCGCGCGTCGCCACAGGCCGCCAGCAGGGCGAGCGCGTCCCCTCCGGGGGCAAAGCGCCGCGCGCTGGGCGCATCGATCCGGTACTCCACGATCTGGCCATGCTCCACCCGCACCTGATGGACTAGGCGCCCGCGCGCGCACTCCACCGATGCCTCGCCATGGCCGGGGCCAAGACGCCGCCCCTGCGGCAACGGGCACCCTGCGGCAAGCTCTGCCAGCCGGGCGGGAATGCCCGCCAGCGTTTCCAGCCGCGCGGCAAAGGCGGGGGCCAGTTCGGCGGGCGCGGCGGCCAGAACCCGCGCGGGCAGGCCTTCCGCCCCGCGCGCGGCGATCCAGCCCATCAGCCCATCGGGATCGGGCACCTTCCCTTCGCGCGTCACCTGCATGAGGGCACGCGCGGCCTCGACCTGCGGCGCCTCGCCCAGCAGGGCCGCCCAATCGAGACAGAGCCGCAAGCCGGTCTCGCGCGCGATCTCCACGAGCGCGGCGCCCGTGACGGCCCGCAGATCGGATGCGGGCATGTCTGTGGCCATTGCCGCCGCCAGCGCCAGATCGGCGCACAGCCCTTGCGCCGCGCGGCAAAGCCCATGCAAACGCCGCACCGCCTGCGCCGCCCGGCCCGCAGGCAAGCCGCGCAGCAGGCCTTCGACCGCCGGAAACACCGCCTCGGTCACATGGGCACAAACCTGCCCCTGCGCGCCCGCCTTCAGGCCCAGACGGAGCCGCAAGCCGGTCATGCCGCCGCCTCTCCATTATCGCCATCCCCGCGCGCCCAGCCGAACAGGCCGCGACGGCTGACAGGGCGCGTGGGCAGCGAAGGGGGCGGCGGCGGCGCTTCGGGTTCGGGCGCGGTCATGATCTCGACCATGGCCGCCTGCGCGGTGGCGAGCGCCGCCTCCATCGTTTCGAACGCATCCATCGGCGAGAACAGCGAGACCATCCAGTAAGGCCCCAGTTCGTCCTCGAACCCGGCAATCGCCTCGTAGGCGCCCGAGGGCAGCACGAGGTCGCGCTTGGTCCCAACCCGCACCGGTTCGGGCGCGCCGAGGGGGAAAGCCATGATGTTCATGAACCAGGGCGTCACCAGAACGCCCACGTCATGCCCGCCAAAGGTCTCCAGCCCGCACAGCGCGACACCGAGCGCCGGGTTGAGCACGGGAATGCCCGCCATGCGCACGGTGGCGATCATGGTGAACACGCGCTCGACCCGCGCGGTCAGTTCGGAAAGACGCGCCGCATCATCCCGGTGGCTGGAAAGGGCCGCAGGCAGGCTCATTCGACCACCATGAAGCCCTGCTTGGGCGCGTCGCATTCCGGGCACGTCCAGTGATCGGGCAGATCGGCAAAGGGCGTGCCGGGCGGAACCTGCCAATAGGTGCAGCCTTCCGCCGGGTCATAGATATGCCAGCAGATCTTGCACTCCAGCTTCATCTCCGGGCTGATCCGCGCGTTGTCGCCGCCGAACGAACCGCCAAAGAAATGGTCGCTGGCCGGATCACCGGGTCTGGCAGACGGATCCCCGCTCACTGATAGGTGGCCAGGATTTCGGACAGACGCTCGGCGCTGTCGGCGAGGTCTTCGGGCGCGGCCTGGGCAACCGAAGGCAGGCTGGTCAATTCGATCGAATTGAGGATCAGCGAGTCCTGCGAGTTGAAATAGCGCACCCACCAGCCATGGCGCGTGCCGGTCGAGCGGATGCGGCAATTGCCATAGCCGCGCGACAGGATGATCAGGTCGCCCTGCCCCAGCGCCGCCTCAAGAAAGGCCAGATCGCCTTCGGTATGGGGCAGCAGCGAAAGGTTGATGACATGGGGCCCTTCGCGCGTGGGCGTGGCGGGCGCATGGGCGTTGATCTCGGCGATCAGCGCGGGGGCATTGAACACGCCCTCGATCACCTTGTCGGGCATCACCGCCTCGTCGCGCGCGCGCTCGAACGCGCGTTCGACAATGCCCGCCGGGAACATGCCGATGTCCACCCGGTCGCGGCGCCCGGCGCCGTCCGCGCCTGTTTCACGCACGCGCCAGACCCCGGCGAGGACCGATTCCTGCGCCTGGAACGTACTGCCGCTGATTACCGAAACCTCGCCCTCGCCCAGCATCTGGTCGACAAAGGCCATGTCCGCCGGGGCCAGATGCGACAGGTCGACGCTGGCAGGCGCGCCACCGGCCACGACCTGTTCGAGCGCGGCCAGGATCGCCGCGCCCGCCGCCACGCCAGCGGCATGTTCATCGGCCAGATCGCTGTCGGGGATCGTCGCCATCGAGAACACGCGCATGTCGTCGGGCATGATCATGTAATCGAGCGTGGCGCCATCGGCATCGGCGGGCTGGCTGCCGGGGCCCACGAAGGCCCCCATCAGGCCATCGGACGCCCCCGGCATCCCGCCACCCATCAAATCGCCCATTTCGGGCATGTCGGAAATACCGGACATCAGGCTTCTCCCGCCGGGGTGGCGCAACCTGCGGGCATGCGGAAGGGCGGCGGCGCCTCGGGCTCGCGGCTGAGGATCTCGGGCAGCTCGACCAGATAGTCGGCCCAGTCGCGCACGCCTTCCATCGCGCCCAGATAGGCGCCCTCGCGCAGGAACACGAGCGCGGGGAAGCTGGTGAAGCGGAAGCGGCGCTGCAACGCACGCTCGGCCTCGCGCGTGGCCACCAGCACGGCAACCTGACCGTCGAGGGCCTTGTCGAGTTCGGGCACGATCACCGCCAGATCGTCGGATTCGGCCAGCCGCCACCAGTCACCCGCGAGCAGCACCATCGAAAGCGGGTGAACGCCCGCCACCGCGTCGAGCGTCTCGGCATCGACAAGGGCATAGCCATGGCGCGCGATCAGCGAGGCCAGCAGCGGCGAATGGGCCGTGCGGTCAGGGGCGGTACTGGCGGGCGCCACATCTGTCGGCACAGGAGAGGGAACGGGGGCATTGGGGATCATCGGGTCGGCTCCGGGAAGGGTAGCAAATGGTCGGGAAGATGGGGCTCGCGGGCGAGCAGGTCGGCAAAGGCGGCGTCGAGATCGACCGGTTCGCCGCGCAGCAAAGCATCGAGCGCACGGACGGCAGAAACGGCCTGAAGCGCGCTTTCCTCGTCCATCGTCTCGCGCGCGGCGTCGAGGAAGGTCATCAGCCAGGTGCCCGGCGCCACAGCGCCCACCAGCGCCATGTCGATATGGTGCAACGGGCCGTCAGGGTCGCAAGGATTGCGGCACAGCGCCACGCCGCTCCCCATCTCGACCACCTGCATGGGCAGCCCCACGCACATCAGAGCATGACCCGCAAATTGGGGCCGCCCAGAATCGCGCGCAGTTCGGCCTCGTGGGCTTCGGCGCTGGGCGGGCCGGCCCACTGGTCGCCTTCGAGCACGCGGGTATCCCCCAGACGCGGCGCCACCGCGTCGTCGGGGCGCTCTTCCTCATAGCGCTCGATCACCATTTCGAGGCTGCCCAGCCCCTGTTCGGGCGCGAGGGGCTCCGCACGCAAGGTGGCATGAACCCCGCGCGCGGCCAGCCAGTCGAGCGCAGCAGCAATCGCCACGTCCATCTTGGCCTTGACCGTATCACGCAGCGAGCCGCCGAAGTCCTCGATCTCCTCGGGCTGGACACCCACGAGCAGGAGTTCCTCGGGCGCCTCGCCCATCATCTCGGCCATGGCCAGAACTTCCTGGAAGCCCGTCTGGTGGAGAGAGACCTTCTTGGCGCCCATGAAGCTGGGCACATCCGCGCCCTCGACCAGCTTGAGCGTGGCGGGCGGCAGGCCATAGTCGACCGCATCGAAGACCACGAGCATGTCCGCGTCGCGAATGTCCTGCACGAGGTAGATGCCCTGCGTGCCGCCATCGGCGAGCCGCACATTGTCATCGAACGACCAGTAGCGGTGGAGATGCTCGACCGCGCGGACGCCAAAGCCCTCGTCGGCCCACAGAAGATTGCCAATACCCAGAATCAGCACGCTGGGCCGTGCATCAGGCCGTTCATGGGCCCGTTCATGGGGCAGTGTCGCTTGCATCGGTCTCTTGCTCCCCAGCCCGCCCCCTTTGCGGCGCGCGGAAGGAACGGGCCGGGAGGTCGGGTCTGTCTTGCGCCCCTTTTGGGAAAGGGCATGATCGGCAAGAGAGGTAAGCAAGGGCGATGCCAAATCAGCACCACGCCAAAAAACACCGGATCAGGCAGGTGGAAACAGAGCATCCATCGGCACTGCACGTTTTCCTTCCACTCTGCGCAGGCCATTTCTCCATCGCAAATACGATCAAACACTTTCCACCATGGAAAGGAATAATGGAAACCTGATTTCCAGTTCGACACAAAAAAGGGGAGCCAGATGGCTCCCCTCCTTCCACATCCCGCCCCATTCGGTACAGGGGGGTAGCGCAAGTCGATCAGTCGATCGGCGTGACCTTGCGGTTCTTGCGCCAGCCCGAGATCATCGAGGTGATGATCGCCTCGCGCGAGAGAATGTCCTCGCGCACGGCGGCATAGATGTGCATCAGCACGAAGATCACCATCGCCCACATGCCGAAATGGTGCAAAGTGTGGATGGTGAAGCTGTTGCCGCCAACCAGCAGCAGCACCGGCCCGGTGAAGACGGTGTGGATCCAGCCCGCGCCTTCTCCCTCGCCATAGAGGGCAAAGCCGGTGATGATCATGAAGATCACGACCCACATGAACATCACGTGCATCGAGATGATCGCCAGCGGGTTGTGCCCGATATAGCGGCGGGGCGAATGCTCGGCCTTGAGGTAGCTCACCGACTCAAGCCAGACCCCGCGCCAGAACTTGCGCGAGAAAAACGGCGGCCGGATGATTTCCCGCGAGAAATAGTTGCCCACGAAGCTCCAGTAGAGCCGGAACAGGATCCCCACCGCCATGATCTGGCCGCAGGCAAAGTGGATGAAACGGATCCAGCCGAACAGGTAGTGCGCCGAAGGCTCCCCCGTCAGCGCCGGAGGCGGCGATCCGATCAGGTAGCCGGTCAGGAACAGCCCGACGATCGCGGCAGCATTGATCCAGTGCCAGGCGCGCACGGGCGCCTCGTAGACATAAACCATGCCGTCACGGGTAATTTCCGCGTCGATTTTTGAGGATTTGATGAAACGCTTGGCCATCACGCCCTCCCCGGATCAGGCTGCGAGCAGCGCGAGCCCGGTCGCACCGAGCGCGAGGCCCGCCACCACACGGCCCTGCGCGCGCGCAAAAATGCTGCGGCCAGCCAGCCAACCGGCAGCATGGAGCAGCGCCGAAGAAGCCAGGAAACCGGCAAAATAGGCCGGCAGCGAACCGGTCGCCTCAACCCCGTGGGCCATGCCATGGAGCAGGCCCGTTGCCGCGATCAGCCCCAGCGCAAGGCGCGAGGGCAGTTGCGCGGCCATGACCAGCATGGCCCCCAGGATCAGCACCGAGGCGGCCACCATGGTTTCCAGACCCGGCACCGCCCCGACGGCGACACCAAGGCCAGCCCCGGCGGCGAGCGCCGCCATGAAGGCCACCGGCGCCTGCCAGGCCTGACGCGACGAGCGCGTGGCAGCCCAAAGGCCCACGGCGACCATCGCAGCCAGATGGTCGACCCCGGTGAACGGATGGATCAGCCCCGACAGCAGCGTGCCGTCGTCGTGGCCGGGGTGCGCGAGCGCGGGCGTGGCGCTGGCCAGCAGGGCCGGCGCTGCGATCATCATCTTGGAAAACTTACGCATATCTCAAACTCCCTTGGCGTCTTGCGACACCACCGCTCAGCGCACTTTGACTTCGGCCAGTTCCTTGCCGTCCGGCCCCATCACGTGGGTCGAACAGGCCAGGCACGGGTCGAAGCTGTGCAGCGTGCGCAGGATTTCGACCGGCTCTTCGGCGCGCTCCACCTTGGTGTTGAGCAGCGAGGCCTCGAAAGCCCCGATGTTGCCCTGGTTGTCGCGCGGCGACCCGTTCCAGGTGCTGGGCACGACGCACTGGTAGTTGTCGATCTTGCCCTTCTTGATGCGAATCCAGTGGGCGAGCGCACCGCGCGGCGCTTCGGAGAAGCCCACGCCCTTGACTTCGTCGGGCCAGGTCGAGGGATCGAACTTGGCGGTGTTGGCGGTCGCCGTGTCGCCCGCCTTGATGTTGGCGATCAGCTTGTCGAGGAAGTACTTCTGCTTCTCGGCAGCCCACTGCGCCTCAAGCGCGCGCGCGGCGGTACGGCCCAGCGTCGAGAACATCGCTTCCATCGGCACGTCGAGCGCGCGCAGCAGGCCATCGACCTGCTCCTTGATGTCTTCGCGGCCCTGCTGGTAGCCGATGATGTAGCGCGCAAGCGGCCCCACTTCCATCGCATGGCCGCGCCAGCGCGGGGCCTTGATCCAGCTGTACTTGGCGCTTTCGTCGAGTTCCTCGATGCGGGTCGAGGTGCCCTTGGCGTTCTTGCCCAGTTCGTAGTGCGGCTCGGTCACGCCGTCCCACGGGTGGAGGCCCTTGCTCTCGTCCTCGTACTTGTACCAGCTGTGCGGCACGAATTCCTGGATCTGCTCGGGATCGGCGAGATCGACCGGGTGGATCTCGGACAACTTGCCATTGATGATCGCGCCGTGCGGCATCAGCAGGTTCGACGGGCTGTAGTCGTTGGCCTTGTCGGGAATGCAGCCATAGGCCATCAGCGACTTGTTGGCGATGCCGCCACCATAGAGCCAGTCCTTGTAGAACCCGCCGATGGCGATCACGTCGGGCACATAGACGTTCTTCACGAAGTCGATGCAGCGCTGGGTGATCGAGATCACGTAGTCGAGGCTCGCCATGTTGATCGGCGCGCCCGCGGCCATGTCGCCATCGAGGTTGATGGCGCAGGGAACCCCGCCCACCAGCCAGTTGGGGTGGATGTCCTTGCCGCCGAAGATCGTGCGCACGCGCATGATTTCCTTCTGGAAATCGAGCGCTTCAAGATAGTGCGTGACGGCCATGAGGTCGGCTTCGGGGGGAAGCTTGTAGGCCGGGTTGGTCCAGTAGCCGTTCTTGAAGGGCCCAAGCTGGCCGCTTTCGACGAACTTGCGCAGGCGCGTCTGCACGTCGCGGAAATAGCCGGGCGACGAATTGGGATGCGAGGGCGAGACGCTCTGCTGGAGAACGCTGGTCGCCTTGGGATCGGCCTTGAGCGCGTTGACCGGGTTCACCCAGTCGAGCGCATGGAGGTGGTAGAAGTGCACCAGGTGGTCATGCACCTGAAGCGAGAGCTGCATGATGTTGCGGATCGAGTTCGCGTTCTCGGGAATGTCGATCTTGAGCGCGTTTTCGACCGCACGGACGCTGGTGAGCGCGTGGGTGCCGGTGCACACGCCGCAGATGCGCTGGACGAAAGCCCAGGCGTCGCGCGGGTCGCGGCCCTTGAGGATCACCTCAAGCCCGCGCCACATCGTGCCGGTCGAAACGGCGTTGCGAATGATGTTGCTGCTGTCGATGTTGACTTCGCAGCGCATGTGCCCCTCGATGCGGGTGACCGGATCGATGACCAGTCGTTTGCCGCCATTGTCGAGGGTAAAGCCGTTGGGGGTGGCAAGCGTCGTCATCAGTCCTGTCCCTCGAAATCGTGGGTTTTCGTGCCTTCATGGGCCGCATCATCGGCGGCGGGAGGCGTCATGTTGCGGGCCGCAGCGTTTTCGCGCGCGTGCTTGACCGCCGTGACGGCGGCATGGGCGGCCGTGGCCAGCCCCACCGTACCGGCCGCCGCGACACCGATGGTGTCGGCATTGCCCTCGATGCCGAAGCCCGAGACGGTTTCGAGGCGGTTGTAGAACGAGCCCTTGTCCCAGAAGCCGTCTTCCGAGCAGCCGATGCACGGGTGCCCGGCCTGGATCGGGAACGAGAGACCACCGTTCCAGCGCACCGTCGAGCAGGCGTTGTAGGTCGTCGGGCCCTTGCAGCCGACCTTGTAGAGGCAATAGCCCTTGCGCGCGCCCTCGTCGTCGAAGTGCTCGACGAACTGGCCCGCGTCGAAGTGCGGGCGGCGATAGCACTTGTCGTGAATGCGCTGCGAATAGAACATCTTGGGGCGCCCCTGAAGGTCCAGCTCGGGGAAGCGCTCGAAAGTGAGAATATAGGCGATGACCGCGGTCATCACTTCGGCGATCGGCGGGCAGCCGGGCACCTTGATGATCGGCTTGGCCGGAAGGCCGGGCACCTTGTGGATCGGGGTGGCCTGCGTGGGATTGGGCCTCGCGGCCTGAACGCAGCCCCAGCTCGCGCACGAGCCCCAGCTGATGATCGCCTTGCAGTGGTCGGCGGCTTCCTTGAGCTGCTCAAGGAACGGACGCCCGCCGATGATGCAGCTCATGCCTTCCTGGTTGAGCGGCGGATTGCCCTCGACCGCGAGGATGAAGTTGCCATCGTACTTCTCGATGGTTTCCTTGACGATGGCTTCGGCCTGGTGGCCGGCGGCGGCCATCAGCGTGTCGTCATAGTCGAGCGAGATCATCGAAAGGATCACGTCCTTGGCCAGCGGATGGCCCGAACGGATGAAGCTTTCCGAGCAGCACGTGCATTCCAGACCGTGCATCCACAGCACGGGAATGCGCGGCTTGGTCTCCATCGCATTCTGGATTTCGGCGGCATAGGCGGGCGGCAGGCCAAGCGCCGCGGCGGTCAGGCTACAGAATTTGGTGAAGCTGCGCCGGGTGATGCCCTGTCGGCGCATCACGTCATAGAATGTCTCGGTGGCCATGCGTACCTTTCCTCGCACGGCGGGCCTCAGGGGAGGATTGGCGGCCCGCTCCATGTCTTCGATTGACAGAAGTCAAAGCAATTGCCGTGCCAGATGCGCCCAAGCCCGGAACTTGGCCGATGCGCTGTTGCAAAACACTCTCAGTTGATCACCTTCCTTCCACCACCGGCAAGCAACCTTCCATGCCCGGCTCCCAGTGCGCCCGCCCCCGGAAAGACCGTGACCGGCCCGTTACAAACGCGACCGGCCCCGCCAAAACTGGCGTTCCAAAACAGAAACCTGGCCCCTTCATGCAAAAAGAGCGCGTCCCCCATCGCAGGGGAACGCGCTCTTTTTGATGACGGAGCAGGGGCGCACCGGTCAGGACCGGCACGCACCCCGCACCGGAATTACCGGAGGTCGAGAACCACGCGACCTTCGATCTGGCCCTTTTCCATGCGCTCGAACACTTCGTTGATGTCTTCGAGGCGGGCGGTCTCGACCGTCGCGCGGACCTTGCCGTCCGCCGCGAAAGCCAGAGATTCCTGGAGGTCAAGGCGCGTGCCCACGATCGAACCACGCACGGTGATGCCGTTGAGCACGGTGTCGAAGATCGGCAGCGGGAAGTCGCCCGGCGGCAGACCGTTGAGCGCGACAGTACCGCCGCGCGCAGCCATGCCCAGCGCCTGTTCGAAGGCCTTGGGCGAAACCGCCGTCACCAGCACGCCCTGTGCGCCGCCGCAATGGGCCTGCACGAAGGCCGCCGGATTTTCCTTGAGCGGGTTGACGGTCAGTTCGGCGCCCAGACGCGTCGCCAGTTCGAGCTTGGCATCGTCGACATCGACCGCAATCACCTTGCGGCCCATGGCCTTGGCATATTGCACCGCGAGGTGCCCGAGGCCGCCGATGCCCGAGATCGCCACCCAGTCACCCGGCTTGGTGTCGGTGACCTTGAGGCCCTTGTAGACGGTCACGCCCGCGCACAGAATCGGCGCGACTTCGACCAGATCGAGGCCAGCCGGAACGTGGCCGACATAGTCCGCCGCCGCCAGCGCATATTCGGCGAACCCGCCATTGACCGAATAGCCCGAGTTTTCCTGCTCGTGGCACAGGGTTTCCCAGCCGCCCAGGCAGTGCGTGCAGTGGCCGCAGGCCGAGTGCAGCCAGGGAACGCCGACCAGATCGCCTTCCTTGACGTTGGTCACGCCGGTGCCCAGCGCCACGACATGGCCGATGCCTTCATGGCCGGGAATGAACGGCGGCTTGGGCTTGACCGGCCAGTCGCCATGAATGGCGTGAAGGTCGGTATGGCAGACGCCGCACGTCGCGATCTTGACCAGGATCTGTCCGGGGCCCGGGGTGGGCACGGGCACTTCCTCGATCACCAGCGGCTTGCCGAATTCGTGCGCCACCGCGGCTTTCATCATCTTCGTCATTGCAGCATCTCCATTGCCCTGCATTGAAACTGTAAATGTACATCCGAAACGGACAAAACATTGGGATCCGTCAACGACCGGCCCCTCGCCTGCCTCCCTCCGGCTTGAATCGCGCCAGTTCCCGGTTCACTCCGGCGGTTCAGTCCATCGCCCCGAAGGCGCCAGCGCGAAAATCGGCGTAAGCCTGGTGAATTTCCCCGACCGTGTTCATCACGAACGGCCCATGCGAAACGATCGGTTCGACGATGGGCGCAGCGTGGCCGAACAGGATCACGCTGTCTTGCTGCGCAGCAATCGTGACCCGCGCGCCGGGCGTCAGTTCGACGAGGTGGAACGCACGCGCGCTCTCGCCCTCAACCACGACCTCGCCCGACACGACGTAGAAAAACACATCACGCCCGGCGAGCCCCTCGAACACGAGCCTCCCGCCCGCCGCGATGGATGCAAACGTCATGAACACGCCGGTCAGCGAGTCCACCGGCCCCGTCATCCCGCCGCGCGTGCCGGACACGAGATGGACTTTCGCCCGCCCCTCATCCTCGACAAGAACGGGCACCTGATCGGCCTGAACCCCGACATAGCGCGGCGTGGTCATCTTGAGGCGCGCGGGCAGGTTCACCCAGAGTTGCAGGATTTCGAGCGGGCCGCCCTTGCGCTTGAAGTCCTCCGACGAGATCTCGGCATGGATCAGCCCGCTTCCCGCCGTCATCCACTGGACGCCGCCCGCATAAATCGTGCTTTCGTGGCCGCCGGTATCGCGGTGGGTCAGTTCGCCTTCGAGAATGAAGGTCACCGTCTCGAAACCGCGATGGGGATGCGGCCCGAACGGCAGCCCCCGGTTGGGCGCGCCATAGACCTGCGGCCCATGGTGGTTGAGGAACAGGAACGCCCCCAGATTGGGCAGGGCCGGTCCGGGCAACGGGCGATGGGTGACCAGATCGCCGATGTCGTCACGCAGGGCCGGATGCAGCCGGTGGATTGTGCAGGGAATATCCATGAGGGAGGCGGTATGACCTTGTTTCAATGAAGCATCCGATGACAACGGCTCATTCCCCGGAGGGATGCCCGGCCTGCCACGCCGCGAAGTCGGGCCGCTCGAACTGGAGCGAGGCGTCGTTCCGGGCATACCAGCCGCGCCCGTGCATCCGCGCCACCAGATCCATCGCCATCGTATCGACATGAAGGCGCGCGGGATCGACAAAACGGTCGGCGATATGGAAACGGAGCACTTGCCCCAGAACCACCGTGGTCTTGCCCGCCTCGGTCGCCTGGAACAGCCTGCACTCCATGGCCACCGGCGCGCTGGCGATGCGCGGGGGCGCCACGAGGCTGGAGGGCACCAGATCGAGCCCGGCATGGGCCGCCTCGTCAAAGCCGGGCGGGGCATCGATGGCGGTGAAATTCATCAGCGGGGCATCGGCCTGCGACACCAGGTGGACGACGAATTCGCCGGTTTCGAGAATGTTGGCGGCGGTGTCCTTGTGGGCGCCATCCGGGCGGCGCATCAGCCCCATGGCCAGAAGCGGCGGATCGGCCGAGACCATGTTGAAGAAGCTGAAGGGCGCGGTATTGCACGCCCCCTGCCGCGACAGACTGGTGATCCAGGCAATCGGGCGCGGCGTGATCGAGGCGCTCATCAGCTTGTAGCGGTCCGCCCCGGACAGGACAGAAAAATCGAACTCCACGGACCAAAAGCCTCCATCGCCCCTGCGTTGCCAACAACTCTGGCCCGACAGAAGGCGCGCCGTTGCGCCACCTGCCGGGCAAGAGCTAGGCACGGGGAACGAAAAGACAAGGGCGCGCAAGATGTTGCACAGCCCCTCCTGTCTTCAGAACGAAACACGTCCCTTCAAAAAGAAGCTGCGTCCGGGCTCGGGATAGCCATCCGCGAGCGAATAATTGTCGTCAAACAGGTTGCGCACCCCCAAACCGAGCTGCAAACCCTTGCGCACGGTGTAATCTACTGAAATATTTCCCAGAACATAGGACCCGGTGCGCAAATAGGTATTTTGCGAGGTGACCAGCGGCGACCACTGGCTTGACGCGACCGCAATGTTGGGCATCACGTCGAGCCCGGCCAGCGGAGTCCAGCGCAGATAGGCAAAGCCCTTGTGCTCGGGCACCCCGGTCAGCATGAAATTGGGCACCCGCGTCGTCGCCTCGGCAGCCGTGATCGTGAAATCGCGGTGGGTCCAGGTGTAGTTGCCGCCCAGTTCGAGCGAGGGCAGAAGCTTCGCCGAGACATTGAGTTCGAGCCCGTAGTAATCGCCATCGCCCAGATTCTGGCGCTGCATGGTGGTGCCGGTGAAGCCCTCGGGCTGCACGGCGACAATGGCATCGGCGACATGGCTGTAGAACGCCGCGCCCTCGACATTGACCCCGCCAAAATCGTGGCTTGCGCCCAGATCGACATTGGTCGCCCGCTCAGCCTTGAGCGTGGGGTTCGAGGCCGCCGTGCCGAACTGGGTGCTGAAACGCTCGAACAGGGTGGGAAAGCGCACGCGCGAGGACACGCTGCCATGGACCCGTGTGGCCCGGTCAACCGTCCAGACCAGCTGCGCCTGCCCGTTGAGCGCGCCGTCGTTACGCAGCGGATAGTTGATCAGCGCGCCATTGGCATAGTCCTGCGCCTTGATCAGGTTGCGCCAGTCGTAGCTGCCACCCAGCGTCAGTTCGACCGCAGGGGTGATCGACAGATGGTTTTCGAGCGCGAGGCTCCAGGTGTCCTCGCTCGTCACCTGCTGCGGCTCGGTCGCGCCCGAGGGGAAGCCCTGCTGCCACTCGATATGCCGGTCGCGGCGATAGAACAGGGCAAGGCTCAGCTTGTCTGCCGGGGTCAGCGCCACGTCGAGTTCGCCCGATCCGCCCCAGGCCTTGTCGGCATAATAGCTGTTGAACGCATAGCCGCGCGTCTGCGTGGTCTGGGTGATGCCATCCCACGACGAGAGCAGGTTGTCGAACGAGTTGAGATAGGCTCGGGTCTTGAAGGTCGCCTTGTCGCCCAGCGCCGTGGTCGAGAGGAAATAGAGGCTGTCGATGTTCCAGTAGGGCCAGGTCCAGTAGCGCTGGCTCGACGCCAGACTGGTGACCGGCAGCGGCGCGTTCTTGTCACCTTCCTGACGGGTGTAATTGATGCTGTATTCATCGGTCGCATTGGGGGTGAAGCCGATCTTGGCGTTCACGCGCCAGTCGCCGCTGCGCGAAAAGGCACGGTGCCCTTCGGGCTGGGGCGATCCGGCGACGGCGCGATAGCCGCCCGCCAGATCCCAGTGATCGGTGAAATTGCGCGCGATGGAGGCTTGCGCATACCACTTCTCGTGCGCCGTCCCCAGCCGGGCATAGACCGAATAGCCGCCATATTCGCCCTCGTGGCCAAGGTTGAGCTGGCCACCGGCCTCCCCCTCGAAGGCGCGGGTCGGACGCGAGGTGACCAGATTGATCGCCCCGCCCATCGCGCCCGGTCCGTTGAGCACCGAGGCATAGCCCTTGGCCACCTGCACTTGCGCAATGTCGGTCGTCAGGAAGCGCCCGAAGTCGAGCCGGTTGTCGGCGGGCAGGTAGACGCGGATGCCATCGATCGAGAGCGGCACCTGAAAGCGGTCGAACCCGCGCACGAAGATCAGCCGTTCGTTGCGCGTACCCCCGCTGTTGCCCCCGGTCACACCGGGCAGGAGGTTGACCGCATCGTCGAGCGTGACGCGGGCAAAGGCGCGCATGGCCGCCGCGGTCAGGGTCTCGCTGCCGATCTGTGGCCCTTGCGGCGCGGTCGCGGTGACCACGATCTGGCCCAGCGCGAAAGCCTTTCCGTCGGTCGCCGCCGAGGCGGCATCATCGGCCCCAGTCGCCGACTCAACATCCGACCCGGTATCCGGCGCCATGTCGGCGCGCGCCTGAACGATACCCGGCATGGCGAGGCTGGCGCAGATCGCCAGAGACGCGAATTTCATGAAAGCCCCCTCATGTTATGGTCATTCGGCGCAAGCACATGCTATATCCCGCAATGCATAGCAATCTGCTATATTCCAAGAAACACAGCAAGCCGAAGGACCACCATGCATCCCCCCAGCCATGCCCTTCTCCGCCTGTCCGCCTCGGCGCTGGCCACGTTATTGGCGCCATGGGCCGGCCTGGCCATGGCGCAGGACATGCCCGCCACCACGCCTGCCCCGGCGCCCGCCTGCGCGGCTGAACCGGCCGCCCCGCCGCCCGCCTTCGCCGCGTGGAGCAATGCCACCGCGATGGACGCCGCCACCGACGAACCCGGCCTCGCCATGGCCTCGCTCGCGCCGGGTGAGGCCGAAAAGCTGACCCTGCGCCCCACGCCCGACGTGCATTACCTGCTCCGCCCCGAAAAGCCGGGCGGGACGGTCAGCTTTGGCGGCATGGTCCGCCTTCAGGTCGCCAAGGCGGGCACCTATCGCGTGGCGCTCGGCTCGGGCGCGTGGATCGACCTGCTGCGGGCGGGCAAGCCGCTGGTCTCGGCAGCCCATGGCCACGGCCCGGCCTGCACCGGCATTCGCAAGATCGTCGATTTCGCGCTCGATGCAGGCGATTATGTCCTGCAAGTCGCCGCCAATGGCACGCCCGAGGTCACCGTGCTGGTCGTGCCGCAGGACTGACTTCCCATGCGCCTCGCTTCATTCTCGCTCGCCGCACTGGCAGGCGCCCTCGTGCTCGCGCCCCGTGGCGGGCAGGGAACGCCGGTTCCCGCCCCCCATTCTCTTGTGGCCGCGCGCGTCGAACTGGGGCGGCGACTGTTCTACGACGCCGATCTCTCGGCCAATGGCACGATGGCCTGTGCCACCTGCCATGAACAGCGCCACGCCTTTGCCGATGGCAATACCACCCATCCGGGCGTGACGGACGAACCCGGCCTGCGCAATGTGCCCGGCCTCGCCAATGTCGGGCGCTTTGCCCGCCTGACCATGGCCGATCCGGCGATGACCACGCTCGAACGGCAGGTCGAAACGCCGTTGTTCGGCACCCATCCGGTGGAAATGGGGATGAAAGGCCGGGCGAGAGAATTTGCGCGACGCCTGGGCGGACAGGCCTGCTACAAAGCGATGTTCGCGCGCGCCTTTCCCGCGCAGCAAGGCCGGATCGATACGGGCACCCTCGCCCTCGCCCTCGCCGCGTTCGAGCGCACGATCACCGCAACCCGTGCCCCCGTGGATCAGGGGCCCCTGCCCCCTGCCGCAAAGGCGGGCAAGGCCCTGTTCGCGCGCCACTGCGCGGCCTGCCACGCCGGGCCGGACTTCACCGACTTTGCCTATCATCGCATCGACCTGACGCCCGATCAGGCCGAACGCGGACTGATGGACGCCACCGGACGCGAGGCCGACCGGGGCGCCCTGCGCACCCCCTCGCTGCGCAATGTCGCCCTTACCGGCCCCTGGTGGCACGATGGCAGCGCGCCGAGCCTTGCAAGCGCGATTGCCCGCCACCACCTTGATCTCGCGCCCGGCGCCACCGCGCCGCTGATCGCCTATCTGGACGCGATGACCGATCCGACGCTGATGACCCGCGCCGATCTGGACATGCCCGCCACGGCCTGTGGGCAGCCGCTATGACAAATCCTCATGCCACGATGAAAATCACATAGTGGTGTGACATCCTGCTTGCGCATCACATTCCGATGTGACAAACGGCACCCATGTCCACTGACCTCATCGAACGCGTCCGCAAGCTCGTCGTCGAGGGCGGCATGTCGCGCGCCGGGCTCGCCCGCGCCGCCGGCCTCCACGCCAACACCTTGCGCGAATGCACCTCGCCCGGCTGGAACCCCACCGCCGACACCCTCGCCAAGCTCGAACGCGTGCTTTCCGAAGGCGACGAAGGCCCCGCCATCGCCACCATCGAGGAAATCATAGAGGAAGCCCGCAACGGGCGCATGTTCATCCTCGTCGACGACGAGGACCGCGAGAACGAGGGCGACCTCATCATCCCCGCGCAGATGGCCACGCCCGATGCGATCAACTTCATGGCCACCCACGGGCGCGGCCTGATCTGCCTGACGCTCACCCGCAGCCGCGTCGAGGAACTCGGCCTCGAACTGATGAGCCGCCACAACGGCACCCGCCACGAAACCGCCTTCACCACCTCGATCGAGGCCCGCGAGGGCGTCACCACCGGCATTTCCGCGCACGACCGCGCCCGCACCGTGACCGTCGCCATCGATCCGTCCAAGACCAAGGCCGACATCGTCACCCCCGGTCACATCTTCCCGCTGATCGCGCGCGACGGCGGCGTTCTCGTCCGCACCGGCCATACCGAAGCGGCGGTCGACATCGCGCGGCTCGCCGGGCTCAACCCGTCGGGCGTGATCTGCGAGATCATGAAGGACGACGGCACGATGGCCCGCATGGACGACCTCGTCCCCTTCGCGCGCCGCCACGGCCTCAAGATCGGCACGATCCGCGACCTGATCGCCTATCGCCGCCGCCACGACCATCTTGTCGAGCGCATTGCCGACGTGCCGTTCACCTCGGACTATGGCGGCGACTGGCGCGTGCTGACCTATCGCAACAAGGTCGACGGCACCGAAAGCCTCGTCCTGCAAAAGGGACAGGTCGAAGCGGGCAAGCCCACGCTCACCCGTGTCCATTCGTTCTCGGCGCTCGACGACCTGCTCGGCCGCCCCGGCGCGCGCAAGCGCACGCTCCAGCGCGCGATGGACGAGATCGGCCGCGAGGGCGCAGGCGTGATCGTGCTGCTTTTCCCCAGCGCCGACAGCGACCCCCTGCGCGGCGGCGCGCCCAAGGAAGACATGGACTTGCGCGTCTATGGCATCGGCGCCCAGATCCTCGCCGACCTCGGCATCCAGGACATGATCCTGCTCACCAATTCCCACCGTACGCTTGTCGCGATCGAAGGCTATGGGCTGACCATCGCGGGCGAACGCCCGATTCCTGCGGAGTAAGTCTCTTGGCCAAGTTCCTCATCGTCGAAGCCCGCTTCTACGACCACCTCAACGACAAGCTGGTGGCCGGCGCGCGCGCCGCGCTCAAGGCAGCGGGCCACAAGGCCGAAGTCATCACCGTGCCCGGCGCGCTCGAAATCCCCGCCGCCATCGCGCTGGCCGAAGGCAGCGGCGACTATGACGGCTATGTCGCCATCGGCGTGGTGATCCGGGGCGAAACCTACCACTTCGAGATCGTCGCGGGCGAAAGCGCGCGCGGGATCATGGCGCTGACGATGGACGGCATCGCCATAGGCAACGGCATCCTGACGGTCGAGAACGAAGAGCAGGCCCTCGTCCGCGCCGACCCGGCCCAGAAGGACAAGGGTGGCGAAGCGGCCAAGGCGGCTGTCGCGCTCTACGACCTCAAGCAGAAGTTCGGCTGAACATCCCAGCCTGCAAGCGCATGAAAAAGGCCGGGTGGTTTCCCACCCGGCCTTTTTTTGCGTCCTTGATCCGAAAAGATCAGATCAGGCGGCCAAAGCAGCCCTTGCCCGCATAGCGCGCGGCCAGGCCCAGTTCTTCCTCGATGCGGATGAGCTGGTTGTACTTGGCAAGCCGGTCCGAACGGGCGAGCGAGCCGGTCTTGATCTGGCCGCAGTTGGTGGCAACCGCGAGGTCGGCGATGGTCGCGTCCTCGGTTTCGCCCGAACGGTGCGACATGACGGCGGTATAGCCCGCGCGCTGCGCGATGCTCACGGCTTCGAGCGTTTCGGTCAGGGTGCCGATCTGGTTGACCTTGACCAGCAGCGAGTTGGCCAGACCCTTGCCGATGCCCATCTGGAGGCGCTTGGGATTGGTCACGAAGAGGTCGTCACCCACGAGCTGGACGCGCTTGCCGACCTTGGCCGTCAGCGCGGCCCAGCCTTCGAAGTCGTCTTCGCTCATGCCGTCCTCGATCGAGAGGATCGGATAGGCGTCGCACAGCGCGGCAAGATAGTCGGCCATGGCTTCGGGGCTGAGCGAGAGGCCTTCGCCGCTGATCTCGTACTTGCCGTCGCGGAAGAATTCGGTCGCCGCGCAGTCGAGCGCGAGCACCATGTCCTCGCCCGGCTTGAACCCGGCCTTTTCGATCGAAGCCATCACGAAGTCGAGCGCGTCGCGGGTGCTGGCAAGGTTGGGGGCAAAGCCGCCTTCGTCGCCGACCGCGGTGGCCAGACCCTTTTCATGGAGGCCCTTCTTGAGGGTGTGGAACACTTCCGCGCCCCAGCGGACGGCTTCGGCCAGGCTCGGCGCGCCGACCGGCATGATCATGAATTCCTGGAAGTCGATCGGGTTGTCGGCATGTTCGCCGCCGTTGATGATGTTCATCATCGGCACGGGCAGGACATGGGCCGAAACGCCGCCGACATAGGAATAGAGCGGCAGGCCACGCGCATCGGCAGCCGCCTTGGCCACGGCCAGCGAGGTACCCAGAATGGCGTTGGCGCCGATGCGGCTCTTGTTCTCGGTGCCGTCAAGCTCGATCATCGCCATGTCGATGTCGCGCTGGTCTTCGGCGTCGAGGCCGAGCAGGGCTTCGGCGATCTCGTCGTTGACGGCTTCGACCGCCTTGGTCACGCCCTTGCCCAGGAAACGGCTCTTGTCGCCATCGCGCAGTTCGACGGCTTCGTGCGCGCCGGTCGAGGCGCCCGAGGGCACGGCAGCACGGCCAAACGAACCGTCATCGAGAAGAACGTCGACTTCGACAGTGGGATTGCCCCGGCTGTCCAGGATTTCGCGGGCGTGAATGTCGATGATCACGGTCATGGAATCGGCTTCCTCTTTGCTTTCGGGTATAGGGCTTTCAAGTGCAGGCTCACCCTTAAACCCGCTTCGGGCAGCGAACGACGGCATAAGTTTCTCTGAACTCCGGCCGGCTTGGCCGGCTCCTATCGGCTGGAACCTTGCCAAGCAAGCCGCGTTGGCTTGTAAGAGGCCGAGTTGCGACAAATAATGGTGCAGCGCAGCGCAAGATGTGCCACCGCAGCGCCATGCCCGTCCATGCCGGTGCCCGGCAGGTCATTGTTGCACACGAATTTTCGATTCCGGCAGGCCGCCCTGCCCAGAGAGAAAGGAATTCTCATGGCCGACTCCGAACCTGAAAACGCGCTCGCCACAACAGGCGCCGTGACCGGAAGTGGCCCTGGCACTGCCCTGACCCCGGCCCCGACTCCCGCTCCAGCCCCCGCCACCGCATGTGGCAAGGCCCGCGAGATGGTGGGCGGCATCGTGGACAAGGCCGCCGACACCGCCATCGACTGGACCGAGGAAGCCAAGGCCATCGCCATCGAGGTCAAGGATGTCGCCATCGACAAGGGCGCCCACTTCGCCCACGAGGGCAAGGCCTATGCCAGCGACGCGCTTGCCTATGTCGGCCAGGCCCTGGCGGGCGTGACCGAGACGCTCGACCAGAAGTTCGGCGTGAAGTACGGCGACATCGCCCGCACGGCGGCCCGCTCGGCCGAGGAAAGCGCCGACAAGCTCGCCTCCAGGGACTTTGCCGAACTGGGCGAGGATATCAAGGATCTGGTCCGCGCACGGCCCGTCGCCGCGCTGGGCGTGGCCGCTGTCGCCGGCTTCCTCGTCGCCCGGATGTTCCGCAGCAAGCCGCAAACTGAAACCGCACAGGCCGAAGCGCCCGAAGCCAAGGCTGCCGATGCCAGCCAAACCCCTGCCGCCCCCGAAGCGGAAGCCGACAAGAATGCCTGAGGCCATGATTGCAATGCAAAAGACCACACTCGCGGGGGTTGCCCGCGCATGACCCAGGCCACTGAACCCGAGGCACAGCCCCGGCAACCGGACACGCAGGACGCCCCCGCCTCGCTGGCAGACCGCATCCGCGCGATCATCAGCCATGGCGAGGAAGTCTTCTCCGCCGAGATCGCCCTGCAAAAGGCACGCGCGGGCATCCTCGCCAGCCGTGGCAAGCGCGTGGCCATCGGCCTCGTTCTGGGCGCCGTGTTCGGCGCCCTGCTGGCAATCGCGCTGGTGGTCGGCCTGCTGCTCGCGCTGGCCCCGCTGATCACCCCGTGGGGCGCGCTGGGCGTTGTCGGGCTGGCACTGGCGCTGATGGCGGCGCTGAGCCTGCTGGTTGCCCGCCACGCCTTCAACGAGGCACGTGACCTGCTGCTGGGCCAGCGTAATGCCACCAAGGACAATCTGGACACCACCGGGAAGGAGGCTGGCCAATGAGCATCGAGCAAACCCTGCGCGAAGCCGAAGCCGAACGGGCCCGCGCGTGGCAAGGCCTGCGTGACGAAGTGAGCAGCCTGCGTCAGGACCTGACCGACCGACCGATCCCCCAGCGCCTGCGCGAACGCGCGATCGACAAGATGGTCGACGCCATCGACGGCGCGGGCACGATGGTTCGCGACAATGCCCCCGCGCTGGGCACGACGCTCGCCCTGCTCGCCGGTTGGTCGCTGCGCCGCCCGCTCCTGCGCGCGGCAGGCTGGCTGTGGGAACGCCGCCCCTTCGCCAAGCGTTGACACGACAAAGCTCATCCGGAGATTCATGGTGACCGAAGAAACCCCGACCACTGGCCCGACCACCTCTATCGTGCCGACCTCGCCCACCGGCGACACCCGCGCAGTCGAACCCACCCCCATCGAAAAGGCCCGTGCCAAGGCCGCCGAACTGGGCGGCAATGTCCGTCAGGCTGTCGAGCAGCATCCGATGGCCGCCCTTGCCGGTGGCCTTGCGCTTGGCCTCGTGGTGGGCGGCGCCATTCTGGGTGGCCGTGCCATGCGCCGCCGCAAGGCTTCGCCCATCGCCGCGGCAGCAACTGCCGCAGGCCTCGGCAAGAAGGCCACGGCCCTCGCCGCCTTCGCCGCCGACGTGGCGAGCAGCTATGCCCACAAGGCGGGTGACGCGGGCCGCGAAGGCATTCACAAGCTCGAAGACCTGAGCCACGACACGGGAGCGCGCCTGCACGAACGTTCGGTCGAAGCCCGCAAGATCGCGGGCGAACTGGCCGAAGTGGCCACCCACGCCGCGCGCGACGCTGCCGAATTGGCAATCTCCCGCGCGAGCGAACTGGCCGCCCGCCTCAAGCACTGATATCGTTTCTCATTATACAGCCGGAAGGCCAAAAGGTCAGATTTTCGCAAGCGGCGGCGCGCATCTTGCAAGCCATCCGATGCCTGCCCCCTTGCGAACCGGGCCATATTTTGCCATCGGCATGGCTGCATCCCCCAAGGAAGGGCCACAATGCAGAAACTCCATCTTGTGATGGGCGGCCGGGTCAAGGACCCGCAGACCCTCGAATTCGTCGATCTCAAAGCCATCGATCTCGTCGGTGTCTACGAAGACTATGCCTCTGCCGAAGAAGCCTGGCGCTCCGCTGCCCAGCGTACGGTCGATGATGCCGAAATGCGCTATGTGGTGGTCCACCTCCACAAGCTGCTCGATCCGGCCCAGCCCGAAGACTGAGCTGTCCTTCACGGACATGAAAAAGGCCCCGGAAACATCGGTTTCCGGGGCCTTTTTGCGTTCTGTCGAAACGAGATCAGATGAACTCGATCTTCTGGACGAGGTAGCACTTGTCGCCCGAAGGAACCGTCACTTCGACCTCTTCGTCGACCTTGCGGCCGATCAGCGCGCGGCCCAGCGGCGAGCTGTAGCTGATCCGGCCACGCTTGGCATCGGCCTCGGCCTGGCCGACGATCTGGTAGCGCACGGGCTTGTCATCGTCGTCGAGCAGGGTCACCGTCGCCCCGAACACGATGCGATCGCCCGAAAGCGTCGTGGGGTCGATGATGTGGGCGCGGCTGATCTTGTCTTCCAGATCGGCGATCGTCGCCTCGACCTGGCCCTGGCGTTCCTTGGCGGCGTGATATTCGGCGTTTTCCGAAAGATCGCCGTGGGCACGCGCTTCCTCGATGGCATCGACGATTCTGGGACGCTCATCGCGCAGCAGCTTGAGCTCGGCGGTCAGCTTTTCGTAGCCTTCCTGGAGCATCGGCAGCTTTTCGACACTGGCCATCCGTAGTCCTTCTCTTTCCATTCCCTGCCCCGGCAGCGGGCACACAGGAAAAACGTTCCCCTGCCAGACCGGTCAAACCGGCCTGGCCCTCATTGGCCGCTGCGGAAGGGGAACACAAATGCGGTCAACGATAATAGTCTTGCAGCGGCTTCACTTCAAGTTCGGCACTGCGCAAAGCCTCGATCGCTTCGGCCGCGGCCACCGAAGCGGTGGCGGTGGTGAAGTAGGGCACCTTGCCATTGAGAGCCGACCCACGGATCGATTGCGAGTCCTTGTGGCTCTGCCAGCCTTCGGTGGTGTTGAAGATCAGGGCAATCTTGCCGTCGATGATGCGGTCGACGATGTGCGGACGGCCTTCGGCCACCTTGTTCACCAGTTCGACCTCGACGCCCTCGGCCTTGAGGAAACGCGCGGTCCCGCTCGTCGCGACAATCTTGAAGCCCATGTTCGCCAGCTTGCGCACGCCGGGCAGGACGACCGCCTTGTCGGTATCCTTGACCGAGACGAACACCGTCCCTTCGAGCGGCAGGCGCATGCCCGCACCCAGCTGGGCCTTGGCAAAGGCCACCGCAAAGTTGCCGTCGATGCCCATGACCTCGCCGGTCGACTTCATCTCGGGCGAAAGCACCGGATCGACGCCGGGGAAGCGCGCGAACGGGAACACCGCTTCCTTGACCGCCATATAGTCGATGTCACGGCGGATTTCCGGCAGGTCGGCCAGACGCTCGCCCGCCATCACGCGTGCGGCATACTTGGCCACCGGCTGGCCCACAGCCTTGGCCACGAAGGGCACCGTGCGGCTGGCGCGCGGGTTCACCTCGATCAGGTAGACCTCGCCATCCTTGACCGCGAACTGGATGTTCATGAGGCCGCGCACGCCCAGCGCCTGGGCCAGCAGGACGGCCTGACGCTCCATTTCGGCGATGATTTCGGCAGGCAGGTTGTAGGGGGGCAGCGTGCAGGCGCTGTCGCCCGAGTGGATGCCCGCTTCCTCGATGTGCTGGAGCACACCGGCCACGCGCACGGTCTCGCCATCGGCCAGCGCGTCGACATCGCATTCGATGGCGTCGCGCAAGTACTGGTCGATCAGCACCGGGCTGTCACCCGAGACCTTCACGGCAGTCGTGATATAGTCTTCGAGCTGGGCCTGGCTGTCGACGATTTCCATCGCACGGCCACCGAGCACATAGCTCGGACGCATCAGCACCGGGTAGCCGATGCGGCTGGCCACCGCGATGGCTTCCTCGCGGCTGCGGGCAATGCCGTTGGCCGGCTGGCGCAGCTTGAGCTTCTCGACCAGAGCGGCAAAGCGCTCGCGGTCTTCGGCAAGGTCGATGGCGTCGGGCGACGTGCCCAGGATCGGGATGCCCGCGTCTTCGAGCGCCTGTGCCAGCTTGAGCGGGGTCTGCCCGCCAAACTGCACGATCACGCCGACCAGTTCGCCGTTGGACCGCTCGATGTCGAGGATTTCGAGCACGTCTTCACCGGTCAGCGGCTCGAAGTACAGACGGTCCGAGGTGTCGTAGTCGGTCGAGACGGTTTCGGGGTTGCAGTTGACCATGATGGTCTCGAACCCGGCTTCTTCCAGTGCAAAACACGCATGGCAGCAGCAATAGTCGAACTCGATCCCCTGGCCGATACGGTTGGGACCGCCGCCCAGGATCACGATCTTGCGACGGTCGCTGGGGGCCGCCTCGTTCTCCGGCTCGCCGAACAGGCCGCCTTCGTACGTCGAGTACATGTAGGGCGTAACCGCCTCGAACTCGGCCGCGCAGCTGTCGATGCGCTTGAACACCGGGCGCACACCCAGCTTGTGGCGCAGCGCGCGCACTTCCGCTTCGCTCGTCGCGCCGGCCATGGCCGTCACGATATCGTGGACGAGGCCCGAGCGCGCATGGTTGGCGCTGCCCTTGAGGTGGGCCGAACGCACCGCCAGCTTGGCGAGGCGCTTGTCCGAGAAGCCCATGGCCTTGACGCGGCGCATGCCCTGCGCCGTGACGGGCAGGCCATTGGCGATGATGTCCTCTTCCTCGGCGATGATCTCGGCGATGTGACGCAGGAACCACGGCTCGTACTTGGTGACGGCGTGAACGTCCTCGACCGAAAAGCCCTCGCGGAAAGCCTGGCCGACGACGAGCAGGCGCTCGGGCGTGGCGCGGCTGAGCGCGGCGTTGATCTCGTCGCGCGAGGCGCCTTCGAGTTCGTCGTAGCGGTTGAAGCCGTCGAGCCCGGTTTCGAGGCCGCGCAGCGCCTTCTGGAGCGATTCCTTGAGGTTGCGGCCAATCGCCATGACTTCGCCGACCGACTTCATCGCCGTCGAGAGCAGCGGCTCGGAACCCTTGAACTTTTCAAAGGCGAAGCGCGGGATCTTGGTGACGACGTAGTCGATGGTCGGCTCGAAGCTGGCAGGCGTCGCGCCGGTGATGTCGTTGGTGATCTCGTCGAGGGTATAGCCGACGGCCAGCTTGGCCGCGACCTTGGCGATCGGGAAGCCGGTGGCCTTCGAAGCGAGCGCCGAAGAACGCGACACGCGCGGGTTCATCTCGATCACGATCAGGCGGCCATCCTTGGGATTGACCGCGAACTGTACGTTCGAACCGCCTGTTTCCACACCGATTTCACGGAGCACCGCGATCGATGCATTGCGCATGATCTGGTATTCCTTGTCGGTCAGCGTGAGCGCCGGGGCCACCGTGATCGAGTCGCCCGTGTGCACGCCCATCGGATCGACGTTCTCGATCGAGCAGATGATGATGGCATTGTCGTTCCGGTCACGGACGACTTCCATCTCGTATTCCTTCCAGCCGAGGAGCGATTCCTCGATCAGGACTTCGGTCGTCGGCGAGGCTTCGAGACCGCCGCGCACGATCTTGATGAACTCGTCCTTGTTGTAGGCAATGCCGCCGCCCGTGCCGCCGAGCGTGAAGCTCGGACGGATGATCGAGGGCAAGCCCGTGGTTTCGAGCACCGCGAGGGCTTCCTCGACCGTGTGCGCCACGCCCGAACGCGCCGATTCGAGGCCGATCTTGTCCATCGCATCGCGGAACTTCTGGCGGTCTTCGGCCTTGTCGATGGCTTCGGCATTGGCGCCGATCATGGTCACGTCATACTTTTCGAGCGTACCATCCTGCGCGAGCGCGAGCGCGGTGTTGAGCGCGGTCTGCCCGCCCATCGTCGGCAGCACAGCGTCCGGGCGCTCCTTGGCGATGATCTTGGCGACGACCTCGGGGGTGATCGGCTCGACATAGGTGGCGTCGGCCATTTCCGGGTCGGTCATGATCGTCGCCGGATTGGAGTTCACCAGGATGATGCGGTAGCCCTCTTCCTTGAGCGCCTTGACCGCCTGCGTGCCCGAATAGTCGAACTCGCAGGCCTGGCCGATGACAATCGGCCCGGCGCCGATAATCAGGATCGAGGAGATGTCAGTGCGCTTGGGCATACGAGGGCCTTTATTCTTGGTTCTTGCGACCGCCGTGCCGGGCACGGCTTGAAGTGTTCAATGGTTTTTCAGCGTTTCCGGGCGGTTAGCCCAGCATTCCGACAAACTTCTCGAACAAGTAGAAACTGTCTTGCGGTCCGGGCGAAGCCTCGGGGTGATATTGCACGCCAAAGGCCTTCTTGCCCGCAATGGCGATGCCGCAGTTCGAACCGTCGAACAGCGAGACATGGGTCTCGATCACGGTTTCGGGCAGCGCGCCGGGGGTGTTGTCGATGGCAAAGCCATGGTTCATCGAGGTGATTTCCACCACGCCATCGTCCTTGCGCTGGACCGGGTGGTTGGCGCCGCGATGGCCCTGGTTCATCTTGGTCGTGCGCGCGCCAGCGGCAAGGCCGAGCATCTGGTGGCCAAGGCAGATCCCGAAGATCGGCATGTCAGCGGCCAGCAGTTTCTGGATCACCGGCACGGCATAGGCGCCCGTCGCCGCCGGATCGCCCGGCCCGTTCGACAGGAACACGCCCGCCGGCTTGAGCGCGAGGATCTCTTCGGCGGTCGTCTTGGCCGGAACCACCGTCACATCGGCGCCTGCGGCGACGATATTGCGGAAAATGTTGTCCTTGGCGCCGAAATCCATCGCCACGACATGCGGGCGGCCAGAATCTCCGGGGGCGGTTCCCTCGGGAAGGGTATAGCCCTCGCCCAGATGCCAGAGCGAGCCTTCCCACTCTTCGCGATCCTTGCGGGTCACGGCAATGGCAAGGTCGAGGCCTTCGAGGCCCTGCCAGGCGCGCGCCTTTTCCAGCAGCGCGGGCAGGTCGAACGTGCCTTCGGGGTTGTGCGCGATGACCGCGTTGGGCGCGCCCGACACGCGGATGCGGCGGGTCAGCGCGCGGGTATCGACACCCGAGATGCCGATGCGCCCTTGCGCTTCCATCCAGGCCTGGAACGTGCCCTGGGCGCGGAAATTGGCGGGTGCGGTCACGTCTTCGCGGACCACGCAGCCCACGGCGCCGGGGACGCCATGGCTTTCCATGTCTTCCGCGTTGGTGCCGACATTGCCGATGTGGGGGAACGTGAAGGTCACGATCTGCGAGGCATAGCTCGGATCGGTCATCACTTCCTGATAGCCGGTCATGGCGGTGTTGAAGCACACTTCGCCGACGGCTTCGCCCACGGCGCCAAATCCGCGGCCCCACGCGACTTGACCATCGGCAAGCACGAGAACACCCGTGGCTCCGTCAGGTTGGGGCGCAAGCGAAAAGGCGGGGTCGGCCATGATGTGGGGTCGCTCCGTTGGCAGGGGGAATAACGATGTTGCTAAGAGCCGCCCGCTAAGCCCCATTCCTGCCAGCGTCAACCTAGCGGTGCGAGAAAGTTTGTCCTAGAGCGATTCCTTTGCCGCCACATGACGGCCCCACCCCACAGGAACAATGACATGATCCGCGACACGATCAAGGCTGCGCAAGTGGCTTCCATGAAGGCCGGCGACAAGAGCCGCCTGGCTGCCGTCCGCCTGATCCTGGCCAAGCTCAAGGACAAGGACATCGAGCTGCGCACCGCCGCCACTGTCCCCGACGACGACGCGCTGGTGATCGACGTGCTCCAGAAGATGGTCAAACAGCGCCGCGAATCGATTGCCCTCTATGTGCAGGGCGGTCGCCCCGAACTCGCCGAAGTCGAGCAGGCCGAACTGGCCGTGATCGAGGAATTCCTTCCCGCCCAGCTCTCGGACGAGGAAGTCTCAGCCCTGATTCTCGGCATCAAGGAAGAACTGGGCGCCACCGGCATGAAGGACATGGGCCGCGTCGTCGCCCAGCTCAAGGCCCGCCACGGCACCCAGATCGACATGGGCAAGGCCAGTGGCCTGGTGAAGGCCGCGCTCGCCTGATCATGATGCGCGGGGCAGCCCCTCCACCACGCCCTGCGGGCGCGCGCGCCTTCCCCGCCAGCGGGGAGGAGCAGGACCACCTGATCCTCCCCCACGCCGTGGGGGAGGTGACAGGCCGCAGACCTGACGGAGGGGGCAACAGCAGGCCATGAGCCTTTCCCCACAATGGCTGGACGAACTGCGCAGCCGGATCGCGCTCTCGGGCGTGATCGGGCGGTCGATCCGCGTCCAGAAGGCGGGGCGCGAGTTCAAGGCCTGCTGCCCGTTCCACAACGAAAAGACGCCCAGCTTCACGATCAACGACGAAAAGGGCTTCTACCACTGCTTCGGCTGCGGCGCCCATGGCGACGTGATCCGCTGGATGACCGACCATCAGGGCCTGCCCTTCATCGAGGCGGTCAAGGAACTGGCCGCGCAGGCGGGCATGGACATGCCCGAAATGGACCGTCAGGCCGCGCGCCGCGCGCAGGAAGCCAAGACGCTCCACGACGTGATGCAGGCCGCGCAGGATTTCTTCGTCGAGAGCCTGAAGGGCCCCGGCGGCGAGGCTGCGCGCGCCTATCTGGCCTCGCGCGGGTTTCCGGCCCACATCATGCGCGAATTCGGCTTCGGCTATGCGCCCGACAGCCGCACCGCGCTCAAACAGGCGCTGTCCCGGTTTCCCGAGGCCATGCTGGTCGAGGCCGGACTCCAGATCGTGGTCGAGGGCAAGACCCCCTACGACCGCTTTCGCGGGCGCCTGATGCTGCCGATTGCCGACCAGCGCGGGCGGATCATCGCCTTTGGCGGGCGCATCCTGACGGCGGACAAGACTGACGCCCCCAAGTATCTGAATTCGCCGGACACTCCGCTGTTCGACAAGGGCCGCACGCTCTACAATCTCCACCGCGCCGCGCCCGCCGCGCGCTCGGCCTCGCGGATCGTGGTGGTCGAGGGCTACATGGACGTGGTGGCGCTGGCCGCCGCTGGCCTGGCCGAGGCGGTCGCCCCGCTGGGCACCGCACTCACCGAACACCAGCTCGAACGCCTGTGGCGCGTGACCGAATGCCCGACCCTGTGCTTTGACGGCGACAGCGCGGGCAAGCGCGCGGCGATGAAGGCCGTGGCGCGCGCCCTGCCCCTGCTGCGCCCCGGCCACTCCCTGCGCATCGTCACCCTGCCCGACGGGATGGACCCGGACGACGTGGTGAAGAAGCGCGGGCGCGAAGCCATGCTCGGCCTGCTGGGCGAGGCGCGCAGCCTCGTCGACGTGCTGTGGGAGGGCGAACGCGACGCCGCCCCCCTCGCCACGCCCGAGGACAAGGCGGGCCTCAAGGCGCGGTTGCTCGACCATTGCGAGACGATCCAGCACCCCGACATCAAGGCCCTCTATCGCCGCGAACTGCTCGACCGTTTTGGCGAACTGGCCTTTGCCCGGCGCGAGCGCGCGCCATTTGCGCCCCGGAGCCCAGCCCGTCCGGCACAGGGCGCCCGAACCGGGCGGGGGGGATGGACACCCCCGCCCCCGCCGCTGGCCCCCGAAACCGCCACGCGCCTGACGCAAAAGGTCGGCTCGGGCGATGCGCTGCTGGCCGCCGTGCTGGCGGGCCTCGTCATCCATCCCCAGGCGCTTGCCCGGCACAGCGAGACACTCGCGCGCATCCATCCGGCCCACCCGGACATGGCCGCCCTGCTCGACACCCTCCTCGTATTTTCCGAATCGGGCGAACCGCTTGAAAGCGCCGCCTTGCGTCCCATATTGGAGGCACGGCAGCTTCGGTTGCCGACGGCAGATGACTACGACGGATTGCGATTCGGCTTTCTGTCAGGGCAAAGTGCCACCGCACTCGACGAATTGGCCGAAGCGATCGAGCTGATCGTCGAGCTTCCGGCGGTCGAACTGGCGCTGACGCAGGCCACAGAGCGTTTTGAAACGGAAATATCCGACGAAAGTTTTGCCGAACAGCAACGATTGCTGCAACGAAGGCTGGCTTTGCTGGCCCGGTTGGGGCAAATGGGTCGCACTCGTGCATCGTTATAATAGTCAGCATGGGGCTGCCGCCAACGCGCTGGCGCTCCGCAGGACGGGCCATAGCGGCACGATCAAAGGGTGGTATCGGGGTTAATGGCTTCCAACGACAAGACCGATAGCGGCGATGCACCGCTGATCGACCTTAACGAGGCTTCGATCAAGAAGCTGATCGCGCGGGCAAAGCGCCGCGGGATCATCACATACGATGAACTGAACGAAGCCCTCCCGCAAGACCAGATGTCCTCCGAGCAGATCGAGGACATCATGGCCGCGATCTCGGAAATGGGCGTCAACATCGTCGAGAGCGACGAAGACGCGGTCGATCCCGAAGAACGCGAGCCTGAAGAGGCCGAGGACACCGACACCGGCATGGACGACCGCCCGGTCGTCGAGAAGCGCAAGGAAACGGTCGAGCGGACCGACGACCCCGTGCGCATGTACTTGCGCGAAATGGGTGCGGTCGAACTGCTCAGCCGCGAGGGCGAAATCGCCATCGCCAAGCGCATCGAGGCCGGTCGCGACACGATGATCATGGGCCTGTGCGAAAGCCCGATCACCTTCCACGCGATCATCCAGTGGTCCGAAGCCCTCAACGCGGGTGAAATGCAGCTGCGCGAGATCCTCGATCTCGACGCCATGCTGTCCAAGGAACCCCAGCCCGAAAACCTCTCGGAAGACGGCGAGGACGCCGACGGCGAAATCAGCGAGGCGACCGCGGGCCCTTCCTTCAAGGAAGAGGAAGACGTCGAGGAAGAGGAAACCGAGGACGAAGACGACGAGCTGCGCGAGCGCCGCGCCCGTCCGGCCGAGGAAGAAGAGGAAGACAACACCCTCTCGCTCGCCCAGATGGAAGCCACGCTCAAGCCTGCCGCGCTTGAACGCTTCGCCGAAATCACCAGCCTGTTCCGCACGTTCGAGCGCCTTCAGGGTGAACGCCTCGATTCGCTGGGCCTGGGCCTGGCCTTCCCGGCAGCCAAGGAAGCCGACTATCACCGCCTGCGCGAGGAACTCACCGCGCAAGTGGAAAGCGTGCAGTTCCACGCCTCGAAGATCGAATACCTGGTCGACAACCTCTATGCGTTCAACCGCCGGCTGACGACGCTGGGCGGGCAGATGCTGCGTCTGGCCGAACGCCACAAGGTGAGCCGCAAGGACTTCCTCGATCACTACGTCGGGCGCGAACTGGACGAAGGCTGGCTCCAGTCGCTGGCCAATCGCGACAAGAAGTGGGCGGCCTTTGCCGCCAACGAAGCCAATGGCGTCGAGCGCATCCGCGCCGAGGTTTCGGACATCGCTTCGGCGACGGGCATGCAGCTGGCCGAATTCCGCCGCATCGTGAACATGGTCCAGAAGGGCGAGCGCGAGGCGCGCATCGCCAAGAAGGAAATGGTCGAGGCCAACCTGCGCCTCGTGATCTCGATCGCCAAGAAGTACACCAACCGTGGCCTCCAGTTCCTCGACCTGATCCAGGAAGGGAACATCGGCCTGATGAAGGCGGTGGACAAGTTCGAGTATCGCCGCGGCTACAAGTTCAGCACCTATGCGACCTGGTGGATCCGTCAGGCGATCACCCGCTCGATCGCCGATCAGGCGCGCACGATCCGCATCCCGGTCCACATGATCGAGACGATCAACAAGCTCGTGCGCACCAGTCGCCAGTTCCTCCACGAGCAGGGCCGCGAGCCCACGCCCGAGGAAATGGCCGAGCGTCTGTCGATGCCGCTCGAAAAGGTCCGCAAGGTGATGAAGATCGCCAAGGAGCCGATCTCCCTCGAAACGCCGATCGGCGACGAGGAAGATTCGCATCTGGGCGATTTCATCGAGGACAAGAACGCGATCATCCCGGTCGACGCGGCGATCCAGGCCAACCTCAAGGAAACCGTCACGCGGGTTCTGGCCAGCCTCACCCCGCGCGAGGAACGCGTTCTGCGCATGCGCTTTGGCATCGGCATGAACACCGACCACACCCTCGAGGAAGTCGGCCAGCAGTTCTCGGTGACGCGCGAGCGTATCCGCCAGATCGAGGCCAAGGCCCTGCGCAAGCTCAAGCACCCGAGCCGCAGCCGCAAGATGCGCTCGTTCCTCGATCAGTAAGCCCTTCTCGTCCGTTCATCACCGATGAGCGAATGACAGCAAAAGGCGCCCGGTCCTTCCGGGCGCCTTTTTTGCATTTTCGCCCGGCCACGGGCCAGACTGTGACATTCCCGCACCAGTTGCATATGAAACGAAAAAATTGGAGGGACAGCGAAATCTCCCTGCCACAAACCGATTTTATCGGCTCGCCATCCACAGCGGCCGTTACCGGCCTGTTCATACGCGAGGGGGAAAAATGCGTATCATCTCGACGGCGACCGCCCTGCTGACAGGCGTTGCCCTGGCCTCGATGCTGCCCGCAGCCGCCATGGCGCAGGCCCCGACGGCATCGGGTGCGCCTGAAGCCCCTGCCGATCCGATGGGGACCATCGGCGAACCGATCATCGTGAGCGCCGAACACCGTCAGGAAAACATCCGTGACGTGCCGGTCTCGGTGGCCGTGATCAAGCCCGAACTGCTGCACGACCTCCAGGCTGGCGGCGCGGACACGCTGCTCTCGCTGGCCGGCCGCGTTCCCAGCCTCAATGTCGAATCGAGCACGGGCCGCATTTTCCCGCGCTTCTACATTCGCGGCCTTGGCAATATCGACTTCTACCTCGGCGCCTCGCAGCCGGTGTCCATCATTCAGGACGACGTGGTCATGGAACACGTCGTGCTCAAGTCGAACCCGGCCTTCGACATCGCGCAAGTCGAAGTGCTGCGCGGCCCCCAGGGGTCGCTGTTCGGTCGGAACACCACCGCAGGCATCGTCAAGTTCGACAGTGCCCAGCCCACCGCCACCTGGCAGGGCCAAGGGTCGGTCAGCTGGGGCAGCCGCAACAGCGTCAACATCGATGGTGGCGTGGGCGGGCCGCTGACCGCAGACGGACGGATCAGCTTCCGCCTCTCGGGCCTCTATCAGCACCGCGACAACTGGATCAGCAACACCTACACCGGCCCGAGCGACGACGGCACAGTGCCCGGCCACAATGTGATGGGCGGCTTCAACGAGCGCGACGTGCGCCTGCAACTGCTCGCCCGGCCGACCGATACGCTGACCCTGCGCCTCTCGGGCCACTATCGCGATTATGACGGCACCGCCTCGATCTTCTATCGCGGCTCGATCCGCCAGGGCACCCATACCGTTCCGCAGGACCTCGACCTCACCAGGGTTTCCTACGACGAGGCCCAGAACAATCCCCAAGCCTACAAGACCAAGGGTCTCTCGCTCAAGGCGGTGCAGGAAATCGGCAGCCTCACGCTGACCTCGATCACGGCCTATGAATATTCCCATGGTTCCAGCCGGGGCGACACCGATGGCGGCGCGGCGGCCGATTTCGGCGGCAGCGGCAGCAACATCTGCGCCGCCGGTTGCGGGGAATCGCGCGGGGTTCTGCGCTCGCTAAACCAGTGGAGCCAGGAACTGCGCCTGGCCAGCCCCGATACCGGCCGCTTCCGCTGGCAGATCGGCGGCATCTATTTCGATTCGCGCGACTATACCGAATTCGACCAGCGCGCCTATTTCCTCACCAGCAAGGCGCTGGGCACGACGCCCAACCCCAACAACTGGGTCCTGCTCCACAACGTCAACACCAGCTGGGCCGTGTTCGGCCAGGCCAGCTACGACCTGACCGACAAGCTGCGCCTGACCGGCGGCGTGCGCGTGAGCAACGACACCAAGAACACCACCCTGCTCAAGACCGCCGATACCGTTTCCGGCGCGGTCACGTTCCCGGCCAGCGCCGCGCGCCACACCCGCCTTGCCGATACCGAGCCCAGCTTCGACGTGAGCCTGCTCTATCGCGCGAACACCGATCTTTCGTTCTATGCCCGTGTCGCGCGCGGTTTCCGCGGGCCGACCATCCAGGGCCGTTCGGCGGTGTTCAATGCGCCGTTCACCACCGCGAACTCGGAAAAGAACACCTCGTGGGAGGCGGGTATCAAGAGCGCCTGGCTCGACAACACGCTGACCTTCAACCTGACCGGCTTCTACTACACCGTCACCGACATCCAGCTCAACGGCAACGACAGCAACGGCAATGGTGTGCTGTTCAATGCCAACAAGGCGATCGGCTATGGCGGCGAGGCGGAAATCGGCCTGCGTCCGTCGCGCAACTTGCGCTTCGACCTGGGCGTGAGCGTGCTGCACACCGAAATCAGGGACAACAGCGTCTATACCCAGGTCGGTGCCGCGGGCGGGGTCATGTCGGAGACCGTGCTCAACCCGACCCTGCGTGTGGGCAACGCCTATTACGCGCAGATCAACGGCAACCCGCTGCCCAATGCGCCGCGCTTCAACCTCAACCTGCAAGGGCGCTACGACCTGCCGCTGACCGGCTCCCTGCGCGCTTTCGTCGGCGCCGACTTCAACCTTCAGGGCTACACGATGTACGTCCCCTACAAGTCGGTCGAATATACCTCGGACGGCAACTACGAACTGGGCGCCAAGGCCGGCCTGGCCTGGGGCCGCTATGAACTGGCGGTCTTCGCGCGCAACCTGACCGATCGCCGCAACCTGATCGGGGTGATCGACACCTCGAACTATCGCGCGGGGATCTACAACGATCCGCGCGTGGTCGGCGTGTCGCTCAGCGGCGCGTTCCGCTGATGAAGGCTGCCTGATACGACAAGGACAGGAGCGGGGCGGCCGCAACGCCGCCCCTTTTGCCTTGATTTGGCAATGCATTATGGATGCATTGGCGCTTGACCGGCGGGGTCTTCATCGCCCAGACCCTGCCCCGGAGATCGGGCGTTCTGCCTGGACCGGCGAACGAGGAACAGATGCGCGCAACCACCAACCGCCTGATGCTTGTCGGCGCCATGTTCGCCATGGCGGCATCATCGCCCGCTTTGGCATCGGCTTCTCCTGACCCGGCGCCTGCCCCCAGCCCCCCTCCGGCTGCGGCTCCCCTGAACCCGGCGGACATGCAGGTCGCACGCGACATCATCGCCATCGCCATGCCCCCCGAACAGCGCGTCGCCATGATTCAGAGCTTTTCCAATACCCTGCTCGGCGCGATGAGCGCGAACATCCGCAGCCAGATCGCCGTCGACGATCCCGGTCTCAACCACATCATCGACACGATGCTGGCGCAAGTTCCAGAGCGGATGAAGCCGGTGTATGAACGCAACATCCCGGTGCTGGCCGAAACCATGGCCCGCGCCTACGTGCGCCATTTCTCCAGCGAAGACCTCCACGCGATCCTGGCCTTTGCCCGCACCCCCGCAGGCCAGCATTACCTGTCACGTTCGCTTACCGTGGCGCAGGATCCCGAAATCGTGGAGGTCTACAAGACCATGAACCGCGACGGCATGATCCTGGGGCAAAACCTGTCGAGAGACTATGCCGGTGAAATCTCGGCCTATCTCAAAGCGCACCCCGAGGTCGCGGAAAAGATCGCCGCCGCGCATGGTCAAAAGGCGGGCACGCCACCCCCTCAGCATAAGCCCGATTAATCTGGCGTAACAGGCATAATGGGTTTAGGGGGACGCCATATCCCCGTCACAGATAGCCAGAAAACCCAACCCATGCGCATTGCCATTGCTTCCGACCATGCCGCCACCGGCCTCAAGGCCGATCTCGTCCAATGGCTGGGCGAACTGGGCCACGACGTAGCCGACCTCGGCCCCCAGGCGGGCGAAAGCGTCGACTATCCCGACTACGGCTACAAGCTGGCCCAGGCCGTGGCCAGCGGCCAGGCCGAGCGCGGCATCGCGCTGTGCGGCTCGGGCATCGGCATTTCCATCGCGGTCAACCGCAATCCGGCGCTGCGCTGCGCGCTGGTCGGTGAACCGCTTTCGGCCAAGCTCGCCCGCGAACACAACGACGCCAACGCCATCGCCATGGGCGCCCGCCTGACCGGGCTCGACATGGCCAAGGCCTGCGTCGAAGCGTTTCTGTCGACCGAATTTGCCGGCGACCGCCACGTTCGCCGCGTCACCAAGCTTTCCAACCCCGCGTTCTAAGAGGAGCCTTCCCGATGTCTACCGCCACCGCACCGTCGGAAGTCCGCAAGGCCGGCTTCTTCACCGAGCATCTGTCCTCGGCCGACCCGGAAGTTTTCGCCGCCATCCAGGGCGAACTCAAGCGCCAGCAGAGCAAGATCGAGCTGATCGCGTCTGAAAACATCACCAGCCTGGCCGTTCTGGAAGCCACCGGCTCGGTCTTCACCAACAAGTACGCCGAAGGCTATCCGGGCAAGCGCTACTATGGCGGCTGCGAATATGCCGACATCGTCGAAACGCTGGCCATCGAACGCGCCAAGGCGCTGTTCGGCTGCGAATTCGCCAACGTCCAGCCCAACTCGGGCAGCCAGATGAACCAGGCCGTGTTCCTCGCCCTGCTTCAGCCCGGCGACAGCTTCATGGGCCTCGACCTGAACTCGGGCGGCCACCTCACCCACGGTTCGCCCGTGAACATGAGCGGCAAGTGGTTCCACCCGATCCCCTATGGCGTGAGCGCCGACGATCACCTGATCGACATGGACGAAGTGGCCCGCATCGCGCGCGAAACCAAGCCCAAGCTGATCATCGCGGGTGGCACCGCCTACTCGCGCATCTGGGACTTCCCCCGCTTCCGCGAGATCGCCGATGAAGTCGGCGCGTACCTGATGGTCGACATGTCGCACTTCTCGGGCCTCGTGGCTGGCGGCGCGCACCCCTCGCCGTTCCCCCATGCCCACGTGGTGACCACCACCACCCACAAGAGCCTGCGCGGCCCCCGTTCGGGCGTGATCCTCACCAACGACGAGGCGCTGGCCAAGAAGTTCAACACGGCGGTCTTCCCCGGCCTTCAGGGCGGCCCGCTGATGCATGTCATCGCGGCCAAGGCCGTGGCCTTCGGCGACGCGCTGCGCCCCGAATTCAAGGCCTATGCCCATCAGGTCGTCGCCAACGCCCGCGCGCTGGCCGCTTCGCTGGCCGATGCGGGTCTCTCGATCGTCTCGGGCGGCACCGACAACCACCTCATGCTGGTGGACCTCTCGGCCAAGGACGTGACCGGCAAGGCCGCTGAAAAGGGCCTGGGCCGCGCCTTCCTGACCTGCAACAAGAACGGCGTGCCCTTCGACAAGCGTTCGCCCTTCGTCACCTCGGGCATCCGCCTGGGCGCCCCGGCGGGCACGACGCGCGGTTTCCGCGAGGACGAATTCCGCCAGATCGGCCAGCTGATCGCGCAGGTGGTTGACGGCATGGCCCGCAACGGCGAGGAAGGCGACGGTCAGGTCGAACAGCGCGTTCGCGACGCCGTGACCGACCTGTGCGCCCGGTTCCCCATCTACCCGGAGCTTTGATCGATTGCGTTGCCCGTTCTGTGCCCATGACAACAGCCAGGTGAAGGACAGCCGGCCGACCGAGGACAACACCTCGATCCGCCGGCGGCGCCAATGCGAAAGCTGCGGCGCCCGTTTCACCACGTTCGAACGCGTCCAGTTGCGCGAAGTGCTGGTTGTGAAAAATCTGGGCGACGGGAGTGTCGCGCGGCGCGAGCCTTTCGATCGCACCAAGATCGAAAAGTCCGTGTCGCTGGCCTGCCGCAAGCGGCCGGTCGAGCAGGAACGCATCGACCAGCTGATTACGGGCATCCAGCGCCAGATCGAAACCATGGGCGACGCGGAAGTCTCGTCCAAGATCATCGGCGAGATGGTCATGGACGGGCTCCGCCAGCTTGACAGCGTGGCTTATATCCGCTTCGCGAGCGTCTACCGCGACTTTTCCGAAGCACGCGATTTCGAGGAATTTGCCTCGACCGTGCGTGAAGTCGCCAAGTAATATTCAGATAAAGCAGTGACGTTCAGGTAAAGTGCGCCCAGGCCAGTGACCAGCAAGACCCCCGTTATCGTTCTCGTTCGCCCCCAGTTGGGCGAAAACATCGGCAAGGCCGCGCGTGCCATGCTCAATTTCGGCCTGGCCGAAATGCGGCTGGTATCCCCGCGCGATGGCTGGCCCAATCCTTCGGCAGGCCCGGCGGCCTCGGGCGCGGACATCGTCCTCGAAAACGCGCAAGTCTACGAGACCCTCGCCGATGCCGTCGCCGATTGCGCCCATGTCTATGCGACCACCGTGCGCAAGCGCGGCGTGACCAAGCCGGTCATGACGCCCGAGGAAGCCGCCCGCGCGATCGTCGCCGAGGAAGGGCGCAGCGCCTTCGTGTTCGGCCCCGAACGGTCGGGCCTTGAAACCGACGACGTGGCGCTGGCCCGCACGATCCTGACGGTGCCCATCAATCCCGAATTCGGCTCGCTCAACCTCGCGCAGGCGGTGATCCTGTGCGCCTATGAATGGTCGAAGCAGCACGCGGCGCGCGATGGCGCGGCCAGCGACCTCGTCCAGCCCACCGTCGAAGACCTGCTGCCCCCTGCCCCGCAGGAGGAATTCGAAGGCATGTTCGGCCAGTTGTGCGACCTTCTGGAGCCGCGCGGCTACTTCCAGCCCGAAAGCCGCGCCGCCTCCACACGCCGCACCTTGCGCACCATGCTGACCAAGCCGGCATGGAATCACCTGGAAATCCGCACCTTGCGCGGCGTTCTCTCGACCCTGCGCCGAACTCCGGGCGAAAAACCCGCGCAAGACTGAACTTCCGCACTTGACTCAGAGGGCATCGCCTGTTCTAGGCGCGCCTTCGCAATTGGCCCCGCACGTCCGGTGAAGTGGTGGCCGCATCTGGCAACAGGCCAGATGGTGCGGTTCCGGACAGCCACTCAGGAAGGCCTCTGGCCCTCCCCCAACAAACGCAAGTTGAAAGGAACGAACACGTGTCGAAGCGTCATTCGTCCAAGTACAAGATTGACCGTCGCCTTGGTGAAAACATCTGGGGCCGTCCCAAGAGCTCGGTGAACCGCCGCTCGTATGGCCCCGGCCAGCACGGCCAGCGCCGCAAGAGCAAGGTTTCGGACTTCGGCATCCAGCTGCGCGCCAAGCAGAAGCTCAAGGGCTACTACGGCGACGTGACCGAAAAGCAGTTCAAGAAGACCTACCAGGAAGCCGCCCGCATGAAGGGTGACACCGGTCAGAACCTGATCGGCCTGCTCGAACAGCGCCTCGACATGGTCGTGTACCGCGCCAAGTTCGCGCCGACCATCTTCGCGGCTCGCCAGATCGTGTCGCACGGCCACATCCGCGTGAACGGCGTGAAGTGCAACATCGCCAGCCGCCGCGTGCGCCCCGGCGACGTGCTGACGCTGGGCACCAAGGCCAAGGAAATGGCCCTGATCGCCGAAGCGCAGGCACTGCCGGAACGCGAAGTTCCCGACTACGTGTCGCAGGAAGGCACCGACAAGGTCACCTACGTCCGCGTTCCGACGCTCGACGAAGTGCCCTACCCGGTGAAGATGGAACCGAACCTGGTCGTCGAATTCTATTCGCGCTGATCGGTCGGTCTGCATCGCAGCCCACTACGGAAAAAGGCGGGGTCTCCCCCGCCTTTTTTTGTGCCCGCAACAAAGCCCCCTTTTTCAGATCCAGTCGAGATCGGGCCCGACGGGCACGATGCCATTGGGATTGAGCGCGCGGATCGAATAATAGCCCTGCTTGATGTGTTCGATGTTCACCGTCTCGCGGATACCCGGCAGCGTCAGGATGCGCTTGAGATAGGCACTGAGCGCCTCATAGCTGGCCAGCGGGCGCTGGTTGCACTTGAAGATGCCGTGATAGGCCGGATCGAAACGCACCAGCGTCACGAAGAGGCGGATGTCAGCCTCGGTGAAACGCTCCCCGAACAGGTAAGGGCCCGTGGTGGCCAGACGCTCCTCCAGCCAGTCGAGCGTGACAAAGACCCCATGAAAGGCCTCGTCATAGGCTTCCTGCGTCGTGGCAAAGCCGGCGCGATAGACGCCGTTGTTGAGGGTGTCATAGACCCGCGCATTGAGCGCATCGATTTCGGGCAGCAGATCGGCGGGCGAGAGGTCGAACGTCGGATCGGCCAGATCGCCGAAGCCCTTGTCGAACATCCGCAGGATTTCAGCCGATTCGTTGCTGACCATCGTGTCGCGCTCCTTGTCCCACAGGACCGGAACCGTCGCGCGGCCCGTGTAGTGCGGGTCTGCGCGGGTATAGATCTCGTGGATATAGGTCGCACCGAACAGCGGATCGGCGGTGGCGCTGGGAAAAGTGCCAAAGCGCCACCCCTGCTCGGTCAGCGCCGGCTCGACGACCGAGAGGCTCACCACATCCTCCAGCCCCTTGAGCGAGCGCGCCATCAGCGTGCGCGAGGCCCATGGGCAGATCAGCGCGACGATCAGGTGATAACGCCCGGCTTGCCCCGCAAAGCCGCCCTCGCCGCTCGGGCCCGGCGCGCCGTCCGGGGTCACCCAGTGGCGAAAGCCCGAAACCTGACGCACGAACCCGCCCTTGGCATCGGTCGCCTGAACCGGCTGCCAGTCACTCGTCCACTTTCCATCGACCAACATCGTGTCTTGCCTCCTTGGGCACAAAAAAGGGGCGCCGCAGCCAGCCGGCGCGGCGCCCCATGCATTCGGTCCGGGTTGGAACCGGAAAGATCAGGCCTGCTTTTCGAAAGCCGCCGAGATCTTCAGGCGCACTTCGTCGCTGACGAAGGGCACGTACTTCGAGACGCCGAATTCCGAGCGCTTGAGCGTGCCGGTGGCCGAAAAGCCGATGGTGAAGGCCTTGCTCATCGGGTTCACGCCCGAGCCGCCAAAGGTGGCATCGAGGGTCAGCGGACGGGTCACGCCGTGCATGGTCACGTCGCCTTCGATGCGGGCGGTGCGCTCGCCGGTCTTGGTCACCTTGTGGGCGACGAAGTGGATCGTCGGATACTTGGCCGCGTCGAACCAGTCGGCGCTGGTCAGCTCGCCATCGAGCGTGGCGTTGGTGGTCGAGATGCCCGAAACCGGCAGCGACACATCGAGCTTGGTGACCGCAAGGTTCGCCGGGTTGATCGTCAGCGAGCCGGTGGCGCCGGGGATCACGCCGAAGAAGTCGTTGAAGCCAAAGTGGTTGACGGTGAATTCAGCCAGGGTGTGGTGGGTTTCGACGGCGTAAGTGCCAGCCTGAACGGTCGAGGGCGCGCTCGAAGCCTGGGCCGAAACCAGCGCGGGAGCGCCCAGCACGGGGAGCGAGAGGGCCAGGGCCAGGGCGGCGAAAGTCTTGCGGTTCATGAGAAGACGTATCCTCGTGTGTGAAGGTCGTGTGTGAAATGCTGGCCCCATGATGGCCTTCGAACCACAAGATGATAATAGAGCGGATATGACTATCTCTTTTTACCCGGAGTAGGAAATCATGGCCGACCGGTTGACCGGTATCGAAGTCTTCGTGCTGGCCATGCGGCTTGGCGGGCTCTCGGCGGCGGCGCGCGCGCTGCACATGTCGCCAGCCATGGCTGCCAAGCATCTTTCCGCGCTCGAACAGCGCCTTGGCACTGCCCTCGTCCACCGCACGACCCGGCGCCTCTCGCTGACCGAAGCGGGCGCGGCCTATCTCGACAAGGCCGAGCGCATCCTGGGCGAACTGCGCGAGGCCGATGCCGAGGCCGCCGCGCAGAGCGTGACCATCGAGGGCCTGCTGCGCGTCAGCGTGCCCGCCTCGTTCGGCGTGCAATACCTTGGCCCGCTGGTCGCCGCCTTCACGCAGTTGCACCCGAAGATCACCGTCGAACTGGGCCTGAGCGACCGCCACGTCGATCTGGTCGAGGAACGCTGGGACGTGGCGATCCGCATCGGCATCCTTGAGGACAGCAGCCTGATCGCGCGCAAGCTGGCCGACATGCATCTGGTGATCTGTGCTTCGCCAGCCTACCTCGCCCGTGCGGGCACGCCCGAAAAGGTGACCGACCTCGCCCATCACGACTGCCTCGGTTTCACGCTCTCGATGCCCGGCACCTATACCTGGCGTTTTGGTGTCGATGGCTCGATCCGGCAGGCCATCCGCGGCTCGCTCCATGCCGACAACGGCGAAGTGCTGGTCGAGGCTGCTGCGGCGGGTCTCGGCCTCGTCTATGGCCCGCGCTTCATCGCCGCGCGCGCGCTGCGCGAGGGGCGTCTTGTCGAGGTCGCGCTCGACCACCCCCTGGCCCCGCTCGGCGCCATTCACGCCCTCACCCATCCGACCCGCAGGCCTGCCGCCAAGACCCGCGCGTGGATCGAATTCCTGGCCGGAGCACTGCCCCGCATGGCTGACCAATGGTGATAAGAATATTTCAGTATTTCAAGAATTTCATGCAAAACTCAGGTCGTCGCAAATTGGCCACGCTTGCCACCTGAAGACGGGAACCGCCCCCCGCCTTGTGGCATTGTAGGGCCATGCAGATGTATCGCTTCGTCACGCCGCATCGCAGCGGCAAATGGTACCCCGATCTGGAAACCGCCCAGGCACAGGCCAACGCCATCGGCGCGGGCTTCCTCGACACCCGCACCGGCCAATTCGTCCAATATCCCGACACCCGCATGGAAACACAAACCCTCGCGGATGATGGCGACCAGATCGCCGCCTAGGCATCAGATCACGGATTCAGGCCCATGGCCTTGCGCAACAACGCATCGCTGTCGCTCAGGATCCGGGTGCGGGCCTGCTGGCTTTCGAGCTGGTGATCGAGGCCCTTGAACTCGACATAGGCGGCCAGATGGCCGGTCGGGCGCAGCCTGTCGGCCATCTCGCGCGATTGCGCGACCGGCACATTGAGATCCTGATCGCCATGGAACAGGAGCACCGGCACGGTGAAAGCCCCGGCATTGAGCGCAGGCGATGCCCCCTTGAGCGAATCGCCCTCGCCAATCTGCCGACCGACGATCACACCGGTCGTGTAGGCCATCTGGTCGTCGCGCAGACGCGGCAGGTCGGTCACCGGGGCCACCGCCACGATGGCCTTGAACAGGCCGGGATCGACCACCCCCGATTGCAGCGCGGCATAGCCGCCATAGGACCAGCCCACGATCCCCAGCTTGCCCGGCGCGGCAATCCCCTGCGCCAGCAACCAGCGCCCCGCATCGTCGATATCGGCAATGGCCCGCGCCCAGGAGTGGAACGCGTTCCCGTTCTGCCAGTCGACCCCATAGCCTGAAGATCCGCGATAATTGGGCTGAAGCACGGCATAGCCGCGCAGCGCGTAGAACTGGACCAGCCAGTCGAACCCCCATTCGTCGCGCGCACTCGGGCCGCCATGGGGCATGACGATCGCCGGGAGGCCTTTTCCGCTGGAATCGCCCGGATTGTGACCCGGCGGAAGGGTCAGATAGGCCGGGATCATCGTGCCATCGGCAGCGCGATAGCTGATCGCCTGCATCGGGGCGAGCTTCACGCCCTCCAGTTCGGGGCGCAGGCCCAGCACCTGTTCGAGCTTGCGGGTCTTCTTGTCGAAGACATAATACATGCCCGGATCGGTATCACCGCTTGCCAGCAGCAGCAGTCGGCTTTCATCGGCGGAAGCATCGACGAAGCTGATCTGGGGCTGTCCCGGCAAGGCCTTGTGCAAGGCGGCAGCCAGTTTGGCGAGTTCAGGATCGAAGAATTCGACCACCCGCTTGTCCGTCGCGTAGCTGACCCCGACCACACGACGGCTACGCCCGATGGTGACCAGATCGTCGACATCGACATCGCTGCGCCCGAGGACGCGCTCGCGCGTGAGCGAACCGTCGAGCTTGATCCGGTAGAGCGCCGTGCGCCCCTCCTCGCCCGTGCCGAAGCCATAGGCCACGTCGAGCGTGGGGTCGACCGCAAGGGGAACGAACCCCTTGACCGAAGAACCATTGCTGTCATCGGTATGGCCCAGAAGGTTCCAGTCACCCGTCCCGGCCTTGCGATAATACCAGTTGAGCTTGCCGGTCTCGTAACCCGTGGAATTCTGCACCTCGCGCGCGATGATGCGGACATGGCCGATCCCGTCAGTCAGGTAACCGGCCGCATCGACCCGTCCCATCTGCACGGTGCGGCGCTGGAGAGTGGTAACATTGACCGATACAACGCCGAGCCCTTCCTGCGTCTGGGCAAGGTGCGTGCCGGTCGACATTTCCGGCACGAACGAGTGGGTCATCAGAACCTGGCCCGGCTTGTCCCCCGTCCAGTCGATCACCGCGTCACCGTGGTAGTCGAAGCCGAGCGCCCTGTCCGTCTGTCGCTGCGAGACGACCGTCAGATGCCCGCCATCGCTGTCGATCGCCACCATGCGCGCATAGCTGATCGGCGTCCCGACATTGGCTTCGTAGATCCTGATCCGGCAGAACAGGCGCTTGTCAGTCGGCCACGAACACCCAAAAAGCTTCTCCCCGGCGCGCGGGCTGGCCAGCACCGAACGAGGGGTGCCGCCAGCAACCAGATCGGCGACCATGACCTGCTGTCCCGCGCCATCGGGGACGATGAAGGCAACATGGGTGCCATCGGGCGACATGCTCATGTCCGAAACCGCCACGCGCGCGCCAAAGGCCTGCGCCAGAGCCGCCCCTTCCGCCGGAGCGGCCCCTTTCGTCGGAGCGGCATGGGCAACCGTGGAGCGGACACCCCCGCCGCCCATCGCTGCCACGACCAGCGCGGCGCAACCCGCGCCCCGCATCCACCCCCTGAACCCCACTGCCAGCCCCCTCATCACCGATGATCGATCAATCGGCGAAGGGTAGCACGGCGCCATGCCCGGGCAATGTTTTACTGCAATAAATATCCATATTGCAGCAATTTAGCTGTCACCTTTGGAAATAATCCCGTCGGAAATCGGCCGCGAAGGCGGCAAAGCGGTCCTGCGCGATGGCGGCGCGCATGGCGGCCATCAACTGCTGGTAGAACGAGAGGTTGTGCTCGGTCAGCAGCATCGCGCCAAGCATCTCGCCCGACTTGTGGAGGTGATGAAGATAGGCGCGGCTGTACTTGGCACAGACCGGGCAGGTGCAGCGTTCGTCGAGCGGGCCGGTATCCTCGGCATGGCGGGCATTGCGCATGTTGAGCGGGCCGTTCCAGGTGAAGGCCTGCCCGTTGCGGCCCGAGCGCGTGGGCAGCACGCAGTCGAACATGTCGACCCCGCGCTCGACCCCGCCGACCAGATCGTCGGGCTTGCCCACGCCCATCAGGTAGCGCGGACGGTCTGCCGGAAGCTGGCCCGGCGCGAAATCGAGCGTGGCAAACATCGCCTCCTGCCCCTCGCCCACGGCAAGGCCGCCGATGGCATAGCCGTCGAAGCCGATGTCGCGCAGGGCGTCGGCGCTGGCCTGGCGCAGCCCTTCGTCGAGCGCGCCCTGCTGGATGCCGAACAGCGCCGAACGCTCCGCGTGCTCGCCGCCGCTGTCGAAGCCGTCGCGGCTGCGCTTTGCCCAGCGCATCGACATTTCCATCGAGCGGGCGATCACGTCGCGCGACTGGTCGGCGCGCGGGCATTCGTCGAAGGCCATCACGATATCCGAGCCGAGCAGGCGCTGGATTTCCATCGAGCGTTCGGGGCTGAGCATGTGGCGCGAGCCGTCGAGGTGGCTGGCAAAGGTCACGCCTTCCTCGGTGATCTTGCGCAAGTCCGACAGGCTCATGACCTGATAGCCACCGCTGTCGGTCAGGATCGGGCGGTCCCAGCCCATGAACGCATGAAGCCCGCCCAGCCGGGCCATGCGTTCGGCACCGGGGCGCAGCATCAGGTGATAGGTATTGCCAAGGATGATGTCGGCGCCGGTCGCGCGCACGTCTTCCACCTTCATCGCCTTGACGGTGGCTGCGGTTCCCACCGGCATGAAGGCGGGCGTGCGGATGTCGCCCCGCTTCATCTGGATGGTGCCGGTGCGGGCCTTGCCGCTGGTCGCGTGGATCTGGAAATTGAAACGGGTCATCGTGAAGCGTGCCGGCTATCCGCAGGAAAAGAACTGTTGCGGGCCTTAGGCGCAAACGCCAAGGGGTGCAAATGCCGCTCACGATCCTTGCCCTGATGGCCCAGGCTGCCGAAACGACCCAGACGCTGGCCTATCACCCGCCCTTGTGGATCTATCCGGTGCTGACCGCGGTGGCGATGATCACCGGGTTCGTCGATTCCGTGGCCGGTGGCGGCGGGCTGATCATGATGCCGGTCCTCTTCACGCTGGGCCTGCCCCCGCACATTACGCTGGGCACCAACAAGCTCCAGTCGATGTGCGGAACGGCCATGGCGACCTTTCGCTATTACCGCGCGGGGCTGTTCACGCTGTCGGGCAACCTGGCCTTGCTGGGCGTGACCTTTGCCGGGGCGCTTGCAGGCACGCTCACGATCCAGCATTTCGACGGGCGCGTGCTGGCGCTGGTCGTGCCCGTGCTGCTGATCGGGGTCTCGCTCTATACCGTGCTGTCGCCGCGCATGGACGATACCGACCGCCACGACCGCGTCGGACAACGCGGCTTCCTGCCGGTCGCCAGCGCGATCGGTTTCTACGACGGCTTCTTCGGGCCGGGCACCGGGCAGTTCTTCACCACCGGGCTGGTGGCCTTGCGGGGGCTTGGCCTGACACGGGCCACGGGCCTGACCAAGCTGCTCAACCTCACCAGCAATCTGGCCGGGGTGATCCTCTTTGCGCTGGGCGGGCAGATCCTGTGGGTTCTGGCGCTGTGCATGGCCTGCGGATCGATGTGCGGGGCCTGGATGGGCACCCATTTCGCCACGCGCCTTGGCGCAAGGCTGATCCGCCCGCTGCTGATCACGGTCAGCCTCGGGCTGACCGGGCGCCTGTTGTGGGGCTGGTTTGCGGGCTGAAGCGCCCTGGGAAAACCCCGCTGTTTTTCAGGCTCGCGCCAGTGCCGGCGGCCCGGCCTTTCCGGCCATTCCCACCACGGTATCCCGGCGCATCTGCTGGCCGCCCAGATCGGGGCGCACCATCCGGTCGCGCGTGCGCCAGCGGTTGACCAGCCCCGAAAGCGCCTGCGATTCCTCGGCCATCGCGCGGGCGGCGGCGCTGGTCTGCTCGACCATGGCTGCATTCTGCTGGGTCACCTGGTCGATCTCGCCCATCGTCGCGCTCACTTCACCCAAAGTCTCGACCTGCTTGGCGGTATAGTCGGCGATCGTGCTGATCGTGGTGCCGATGCCGTTCACGTCGCCCAGGATCTCGCCCAGCAAAGTGCCCGACTGCTTGACCAGATCCACCCCGCCGCGCACCTGCTGGCCCGAAGCATCGATCAGGGCCTTGATGTCGCGCGCGGCTTCGGCGCTGCGCTGGGCAAGCGCCCGCACTTCGGAGGCGACGACGGCAAAACCCTTGCCCGCCTCGCCCGCCCGCGCCGCCTCGACCCCGGCATTGAGCGCCAGCAGGTTGGTCTGGAAGGCGATCCCGTCGATCACCCCGATGATCTGGGTAATCTCGCCCGAGGAGCGTTCGATTGCCCCCATCGCCTCGACCGCCCGCGCAACGACCGCCCCACCCTGCTCGGCCTTGCCAAGGACCTGCGAGGCCTGGCTGCGCGCATCGGTGGCGGCACGGGCCGTCTGGCGCGCGCCATCGACCACCTTGTGCATCGCGGCGGTCGTTTCCTCGACGCTGGCCGCCTGACGGGTGTTGCGCATGGCCAGATCATGCGCGGCACTCTGGATTTCGCCGATGGTCCCGGCCAGACTGGTCGCGCCCACGCGCACCGTCCCCATGGCCTTCATCAGCATCGCCACGGCTTCGTTGTAATTGGCGCGAAGAACCTGATATTTCTCGGGCAATTCCTCGTGGATGCGGTGTTCGAGATCCTGCCGCGCGAGATAGTCGAGCGCACTGGCAAAGACATCGACGACCTGCACCTGCTGGGCCAGTTCCTCTTGCGCTGCGGCATGGGTCCGCGCCTCGACCCCCTGCTTGATGTCGAGCAGGGCCCGGCTGATGGCCCCGATCTCGTCGTGGCGGTCATGGCCGGGCACTTCGGCATCGAGTTGCCCGTCGGCCATCCGCTCCATCGCCTGAACCAGCCGCTTGATCGGCACCAGCACCCGCTGGCGCAGGACACAGGCCAGCACGACCGCCATGACCAGGGCCAGACCACCCCCGATGGCCAGCCCGATCCTGGTCCGATCAGCCGCTCGCGCGGCATGGGCCGCCCGCGCGAGCGCCACCTTGCGGTTGTAGGCGATCTGGCCATTGAGGGTCTTGCGCAAGTCGACCGCCACCTTGACCATCGGGCCGCGATAGATATGCGCGGCAGCCGGTATGTCGCCCCGCAAGGCCATGTCGCGCACGCCCAGCGTCTGGGCGCGCAGAATCTTCCATCCGGCCTGAACCTTGCTGAAAATCGCGCGTTCGGCAGGGTCGCGCAGCCGCGTGTTGTAGGCGGCCAGCCCCTTGTCGGCCGTGGCAATGTTGTCGATGATATCCTTGTCGACGCTCAGCACGTCGGAGGGCTGCTCGGCGGTGACCTGCAAGCCCTGCTTGATCCGCGCCACGTCCATCGCGCGCGAGATGTCGGCCAGCTGGATCGTGCTGGGCAATGAATCCTCGGTGACGCTGCGAAACTCGTGCGATACTTCCGCAAGCCCTGTCACCCCCGACCACAACATCAGCGAGGTGAGCACGACCGTCATCAGCGCGCCCAGATGAATCACCCGTGAAATGGTCACATGCATCGCACTCGGCCCGATCCTGCTATCCGCTCACCGGGAAGGTGCGCACCCGCACGCCAAGATTGCGTTGCGGCAGGATCGGGGAAAACACCCAGTCGAATGCGGGCCAAAACGCTCCCGCACCTGCGCCCTGCAGATGCGCTCTGGAGATTCTCAGGGCAGCAGCAGGCTGGAATCACCGTAACTGTAGAAACGATAGCCATTGGCGATGGCATGGGCATAGGCGCCCTGCATCGTCTCCAGCCCCATCAGCGCCGAGACCAGCATGAACAGGGTCGACTTGGGCAGGTGGAAATTGGTCATCAGCCCGTCGATGGCCTTGAAGGTATAGCCCGGCGTAATGAAGATCGAGGTATCGCCGGTGAACGGGTTGATCGTCCGGCTTTCGTCTGCCGCGCTTTCGAGCAGGCGCAGCGAGGTCGTCCCCACCGCGATGATCCGCCCGCCTGCCGCGCGCACGGCGTTGAGGCGCGCGGCGGTCTCCGCGTCGATCGTGCCCCATTCGGCGTGCATCTGGTGGTCGAGGGTATCGTCGGCCTTGACCGGCAGGAACGTGCCCGCGCCGACATGCAGGGTCAGCGTCTCGTGCCCGATCCCCGCCTGCGCCAGCGCGGCCATCAGTTCGGGGGTGAAATGGAGCGCCGCGGTGGGCGCGGCAACCGCACCGTCCTTGTCGGCGAACATCGTCTGGTAATCGCTGCGATCCTGCGCATCGGTCGGGCGCTTGCCCGCGATGTAGGGGGGCAGCGGCATTCGCCCGGCGCGTTCGAGCAGGACTTCGACCGGCTCCTCGCCGGGGAAGAACAGGGTCCAGCTGCCGTCCGCATGGCGGGCCTCGGCCATGGCGGTCACCTGCGCGCCAAAGGCGATGGTGTCGCCCTCGCGCAGGCGCTTGCCGTTGCGCACGAAGGCCTGCCAGCGGCGCAAGTCGATCCGCTTGTGCAAGGTGGCGCCGATCCGCGCCTCGCCGCGCTGGCCTTCGAGCTGGGCCGGGATCACGCGGGTATCGTTGAACACCAGCACATCGCCCGCGCGCAGCAGCGAGGGCAGGTCGCGCACACCCAGATCGGCCAGAGGGGCCCCTCCTGCCACATGGAGCATCCGCGCCGCATCGCGCGGACGCGCGGGGCGCAGGGCAATGGCCTCGGGGGGAAGGTCGAAATCGAACAGGTCAACGCGCATGGGCTGGCGCGCTAGCCGCATGGCCCGGCAAGGGCAAGCCCCCGGCGCCCCTCCGGCCTGCGCCCGCCCCGATCAGTTCGAGCCGGACTTGCTGAGCATGTCCGCCGTGATCGCCCCGCTCTGGACCGGCGCGGCAGGCGCCGGGCGCGGCTTGTGATCGGCCAGGATCGAGGCCTGGACGATTTTCGTCGGGTTCTTGGGCGGTTCGCCCCGCACGATCGTGTCGACCGCATCCATGCCGCTGATCACGCGCCCAAAGTTGGTGTACTTGTGATCGAGCGCAAAGCGCGGATAGAACACGATGAAGAACTGGCTGTTGGCCGAGTTGGGATCGTTGGTGCGGGCCATCGAGACCGTCCCGCGCATGTGCGGCGCATCGTTGAATTCGGCCTGGAGGTCGGGCAGCTTGGAGCCGCCCTGCCCGGTGCCCGTCGGGTCGCCGGTCTGGGCCATGAAGCCCTCGATCACGCGGTGGAAGATGATCCCGTCATAGAACCCCTGCCGCACGAGGGTCTTGATCCGCTCGATATGATGGGGCGCCCATTCTGGCATCAGCCGGATCAGCACGCGCCCGCCGTTCGACAGGTCGAGCACGAGTACGTTCTCGGGATCGTGCGCGGGGTCCGTGTCGATGGCATAGGTGATCTCGTGCTGGGGCACGAACTTGTCGACCTTGAAGGGCTTGACCGGCTCCTTGTTCCCCTGGCTCTGCGCCATGGCCGGGCCCGACACCGCCAGGCTGGCGACAAGAGCAGCGCCCATCAGGGCCTTGGAAAACGAACGGGCGATCATCAAGCCTGACACCTTGCTGGAATACGGGAAACGGATCGAATACGAGAAATGCCGATTAAGGCCGGGGCACTGACACTGCAATGAACGTTTGGCAACACCGGCCAGCACAACACTGCCAGCACCAGGGTTCCCTGCGGGAGCCTCAATAGTCTCCCCGGCGCCCCAGATGCGCAACCCGCGCCACCACTTCGTCGCGCACGGTCGGCGTCACGAAATGGGAAATATCGCCACCGAACAGCGCGATTTCCTTGACCAGCTTGGAGGCGATGGGCTGAAGGCTCACGTCTGCCATCAGGAAGACCGTCTCGATCTGGTCGTTGAGCTGCTGGTTCATGCCCGCCATCTGGTATTCGTACTCGAAATCGGCAACGGCGCGCAGCCCGCGCACGATCACGCTGGCCCCTTGTGCCTCGGCAAATTTCATCAGGAGCGCGTTGAACCCGACCACCTCGACGTTGTCGATGCCCTGATCGGCCATTTCGCGTTCCACCATGACCATGCGCTCTTCGGGCGTGAACATGGGGTCTTTCGAAGGGTTGGTGGTGACCCCGACGATCAGCCGGTCGACCAGTTTGGCGCCCCGGCGGATTATATCGAGATGGCCCAGCGTAATCGGATCGAACGTGCCGGGATAGATGCCGATTTTCGGCTCCATTTAGCGATCTCTTTCCACGATGAAGCGCGCCAGCGCGCGCAGAAGATCGGCCTCGGGGCCATGGCTGGCCAGATGGGCGACCGCCTGTTCGACGAGCAGGTGCGCCTGCTCGCGCGCGCGGTCCGGGCCGAGCAGCGAGAGAAAGGTTTCCTTGCCCGCCGCCGCATCCTTGCGCAGCGCCTTGCCGGCAGCCGCCTCGTCACCCTCGGCATCGAGCAGGTCGTCGGCGATCTGGAAGGCAAGGCCGATATCGCGGGCATAACCACGCAGGTGCGTGCGCCCTTCGGGGGCCAGACGGCCCAGAACAGCCCCCATCTCGACCGCCGCGCCCAGCAGGGCCCCGGTCTTGAGCTGCTGGAGGCGGGTGACAGTGGGCAGGTCGAACGTCGTCGTCTCGGCCACGATGTCCATCATCTGCCCGCCGCACATGCCGTGAAGACCGCTGGCCGTGGCCAGCGTGCGGACGAGTTCGATCCGCGTGAACGGATCGCCGCTCGTGGCCGGATCGCTCAGCAGTTCGAAGGCGAACGCATGGAGCGCGTCACCCGCCAGAACCGCCGTCGCTTCGTCAAAGGCCTTGTGCACGGTGGGCTTTCCGTGGCGCAGCGCGTCGTCGTCCATGCAGGGAAGATCGTCGTGGATCAGCGAATAGGCGTGGATAGCCTCCAGCGCGGTGCCCACCCGCACCGCCGCCGTGCGGTCGACCCCGAACATCGCGGCGGTCGCACAGACCAGCAGCGGGCGCAGCCGCTTGCCGCCACCGATGGCCGCATAGCGCATCGCCTCGACCAGCCGGTCGCGCGGGTCCGCCGCCATCGGCAGGAGCGCGTCGAAACAGGCGTCTACCTCGGCCTGGATCGCGGCGAGCGCGGGGCCCAGCAGGGCCTGACCGTCTGTCGCGGTCCCCATGGGATCAGGCGCCGTCGAACGGGCGCGTGCCCGCAGCGCGGCCCTCGCGGTCGGCCACCACGGCCTCGATCCGCGCCTGGGCGGCATCGAGCCGAGCCTGGCAGGCCCCGCGCAGAGCCTCGCCCCGCGCGTAGAGGTCGATGGATTCGTCCAGAGGGGCCTCTCCGCTTTCGAGGCGGCGAACCACGACTTCCAGCTCCTTGAGCGCATCCTCGAAGCTGAGCGCGGCGATGTCTTGTGTGCTTGCCATCGCCCCTAGCAATGGCCGGGCCCGGCCTACCGGTCAAGCGCCGACATTCAGTACCCCCGCGCATAACGCGTGCATAATCAAAAGCCCTGCCCCGAACTGCCCGCTCCCCCTTCTCTCCCCCTAGCGCAAACGCGCGCACGCGGCTAAGGGCGCTTTCCATGTCGCAGATCACCGCTGAAATCGTCGCCGCCCACGGCCTGTCGGAAGAAGAATATGCGCGCGTGCTTGGCGCGTTGGGCCGCGAGCCCAACCTCGTCGAGCTGGGCATCTTCTCGGTCATGTGGTCCGAACACTGCTCGTACAAGTCGAGCCGTATTCATCTCAAGAAGCTGCCGACCACGGCCCCCTGGGTCATCTGCGGCCCCGGCGAGAACGCCGGCGTGATCGACATTGGCGATGGCCAGGCCGCCATCTTCAAGATGGAAAGCCACAACCACCCCAGCTACATCGAACCCTATCAGGGCGCCGCAACCGGCGTCGGGGGCATCCTGCGCGACGTCTTCACGATGGGCGCGCGCCCGGTGGCCAACATGAACGCGCTGCGCTTTGGCCGCCCCGACCACCCCAAGATGAAGCACCTCGTCCAGGGCGTCGTCGCGGGTATCGGCGGCTATGGCAACTGCGTGGGCGTGCCCACCGTTGGCGGCGAAACCAATTTCCACAAGGCCTACGACGGCAACATCCTGGTCAACGCGATGACCGTGGGCGTGGCCGATACCGACAAGATCTTCTATTCGGCGGCCACCGGCCTTGGCAATCCGATCGTCTATGTCGGCTCGAAGACCGGGCGCGACGGCATCCACGGCGCGACCATGGCCAGCGCCGACTTCGACGAAAAGAGCGAGGAAAAGCGCCCGACCGTGCAGGTGGGCGACCCCTTCACCGAAAAGCTGCTGATCGAGGCCTGCCTCGAACTCATGGCCACCGACGCCATCGTCGCCATCCAGGACATGGGCGCGGCGGGCCTGACCTCCTCGTCGGTCGAAATGGCCAGCAAGGGCGGCGCGGGCATCCGGCTCGACATGAACAAGGTGCCGTGCCGTGAAGAGGGCATGACGCCCTACGAAATGATGCTATCGGAAAGCCAGGAGCGCATGCTCATGGTTCTCCAGCCGGGCAAGGAAGGCATGGCCGAGGCCATCTTCCGCAAGTGGGAACTCGACTTCGCGGTGATCGGCGAAGTGACCGACACCGGCCACATGGTGCTCGAATTCAACGGCGAAGTGGTCTGCGACATTCCGCTCGACCCGCTGGCCGACGATGCCCCGCTCTATGATCGTCCGCACGTCAAGCCCGCCAAGCCCGCCCCGCTGGGCGCCTTGCCGGAAAGCGCGGACATCGCCGCCGATCTCGTCACGCTGATCGGCTGCCCCGATCTTGCCAACCGCCGCTGGATCTTCGAGCAGTACGACAGCCAGGTCGGCGCCGATACGCTCCAGAAGTCGGGCGGAGACGCTGCCGTCGTGCGCGTCCACGGGACGGACAAGGCGCTGGCGATCAGCACCGACTGCACCCCGCGCTATTGCTTTGCCGACCCCTACGAAGGCGGCAAGCAGGCCGTGGCCGAGACCTTCCGCAACATCTGCGCGGTCGGCGCCACCCCGCTCGCGATCACCAACTGCCTGAACTTCGCCAACCCGCAGCGCCCTGAAATCATGGGCCAGATCGTGGGCTGCCTCGAAGGCATGGGCGATGCGTGCCGCGCGCTCGACTATCCGATCGTCTCGGGCAACGTCTCGCTCTACAACGAATCCAAGGCCACCGGCGGCGGCTCGGCGATCCTGCCGACCCCGGCCATCGGCGGCGTGGGCCTGATGCTCGACCACGACAAGATGGCCACCATCGCCTTCAAGGCCGAGGGTGAAACCGTGTGGCTGCTCGGGCCCCAGGGCACCCATCTGGGCCAGTCGCTCTACTTGCGCGAAATACTCGGCCGCGAGGAAGGCGAAGCCCCCAGCGTCGACCTCGCCCTCGAACGCCGCAATGGCGAACTCGTGCGCGAATGGATCATCGACGGCAAGGTTACCGCCGTTCACGACCTTTCGGACGGTGGCCTCCTCGTCGCGCTCACCGAAATGGCGCTGGCGGGCAAGATCGGCGTCACGCTCGACGCCCCGCTCACCACCGCACAGGCCTTTGGCGAAGACCAGTCGCGCTATGTCGTCACGACCCGCGCGGATGTCACCCTCGAAGGCGCCACGCGCCTTGGCACGACGGGCGGCAGCAGCGTTGCGGGCGTGAGCCTCGACACCCTGCGCGAAGCCAACGAAGCCTTCTTCCGGGACTGGATGGAGGGCTAAGCCCCTCCACCACGCGTTCCGCGCGGTCCCAAAAGAAAAAAAGATCCTCCCCACAGCGTGGGGAGGTGGCAGGCCGCAGGCCTGACGGAGGGGCCAGCCCCTCAGCGCAGCAAACTGTCGGGATCGACCCCTTCACTGCGCCAGACCGCATGGGCCCGCGCATAGGCCGTGCCCGGCACGATCCCCAGCCGACGCCGCGCCTCGTCCAGATCGAGCGGCAGCAGCGCGCGAATCGATTGTTCCATCATGCGCGGGCAGCGCGCCCCGCGCCGCTTCGCCTCGCGCACCGCGGCAAAGACCGGCGCCCGGCTCCGGAGGCGCAAGCGCATCTGCAAGGCCGCCATCCACGCGATGAACAGATGCCCCGGCGCGGGCTGCTGGGGATAAGTGAACGCCAGCACGCAAGCCTCGCCCAGCGCATCGCGGCCATAGCCGGTGAGCACGTGCAGCAGGTCGTGCACGTCGCGCAAGCGGTGCATGTACCACTGGAAGCGGTCGTTGTAGCGCGGCCTTCCGGCCAGAAACCGCTCAGCCTCGTCGACGAGCCCCTGTGCGGTCAGCCCCTCGCTCTCCATGAAGTCGCAATAGGCCCAGCCCAGCGTGCCCGGCCCCATCGCGCGCAAGGCGGCATGATCGTCGAGGATCACGGGCAGCCAGGGCTCGGCGAGCGCAAGGGCATGGCCCTTCTCGCTCGCCAGAAACCGCGTTCCCGCCTTGCCCCCGCCCCGCCACGGCAAGGCGGCGAAGATCCCGAACACTTCGGCGGTGTTTTCGGTATTGTGCATCAGCCGCCGGAAATGGCCCCAGGCCTTGAGCGGGCGCAGGCGCGGCTTTTCCCGCGCGGGATCAATCAGCGGCAGGTCCGCAAAATCGCTCCGACGCGCAGGCATCAATCGATCACCCAGTCCTCTTGCGGAATGCCGAAGAGTTCGAGGATCGCGGTCAGGTCGCCCCGGTCGATCCGGCCATCAGCCGCCGCACGGGCCTTGGGCTTGGCGTAATAGGCAATGCCGAACGTGGCGGCCTCGATCATCGGGATGTCGTTGGCGCCATCACCGGTGGCCAGGCTCACCGTCGCGGGCCCGAGCCGCGCGGTCTCTTCGAGCAGCACGGCCTTCTTCACCCCCGAATCGACGATCCCGCCTTCGAGCTTGCCGGTCAGCTTGCCATCAACGATCTCCAGACGGTTGCCCACCACGCGCTCGAAGCCCAGTTCGGCGGCCACCGGATCGGCGAACGAGTGGAAGCCCCCGGTCACCAGCACCGTGTGGCACCCGCGCGACTTGAGCGTCGCAACAAGGGTGCGCGCGCCGGGCATGGCTGCGATCCGCTCGTCGAGGCACTGGTCGATCGCACCTTGCGAAAGCCCGGCCAGAAGGCCCACGCGCTCGCGCAGCGCGGATTCGAAATCGAGTTCGCCCTGCATCGCGCGTTCGGTGATGTCCGCGATCCGGGCCTTGAGGCCAGCGAAATCGGCCAGCTCGTCGATGCATTCCGCCGCGATCATGGTCGAGTCCATGTCCGAGACGAACAGGCGCGGTGTCTCGATGATCCGGTCGGAAATCAGCATGTCGCAGGCCGGGAAGCAGTGATCGAGGATCGTGCGGACTTTGGCCCTGTCTGCCGGTTGTTCGCCGTCGATCACCTCGATTTCGACGACCGAATCGGAAAAGTCGAGCATCCCGGCGCCCGCCACCTCGAAACCGGCGTCCTCGATCAGTTCCATCGCGCGCGCAAGATTGTCACCAAGCGTCTCCGGGTCTGCTATCAGACGGGCAATGAGCACTGAGAAATCCCTTTCACATTCTGGCCGTGGCCCCTCACATTCCAACCTGCCCCTCGCAAGGGCCGACCAGAACCGGGCGCTGGCGCTCATTGCAGGGCCGACCGCCAGCGGCAAGAGCGATCTTGCCGTCCGTCTCGCGCTGGCGCAGCAGGCGCGGGGCCGCAAGGCCGTGGTGATCAATGCCGACAGCGCGCAAGTCTATGCTGACCTTGCCGTCCTGAGCGCCCGCCCGAGCGAGGCCGAGATGCAGGGCGTGCCCCACCGCCTGTTCGGCGCCTGGGACGGCGCCACATCCTGTTCCGCCGCCGACTGGGCACAGGCCGCCCGTGCCGAAATCGAACAGGCCCACGAACAGGGCGCCCTGCCCATCCTCGTGGGCGGAACCGGCCTCTATATCCGCACCCTGCTCGACGGGATCGCCCCCGTCCCAGCCATAGACCCCGACATTCGCGCCGCCGTCCGCGCCCTGCCCGTGGACCTTGCCCATGCAGCCCTCGCCCGCGAAGACCCCGAGCGCGCCGCCGCGCTTCACCCCGCCGACACCACCCGCGTCGCCCGCGCGCTCGAAGTCGTGCGCTCGACCGGTCACCCCCTCGCCCACTGGCAGGCCCGGCGCGAGGGCGGGATCGGCCATGCGGTGGCCCTGCGCCCCCTTGTCCTGCTCCCCGAACGCGACTGGGTCTACGCGCGCTGCGACCGCCGCTTTGCCATGATGTGGGAAGGCGGTGCCCTCGCCGAAGTCGAGGCCCTGCTCGCGCGCCGGCTCGACCCTGACCTGCCGGTCATGCGGGCCATCGGCGTGCCCGAGATCGCCGCGTTTCTGGCCGGAACCCTCGACGCCGACTCTGCGATATCCTCCGGCCAGCAAGCCACGCGCCGCTATGTCAAACGGCAGTTCACCTGGCTCCGTCACCAGATTCCGGTCGATTGGCCCCGATTCACGAACGAAAATTACCTTGACACACCGCATATAGCAGCATTATTTCAAAACTAGCAGATTGACACGACCGTTTGTGTCAATTAGCAAGCCGTCAATTGCCTGACATTTGTCAGGTGCCCGAGTAGGGAGAGACGGCCCGGCACAGGTACCCTGTAGCCGGGCCGCAGTTTTTGAGGGTTTGGGCCGGCACAGGTACCCTGTAGCCAGCCACAGTTTTTGAGGGTTCAGGCCGGAGTAACCGGTCTGCGGTTTTTGTGAAATAAGGGCGCTCTTGCGGGCCCCCTGAAAGCAAGGAAACAAGGTCGTGAAAAGCGAGCGCAGCGGCGCTGAAATCCTGGTCGAAAGCCTGGTCGCCAAGGGCGTCGAATATGTGTTCGGCTATCCCGGCGGCGCCGTGCTTCCGATCTATGATGCGCTGTTCGGCGATGAACGCATCCGCCACATCCTCGTCCGCCACGAAGCGGGCGCCGCCCACGCCGCCGAGGGCTATGCCCGCGCGACCGGCAAGCCGGGCGTCGTGCTCGTCACCTCGGGTCCGGGGGCGACCAATGCCGTCACCGGCATTGCCGATGCGTTCCTCGATTCGATTCCGCTCGTCGTCATCACCGGGCAGGTGCCCACCGCGCTGATCGGCTCGGACGCGTTCCAGGAAGCCGATACCGTCGGCATCACGCGCCACTGCACCAAGCACAACTATCTGGTGAAGGACCCCGCGCAACTGGCCGCCACCATCGACGAGGCGTTCCGCATCGCCACCGAAGGCCGCCCCGGCCCGGTCGTCGTCGACATTCCCAAGGACGTCCAGATCGCCTCCACGCGCTGGAGTGGTCATGCCCCGCAGGCCCGCAACCGCTACAACCCGCAAGTCGAAGCCCCGGCGCAAGGCATCGCCGAAGCGGTCGCCCTGCTCGCCAAGGCCAAGGCGCCGGTATTCTACACCGGCGGCGGCGTGATCAATTCGGGCCCCGAGGCCACGCGCCTGCTGCGCGAGCTTCAGGCCCTGACCGGCGCGCCCGTCACCTCGACCCTGATGGGTCTGGGGGCCTTCCCGGCTGCCCACAAGGACTGGCTGGGCATGCTGGGCATGCACGGCACGTATGAAGCCAACATGGCGATGAACAAGGCCGATCTGGTCGTGTGCATCGGCGCCCGCTTCGACGACCGCGTGACCGGGCGCCTCGACGCGTTCTCGCCCGACAGCATCAAGATCCACATCGACATCGACCGCGCCTCGATCAACAAGACCGTTCAGGTCGATCTGCCGCTGATCGGCGATTGCGCCCGCGTGCTGCGCCAGATCATCGAGGGCTGGCTCGAAGCCGGGCACACCGCGCAGGACCTGACCGCCTGGCACGAGCGGATCGACGGCTGGCGCGCACGCCAGAGCCTGGCCTATCCCAAGCGCACCAACGGCGAGATCATGCCCCAGCTGGCGATCGAGCGCCTCTACGAGCTGACCAAGGACCGCAACCCGGTCATCAGCACCGAAGTGGGCCAGCACCAGATGTGGGCCGCCCAGCACTTCCACTTCCAGGACCCGAACAAGTGGCTGACCTCGGGTGGTCTTGGCACGATGGGCTATGGCCTGCCCGCCGCCATCGGCGCGCAGGTCGGCTGCCCGGATTCGCTGGTCATCGACATCGCGGGCGATGCCTCGATCCAGATGAACATCCAGGAACTGGGCACCGCCACGCAGTTCCGCCTGCCGGTCAAGGTCTTCATCCTCAACAACGAGTGGATGGGCATGGTCCGCCAGTGGCAGGAACTGACCTATGAAAGCCGCTATTCCAGCTCGTACTCCGATGCGCTGCCCGATTTCGTGAAACTGGCAGAAGCCTATGGCTGGAAGGGCATCCAGATCGACACGCTCGACGAGCTTGACGCAGGCATCCAGGCCATGATCGACCATCCCGGCCCGGTGATCGTCGATTGCCGCGTGACCAAGGAAGCCAACTGCTTCCCGATGATCCCCTCGGGCGCGGCGCACACCGACATGCTGCTCTATGGCGATCAGGTCGCCGGGACCATGGACGACGAAGCCAAGGCGCTGGTCTGAACAGATTTTAGAGTCGAGACACGCTTCCCATGATGAAGATCAAGATCCCGGCGCAAGAGCGCCATGTGCTGACCATCACGGTCGACAACGAGGCAGGCATTCTGGCCAAGATCGCCGGGCTGTTCACCGCGCGCGGCTACAACATCGACAGCCTGACCGTGGCCGACATCACCGACGAGCACGACGTCAGCCGGATCACCATCGTCACCCACGGCCCGCCCGCGGTGATCGACCAGATCCACGCCCAGCTCGAACGGCTCGTGCCCGTCCACAAGGTGACCGACCTTACCGAAGTGGGGCCCTACGTCGCGCGCGAACTCGCGCTGATCAAGGTCTCGGGCAAGGGCGAGAACCGCGTCGAGGCGCTGCGCCTGGCCGACGTGTTCCGCGCCCAGGTGGTCGACACCACCACGTCGAGCTTCATCTTCGAGCTGACCGGCGCGCCCGAGAAGATCGACACCTTCGTCTCGCTGATGAAGGAACTCGGCTTGGTCGAAGTCGGCCGGACCGGCATCGTGGGCATGATCCGCGGCACTCAGGCAGTCTAAGCTTTTTCTTTTTATTTCAAATTCATAAACAGAAACCCGCTCCTTCGCGGCCTTGCGCCGCGATCCATTTTCCCCGATAAGCGCTGCGCTTTTCCGGCCCGATGGATGCCCACGGCAGGACGACCCAACCAAGGACGAGTACCATGAAGGTTTACTACGACGCCGATTGCGATCTGAACCTGATCGCGGGCAAGAAGATCGCCATCCTCGGCTATGGCAGCCAGGGCCACGCCCACGCGCAGAACCTGCGCGATTCGGGCATCAAGGAAGTGGCCATCGCGCTGCGTCCCGGTTCGGCCAGCGCCGCCAAGGCGGAAGCTGCCGGCTTCAAGGTTCTCGCCAACGCCGAAGCGGCCGCCTGGGCCGACATCCTCATGATCCTGGCGCCCGACGAACATCAGGCCGCGATCTATGCCGACGACATCCACGCCAACCTGCGCCCCGGTTCGGCGCTGGCCTTTGCCCATGGCCTCAACGTCCACTTCGGCCTGATCGAGCCGCGCGCCGACGTCGACGTGATCATGATCGCCCCCAAGGGTCCGGGCCACACCGTGCGCGGTGAATACACCAAGGGCGGCGGCGTGCCCTGCCTCGTGGCCGTCCATCAGGACGCCACCGGCAATGCCCACGACGTGGCGCTGGCCTATGCCTCGGGCGTGGGCGGTGGCCGTTCGGGCATCATCGAAACCAACTTCAAGGAAGAGTGCGAAACCGACCTCTTCGGCGAACAGGCCGTTCTGTGCGGCGGCATCACCCACCTGATCCAGGCGGGTTTCGAAACCCTGGTCGAAGCCGGCTACGCCCCGGAAATGGCCTATTTCGAATGCCTCCACGAAACCAAGCTGATCGTCGACCTGCTCTATGAAGGCGGCATCGCCAACATGCGCTACTCGATCTCGAACACCGCCGAATACGGCGACATCGTGACCGGCCCGCGCATCATCACCGCCGAAACCAAGGCCGAAATGAAGCGCGTTCTGGCCGACATCCAGTCGGGCCGCTTCGTCAAGAACTTCGTTCTCGACAACCGCGCCGGCCAGCCCGAGCTCAAGGCTTCGCGCAAGGCCGCTGCCGCGCACCCGATCGAAAAGACCGGTGCCCAGCTGCGTGCGATGATGCCCTGGATCGGCGCCAACAAGCTGGTCGACCAGACCAAGAACTGATCGCGCGTCTCGCGCCTTCGGCTCGAAAAAGGCCGGTCTGCACCCGCAGGCCGGCCTTTTGCATGGGCAGTCAGGCTTGGGCGAGCCCGCTTTCCTGCGGCCCACTTCTACGGACAACCCGCAAGCCTCGACGAACCGCATGGCAAAATCATGCGTTCAAAATGTACACCATTTTGGACCAAATCGCGTAAAGCCCGCCGCCATGCGCCCGCTGCTTCTGATTCTCACTCTTGCACCCGCCTTGTGCGCGCTGTCGGCCTGTGGCGCGCCGCCGGCCCAGTCCGACTCGGCCTCCGCCTCCGGGCCGGACATGCCGCCCGACCATCAGAGCCCCTCCCTGCCCCCGATTATTCCGGCCCCGATCACCCCAGCCCCGATCACCCCAGCCCCGATCACTCCAGCCCCGATCGCGCCACCTGCCAGCGACGATCCTGCTGCACACGATTGCAACAAGCCGCTCAGCACGGCCTTCATCGGCTTGCCCGAATCGCCCCGGAATCGCGCGGCCCTCGACGCTGCGGTCGGGCATCATCCGGTCCGCTGGGTCCATCCGGGCGATGCCATCACGATGGATTACCAGCCCGGACGCCTCAACGTGATCCTCGACGAGACCGGGCGGATCGTGGCCACCCGCTGCGGCTGAACCCTGACGGGCCCACACATGACCGGGATCATGACCGGGATCTGGTCCATCAGGGTTTTTTCTGGACAAGCGGCGCGCGACACCCCATAGGCGGGCGCATGATCGCCCTGCTGAACCTTACCCTGCGACTTACGCGCCCTTGGGCGTGAGCTGACGCGTCGGTTTCGCGGCGCGCACGGCGCCCAAGGGTTCCTGTCGCAGTCTTCGAAATCACCGTAAAATCAAGGTTCAGCCTCATGGCCATGCTGAAGAATCCCGGCATCAAGTATCGTCCGTTCCCGCAAGTCGACCTGCCCGACCGCCAGTGGCCCTCGCGCACGATCACCAAGGCCCCGCGCTGGCTCTCGACCGACATGCGCGATGGCAACCAGTCGCTGATCGACCCGATGGATGCCGACAAGAAGGCCCGTTTCTTCGACCTGCTGCTCAAGGTCGGCATCAAGGAAATCGAAGTCGGCTTCCCCAGCGCGGGCGCGACCGAATATGATTTCATCCGGGGGCTGGTCGATCAGGGCCGCATTCCCGACGACGTGATGGTTCAGGTGCTGACCCAGTCGCGCGAGGATCTGATCAAGACCTCGTTCGAAAGCCTGGCGGGTGCCAAGCAGGCCATCGTCCACGTCTACAACGCCGTCTCGCCGCTGTGGCGCTCGGTGGTGTTCGGCATGGAAAAGAGCGAGGTCAAGGAAATCGCCCGTCGCGGCGCGACCCTGCTGCGCGATCAGGCCGCCCGCTTCCCGCAGACCGACTGGCACTTCGAATATAGCCCCGAGACCTTCTCGACTGCCGAACTCGATTTCAGCATCGAATGCTGCGAGGCGGTGATGGAGGTGCTCCAGCCGACGGTCGAAAAGCCGATCATCCTCAACCTGCCCGCCACGGTCGAGGCCTCCACGGCCAATATCTACGCCGACCAGATCGAGTATTTCTGCCGCAACCTGCCCGGTCGCGACCGTGCGGTGATCAGCCTGCACACCCACAACGACCGGGGCACCGGCGTGGCCGCTGCCGAACTGGGCCTGATGGCGGGCGCCGACCGCGTCGAAGGCTGCCTGTTCGGCAATGGCGAGCGCACCGGCAATTGCTGTCTGGTGACCGTGGGCCTGAACCTCTACACGCAGGGCGTCGATCCCGAACTGGACTTCTCGGACATCGACGAAGTGATCCAGACGGTCGAATACTGCAACCAGCTGCCCGTCCACCCGCGCCACCCCTATGGCGGCGAACTGGTCTTCACCGCTTTCTCGGGCAGCCATCAGGACGCCATCAAGAAGGGCTTCGCCGCGCAGGAAAAGCGCAACGACGAACTCTGGTCGGTGCCCTACCTGCCGATCGACCCGGCCGATCTGGGCCGCAGCTATGAAGCGGTGATCCGCGTCAACTCGCAGAGCGGCAAGGGCGGGTTCGCCTGGGTTCTGGAACAGGATCAGGGCCTCAAGCTGCCCAAGAAGATGCAGGCGCACTTCTCGCGCCACGTTCAGGAACTGGCCGACGAACTGGGCCGCGAGCTTCAGGCTGGCGACATCTGGGGCGTGTTCCGCAAGACCTACCGCCTCGATGCGCCCCAGCACTTCGCGCTGGTCGACTATGACGAACAGCGCAGCGCCGACGGCACCCGCGTCTTTGCCGGCAAGATCGAGGTCGAAGGCAAAGTCCAGTCGGTCAGCGGTCGTGGCAATGGCCTGATCTCGTCGGTCGTCGCCACGCTCAAGGACGACTTCGGCGTCAACCTCGAAGTGCGCGACTACTCCGAACACGCGATGGGCAGCGGCACCAATGCCCGTGCGGCGGCCTATGTCGAATGCGTGCTCGCCGATGGCCGCGTGGTCTGGGGCGTGGGCATCGACGAAGATGTCGCCACGGCCAGCGTGCGCGCGATCCTTTCGGCAGCCAACGCCGGACGCTGAGGCCGAACGCTGGAGAAAACCGGCGCGAAGGGGCTTTCGGGGCCCCTTCGCACCCCTCCCTGCCCGCTTTTTTCAGACACCGCGCGCTCGCAAGGCGCGCTCCATCGCGGCGGCTTCGGCCATGCGCCCTTCCTCGCGCCACGCGGCCAGCAGAAGACGCATGGCGGCAAGGCTTTGCGGGTTCGCATCAAGATAGCGTGCGGTCACCGTATCAGCCGCCCGAGGCTGCCCACTGGCCCGCAAGGCCGCGTCGAGGCGCCGCAGGACGGGTTCGCCAAACCGGATCGTGGCGGCCTGTTCGTATTGCGCAACGGCGCCGCGCGGATCGCCGCCCAGCATCCTCACATCGCCCGCCACCAGCCAGGCCTGCGAGGCCCCCGGATTGGCGTCGCGCAAGCGGTCGGCCACCACGCGGGCCTGATCGCCCCGTCGCGCGGCCAGCAGCCCGCGCACATAGGGCACGGCCACCCCGGCGAAATTGGGCGCATCCTGATAGCGCAAGGAGAGCGCACCCAGCGGCTGATCGGGGGGAATGGATACGAAGGGCCCTCTCCCGCCCCCAGCCTCACCCGCCGCCCCGCCCCCTGCCCGGCTCAGGCCCGCGCTGGCGAGCATGGCCTGCCCGCGCGCCTTCTGCCCCAGGGCCAGCCAGCTGCGCGCCACCAGCACCTTGAGATAGGGAGAGGCAAACGGCTGGCGCGCAACCGCATCCCAGCGCAGGACGACCTGCCGGTTGTCGCCGCTCCGCGCCGTGACCCGTGCCAGCAACTGCTGGGCCTCCAGATTGCCGGGCTGAAGACGGGCCAGCCGTTCGAGCAGCCCGGCAGCAACCGCATAATTGCCCGCCCGATATTCGAGCACGCCGCCCAGCAGCATCGCGCCGGGCAGGTCGCGCAAGGCTGTCCCCGTGCGTTGCAACAGGCTGCGCGCCAGTTCCGAACGTCCCGCACGCGCGGCGAGCACGGCCTGAAGATAGAAGATGCGCGGCTCGCCCGGATCGGCCTGGGCCAGACGCCGGACCGCCGCCAGCATGTCGCGGTTGCGCCCCATGTCGCCCAGCGTGGCCGCATATTCGACCAGCAGGCCCGCGTCGTCGGGATGGAAGCGCAGCCCCTGCTCGAACCAGGGCAGCCCGGCGCGCAAGCCGAAGCGCGCGCGCACCATCATCCCGCGCATGGCCAGCGCACGGGCGCTGCGCGGGGCCAGTGTCACGGCCCGTTCGGCGGCTTCCTGCGCCTGGGCTTCCTCGCCCCCGGTAAAGCGCAGCCGGGCGATGGAGACCCACAAGTCGGCATCGCCCGGCGCCACCTTGAGCGCCTGGTCGAAATCCTGCCCGGCCTGTGGCAGATGGCCTTCGCTCATCGCCAGTTCGCCGCGCATGCGCCAGCCCAGCGCCGCCGTGTCGGGCGTGAAATCACCCTTGTCCAGAATACGGTGCGCCTCGACCCGGTCGTCCCGCGCCAGCAGGGCCGCACCCAGATCGGCGCGCAGGGCATCTTCGGAGGCGCCCTTGCGCAAGGCCTCGCGCAGCGGCACTTCGGCGGCAATCGGATCGTGCCGGGCCAGCGCGGCGCGCGAACGGGCGCGCAAGGCGTCGATCCCCCCATCCGCCTGCGAGGACAGCGGCCAAAGCCCGGTCAAAAGCCCGGCCACACAGAGCCCCAGCCCCGCCCGGAACCGGGCCCCCGGCTCAATTTTGCGCTCAGTTCTGCATGTCATACTGTTTGAGCAGATCATAAAGCGTGGGCCGGCTGATCCCCAGCAGGCGCGCGGTGTTGGAGATATTGCCCTCGCTGCGGGCCAGCGCATGGCGGATGGCCTTGCGGTCGGCAGCCTCGCGCGCGGCCTTGAGGTTGAGCGGGCTGTCATCGGCCGCATCGGCCAGCGGCAGGTCGAGATCGGCGGCGCAGACCAGCTTGCCATCGGCCATGATCACCGCGCGCTTCAGGCGGTTTTCCAGTTCGCGAACATTGCCCGGCCAGCCCCAGGCATCGATGGCCGCCAGCGCATCGGGGGCAAAGCCCTTGACCGCCGGGTTCATCGCTGCGGCAAACCGGGTCAGGAAAGCCTTGGCCAGCAAAATCGCGTCGCCGGGCCGCTGCGCCAGCGAGGGGATCCTGATCACGATCTCGGCAAGGCGATACCACAAGTCCTCGCGGAAGCGCCCGTCGGCGATCATCGCCTCAAGGTTCTGGTGGGTGGCGCACACGATCCGCGTATCGACCGGGATCGCCCGGCGCCCGCCGATCCGTTCGATCGTGCGCTCTTGCAGGAAGCGCAGCAGCTTGACCTGCAATTGCAGCGGGATGTCGCCCACTTCGTCGAGGAACAGGGTGCCGCCATTGGCCTGCTCGATCTTGCCCTCGGTGGTCTTGACCGCGCCGGTAAACGCGCCCTTTTCGTGGCCGAACAGCTCGCTTTCGAGGAGGTTTTCGGGGATCGCGGCGCAATTGATCGCCACGAAGGCGGCCCCACTGCGCACGCTGGCCTCGTGCAGCCCGCGTGCGAGCAGTTCCTTGCCCGTCCCGCTCGCGCCCAGCAGCATGACCGAGACATCGGTATTGGCCACGCGCTCGATCGTGCGCGCCACTTTGACCATCTCGGGCGCAGCGGTGATCATCCCCCCCAGCACGCGGGCATCGGCAGGCGCGCGAGCGGCCAGCGCGCGGTTTTCGGCCTCGATCCGGTGCAGGTGGAACGCGCGCCGCACGATCAGCCCCAGCGCATCGATATCGACCGGCTTGGCGTAGAAATCATAGGCCCCCTGCGCCACGGCCCGCAGCGCGGATTCACGCGCGCCATGGCCCGAAGCAACGATCACCTTGGTATCGGGCTTGAGGCTCATGATCGCATCGAGCAGGGCAAAACCCTCGCTCGTGCCGTCCGGGTCGGGCGGCAGGCCCAGATCGAGGGTCACCACCGGCGGTTCCTCGGCGCGCAGCAGGGTGAGCGCGCTGGCCCGGTCGCCCGCAATGAGCACCTCGAAATCCTCGTAAGCCCACTTGAGCTGGGCCTGAAGGCCCGGATCGTCTTCCACGATCAGTAGCTTGGGCAGCAGCCTGGACCCCGGCTTTGGCGGGACGGGGGAGGAGGCCGTCTTGGCGTGCGGCTCGGTCATCAGGCAACTTTCTGTTCTGTCACAAGATCAAACGGTGGAAGGTCTGGCGGAGATTGGGCGGCAAGTGGAAGGCGCACGACAAAGCGGCTGCCCAGCCCTTCCCGGCTTTCCACATCGAGCGAGCCCCGCATCGCGCGCACGAGTTCGCGGGCCTCGAACGCGCCGATGCCAAAGCCGCCCGGCTTGGTCGACACGAAGGGCTTGAACAGCCCGTTGCGCACGAATTCGGCGCTCATCCCGCAGCCGCTGTCGACCACCGCGACAGAGCCGGTTTCCCCCTCGCCCGACACCTCGATGCGGACAGGCATGCCCGGCCCGCTGGCATCGAGCGCATTCTGCACGAGGTGGACGAGCACTTGTTCGAGCGTCTCGGGACTGACCATGACCAGACAGGGATCGGCCCTGCCGATGACGACCTCGACTGGCATCCCCTGCCACCGCGCGACAAGGCGCTGGGCCAGGGCACCAGCATCGACCGGGACCAGCCGCTCGCCGCCATGGCCCGTCCCATAGCGCGAGAGCCGCGCGAGCAGGGCATTGAGCTTGTCGGCCGCATTGCCGAGCGTGAGCAGCATGTCCTTGCGGAATTCGGGGTTGTCGGCGTGACGCTCGGCATTGCGGGCCAGCAAGGAGAGCTGGCTGGCCAGATTCTTGATGTCGTGCATCACGAAGGCGATGCGGCGGTTGAACTCGTCGAAACGGCTGGCCTCCAGCAGGGCCAGCTGGCCGTTGTTCTCGGCAATCGTGCTGGCAATCTGGTGTCCTGCCACGCGCAGGAGGTCGAAGTCCTCCCAGTCGAGCTTGCGCGCGAGCGGCGGGCGCCCCAGCGCGACCAGCCCGACCAGCCGGTCGAAATGCACCAGCGGCACGAGCGCCCAGATCGCCTCGTCCTGCGCCATCCAGCCCGGCGTGGCGCACGCCTCGCCGCGATGATCGACCCCGCGCCGCACTTCGTCGAGATCGACGATGAAGCCGCTCTGCTCGAAAAAGGCCACGCTGTGCGCGGGCATGGCCTGTGCCGGCACGTCGAGCGTGGGCCATTGCCAGCGCGCGGCCAGAACCAGATCGCCATTGTCCGCAGGCACCAGCAGGGCGCCGCGCGGGCTGTCGGTTATGTCGGCCAGAGCCTGCACCACGCGGGCGTGGAGCGAGGTGGCGTCGCCGGTTTCCTGCCCGCCCAGCCCCTGCACACTATGCCCCTGCCCGATCGTGCGGGTGAACCGCAGCCATTCGGCGCGATAGTCGTAGCGGTGCTGGAAGAAGTGCTTGGACACCATGACATTGAGCCAGCCGCGCAGGCGCTGCGAGGGGACCAGCACCAGCACCAGCACGGTCGTGGCAAAGACAAAGCCGAGCTGGGTGAGCATCGTCGCCCCGCCGCCCAGCCAGGCCACCGACTGCGCCACGGCGACCATGAGCAGCATGTACCCGCCGATGACCAGCAGCGAGAGCGACTGGAACGCCACGGCCCGCGAGGGCGAAAACCGCGCCTGCGACCGCTCGCGCATCGCCCCCATCCCCAGCACGCCCATGCCCAGCAAGGCCACCAGCGCGCGCAGGCCGACCAACTGGGCGGGCATCGCATTGACGAGATAGACCATCGTGTAGAAATTGAGGTCATAACCCCAGATCAGCGCGAGGGCCCCGCATGTCCAGCGCAGAGCCTGACGCTGGGGCCCCATGGCCCCGACATAGAGATTGTGGACCAGCACCAGCGCCCCGGTGATCACCAGCAGGCGCAGGATCACCGAAATCTCGAAGATCATCACCAGTTCATGGGAATCTGGCAGACCATCCATGCCAAGGCGCAGGCGCAAGACCAGCAGGGCCGGTTGCAGAAGCTCGACGACCGCCAGCACGACCAGCACCGGACGCACCGGCGCGACCGTCTCGTGCCGCCCGTCGTCGACGAACAGCGCATAGACCAGCCCCAGGCAGGCCAGATTGCGCGCCACATCGGCGATCAGCGCCGCCGGGTCGCCCGGACCATATGTCGCCTCGATCAGCGCCCAGAGCGCGCAGACCAGCACCGCCACGATCGGAGCCAGCCTGACCGCGCGCGCGCGCGCTGCGTCATGCCCCCGCCGATACCGCTCGATCTGCCAGCCCCCCAGCACGAGCGCGGCAAAGGCCGCCAGCACGAAGCCCCATTGGCCCAGCCCCCCCCAGCCTGACAGCCCCGTCCATTCTGAAGGCGCGTGCATGGCCCCTCCCCGCTCAGCGCGCGCCTTCGTGCCAGAGCACGACACGCAGCGTCTGAAGCAGGATCAGGAGATCAAGGAACGGGGTATAGTTCTTGGCATAGTAGAGGTCGTATTCGAGCTTGTTGCGCGCGTCCTCGATCGAGGCGCCATAGGGATAGTTGATCTGCGCCCAGCCGGTGATCCCCGGCTTCACCATGTGGCGCTCGGCATAATAGGGCAGTTCTTCCTCAAGCCCGGTGACGAATTCGGGGCGTTCGGGACGCGGGCCGACAAAGCTCATCTCGCCTTTCAGCACGGTCCAGGTCTGCGGCAGTTCGTCGATGCGCAACTTGCGGATCAGGCCACCGATGCGGGTCACGCGCGGGTCGTTCTTGGCCGCCCACTGCGCGCCCCCCGCTTCCGCGTCGGTGCGCATGGACCGCAGCTTGATGAGGTCGAAGCTCTGCCCATAAAGACCCACGCGGGTCTGGCGGAAGAACGCCGGGCCCTTGCTGTCGAGCTTTACCAGCACGGCAAAGACCGCGATGACCGGCGCGGTCAGCACCAGCAGCAGCAGGCTCGCGGCAATGTCGAAGGCCCGCTTGACCGCGCCCGAGAGCATCCGCCCTGAAGCAAACCCGTCGGAGAAGATCAGCCAGCTCGGATTGACGGTGTCGAGGTCGACCCGCCCCGTCTCGCGCTCGACGAAGGTGGAGAAGTCGTTGACATGGACCCCGGTGGTCTTGATCCGCAGCAGATCCTTGAGCGGCAGGGCATTGCGCCGCTCCTCGAGCGCGAGAACGACCTCGCTGACCCCGAGATTCTCGACGAACCGGGTAAGATTGGGCAGGGCATCGCGGCTGATCGCCTCCTCGATGACCGGTTCTTGCGCGCTCATCGCGACAAAGCCGACGATCATGAAGCCCGCTTCGCGCCGCTCGCCCAGCTTGCGCAGCCGGTCGGCCCGCTGCCCCGCGCCGAGCACGAGAACCCGCCGCCGGAACGCCGCCGTCCCCAGAAAGCCGCCGAGGGCAACCCGCACGCCGATCAGCAAACCGAGCGAGAGCATCATCGCGTAAAACAGGTTCGAGCGCCACAGCGTGTGCCCCGGCAGCAGGAAATAGACCACCGACAGCGCGATGATCCCCAGGCTGATCGCCACCATCAACCGCGCGGTCGCATAGCGCATCGAACGCAGCGCATCCGAGCCATAGACCCCGACCGAGACCATCGCCGTCTGCACCAGCACCGCGAACAACAGCAAGGGCACCAGCCGGTCGCCAATGGACCCGCTGTCGATGGACAACTGGTAGGCACGCACCCTCCAGCCCAGCTCGCCCGCCAGGATCAGCAGCCAGAAATCGATGACCCCCAGCAGAAAGACCGCTTTGGGAATATAGTGTTTGAACAGGCGGATCATCGTTCCCCAAAGTTACCGTTTCGCCCGGATAGGGCCGCCACGGACAGGGTCTTAGCCCGATGTGCGTAAATTGTCGGTGAATCTGACATCTTCACCCCGTGGCTGTCGGCAGGATTTACATCAGTGTAGCCCTACTGGCGGGCATGGGCAAAGCCTGCCATGGTGATTGCATGCGGCAGAAAGAACTGCGACTGGCTCTCGTTTCCACCGGCGGCATCAGCCTGGCCGTCTACATGCATGGGGTTACCAAGGAACTCTGGCATCTCCTGCGTGCGAGCAGGGCCCACCATGCCCACTCCCGCAATGCCGCGCCCGACACGGCAGAACCATCGGGCACCGAAGCGGTCTGGCGCGCCCTGTTCGAAACCATCGCGCAGGACCGGGGGCTGTCGCTGCGGGTGATGATCGACATTCTCTCGGGCGCGAGCGCGGGGGGCATCAACGCGGTCTTCCTCGCCCAGGCGCTGGCCACCGGACAGAGCCTCGAACCGCTCACCCATCTCTGGCTCGAACGCGCCGACAGCGACATCCTGCTCGATCCCGATGCCCGCCCCTGGGGCCGCCTTGCCAAGTTCTGGGCCCAGCCGCTGGTCTGGGCAGCCCTGCGCTGGCCCGGACTCCAGCCCGGCGGGCATGATCTGGCCCGCCAACTGGGCCCGGCGTTGCGCGGCGAAGTGCGGCGCAAGGTCTCGCGGCTGATCCGCGCGCGCTGGTTCGCCCCGCCGTTCAGCGGGATCGGCTTCTCACGCCTGCTGGCCGAAGCGCTCGACGCCATGGCCCGCAGCCCGGCCGACGCCCCGCTCCTGCCCCCGCGCCACCCGCTCGACCTGCTGGTGACCGCCACGGACTTTACCGGCCACCCCACCCCGCTTCACCTCAACAGCCCCCCGCTGGTCGAGGAAAACGAGCACCGTCTGGCCATCGGGTTCCAGGCCCAGATCGCAACCCTGCACGGCAGGCCGATGGCCGCACTGCCCGAACTCGTGCTGGCCGCGCGCGCCACGGCCAGCTTTCCGGGCGCCTTTCCCCCGCTCACCCTGGCCGAGATCGACCAACTCATGGCCGAACGGGGGCAGGGCTGGCCGGGGCGCGAGGCGTTCGTGGCCCGGATCATGCCGCACCGCTGGCGACAAGGCACGCTCGACCAGGCCGCCCTCGTCGATGGCGCCGTTCTGGCCAACCGCCCGTTCGGACCGGCCATGTCCGCCCTCACCAGCCGCCCCTCGCGGCGCGAGGTCGACCGCCGCTTCGTCTATCTCGATCCCGCCCCCCACAATCCGGGCGCCAGCCCCGCTTCGCAGGCCCCCGCCCCGATCGGCTTCCTCTCGGCCATCTTCGGCGCGCTTTCGACCATCCCGCGCGAACAGCCGATCCGCGACAACCTCGAAGCCCTCGAACGCCAGTCGCGCGAGCGCCAGCGGGTGCGGGCCATTGTCGAGAACCTCAAGCCCGAGATCGAGGACACCGTCGTGCGCCTGTTCGGCCACACCCTGTTCTTCGACCGCCCGAGCCATGCCCGCCTGATCAGCTGGCGCGCCCGCGCCCAGCAGGCCGCCGCCGAGCAGGCCGGTTTTGCCTTTCACAGCTATGCGCAAGTCAAGCTGGCCGGGATCGTCGCCGATCTGGCCGCCCTGATCGCCCAGGCCCTGCCCGCCCCGCTCGCCGCCGAACTGGGCGCCGATCCGCACAGCGGGCGCGGGGCCGCGCCGGTCGAGGAACGGCTTTGGGCCCATCTCGAAAGCCTCGGCCTCAACCACCTGAGTGAACGCAGCGGCGGGGCCAGCCAGGCGGCTATCGCCTTTTTCCGCGCCCACGATCTCAATTTCCGCATTCGCCGCCTGAAGCTGCTCGCCCGGCGGCTCACCTCCAACTGGGACGAGGCCGATGGTATCGCGCCGGCCATGCGCGAGGCCGCGCGCGATGTCGTCTATCAGGCGCAGGCGCTCTATCAGGCACAGGCCAGCCTTGCCGGGCTTGGCCCCGGTTTTTCCGATCATGCGGCGCAGTTTGCCACCCATCCGGGCGCAGTCCTCGCCCAGATTGCCGCGCGGCGCGATCTGGCCCGGCTCGACGACGAGGTCGATGCGCTATTCGTCCGCGCGATCGAGGCCATGGACAAGCCGCTGCGGCGGCGGTTCCTCCATGCCTATCTGGGCTTTCCGTTCTACGACGTGGCCACTTTGCCGCTCTATCAGGGCGATGGCCTGGGCGAATTTGATTCGGTGAAAGTGGACCGCATCTCGCCCGAGGACGCCACCGCGATCCGGCCCGGCGGCACGCGCGCCTGCCTCAAGGGCATTGCGTTCACCCACTTCGGCGCGTTTTTCAGCCGGGCCTGGCGCGAGAACGACTATCTGTGGGGGCGGCTGAACGGGGCCGAACGGCTGATCGACATGGTCTGCTCGACCCTCGACATGGCCCTGGACGAAACCGTGGTGCGCAGCTTCAAGCGCCGCGCTTTCCTCGCCATCCTCGACGAGGAAGAAGCCCGCCTTCAGGCCGATCCGGGGCTGGTCCCCGCCTTGCGCGCCGAAGTTCTGGAGCGAATGGGGCGCTAGGTCGTCAATATACGAAGGCCCTGCCGTGCGTCAGAAGAACGCGCGACAGGGCCTTCGGGGCATCGATCATCCGGTCATTCGGTCAGATCGGTCCAGGCATCCTTGATCCGCTCGAAAAAGCCCTTCGATTGCGGGCATTCCTCGCCGGTTTCGGTCGACTGGAATTCGCGCAGCAGTTCGCGCTGGCGGGCCGAGAGACGGGTCGGCGTCTCGACCTGGATTTCCACGACCAGATCGCCCGAGCCGCGCCCCTGCAACACGGGCATGCCCGCACCGCGCTTGCGCAACTGCTTGCCACTCTGGATTCCGGCAGGAATCTCGATCGTGTGGCGGCTGCCGTCGAGACCGGGGATCTCGATCTCGCCACCGAGTGCGGCGGTCGTGAAGCTGATCGGGGCGCGGGTCAGCAGGGTGGTGCCGTCGCGCTCGAACACCTTGTGCCGGGCAATGTGGAGGAAGATGTAGAGGTCGCCCGCCGGGGCCCCGCCCGGTCCTGCCTCGCCCTTGCCGGCAAGGCGGATGCGCGTGCCGGTATCGACACCTGCGGGAACATCGACCGAGAGCGTCTGGGGGGTATCGACCCGGCCCTCGCCCCGGCAATTGCGGCAGGGCTTTTCGATGACCTCGCCGCGCCCGTGGCAATTGGGGCACGCCCGCTCGACCATGAAGAAGCCCTGCTGGGCACGGACCTTGCCATGTCCGCCACACAGGTTGCAGCGGCGCACCGAAGTGCCGGGCGTCGCGCCCGACCCGCCGCACGGCTCGCAGGCCTGCGAAACCTCGACATTGATTTCGGCGGTCTTGCCATGGAACGCCTCTTCGAGGGTGATCTCCATGTCATAGCGCAAGTCGGCGCCGCGCCGGCTCTGCTGGCGGCCCCCGCCGCCGCCAAAGGCGCCGCCGAAGATCGTCTCGAAAATATCGCCGATGTCGCCAAAGTCGCCACCACCGAAACCGGCGCCGCCGCCCGGACCACCCGGACCGCCCTGCTGGAAAGCGGCATGGCCATAGCGATCATAAGCCGCCCGCTTCTGCGGGTCGGACAGGCAGGCATAGGCCTCGTTGATCTGCTTGAACTTGGCCTCGGATTCCTGGTCACCCGGATTCTTGTCGGGGTGATAGCGCATGGCCAGCTTGCGGAACGCGGACTTGATGATCTTGTCATCGGCCGTGCGCTCCACTTCGAGCAATTCGTAATAGTCGGCTTCAACTGCCATAGATAAGCCCTCTCCCCGCGAGGGGAGAGGGCCTGAGATGCCGGTCGGCGAAGGCCGGTCTGGCGGTCCCCTGGAACCTCTCCCCTTCCCCCGCCCCCGATGGGGCAAGGGAGGGGGTCATGTTGCAGATCAAGCCTTGGTGTCGTCCACTTCCGAGAACTCGGCGTCGACCACACCGTCGTCCTTGGGGCCTTCGGCACCCGGAGACGCCGCACCGGCCTGTTCCTTCTCGTAGATCGCCTGGCCCAGCTTCATCGCCTTTTCGGTGAGGGCCTGGGTCTTGGCGGTCATCGCGTCGGCGTCGCCGCTTTCGATGGCGGTCTTGGCTTCGGCAAGGGCTGCCTCGATTTCGGCCTTGAGCGCAGCGTCGACCTTGTCGCCATGCTCTTCGAGCTGGCGCTCGGTGGCGTGGACGAGGCTGTCGGCGTTGTTCTTGGCTTCAGCCGCTTCACGACGCTTCTTGTCGTCGGCCGCGAACTTCTCCGCGTCCTTGACCATCTGGTCGATGTCGTTGTCCGACAGGCCACCCGAGGCCTGGATGCGGATCTGCTGCTCCTTGCCGGTGCCCTTGTCCTTGGCCGAGACGTTGACGATGCCGTTCGCGTCGATGTCGAAGGTCACTTCGATCTGCGGCACGCCGCGACGGGCCGCGGGGATGCCGACGAGGTCGAACTGGCCCAGCAGCTTGTTGTCCTGCGCCATTTCGCGTTCGCCCTGGAACACTCGGATGGTCACGGCCTGCTGGTTGTCTTCGGCGGTCGAGTAGACCTGGCTCTTCTTGGTCGGGATCGTCGTGTTGCGGTCGATCATCTTGGTCATGATGCCGCCGAGCGTTTCGATACCCAGCGAAAGCGGGGTCACGTCGAGCAGCAGCACGTCCTTGACGTCGCCCTGAAGCACGCCAGCCTGAATGGCCGCACCCATGGCCACGACTTCGTCGGGGTTCACGCCGGTGTGCGGGTCCTTGCCGAAGAAGTCCTTCACCACTTCGCGGACCTTGGGCATGCGGGTCATGCCGCCGACCAGCACCACGTCGTCGATGTCCTTGGCGGTCAGACCAGCGTCAGCCAGCGCCTTGCGGCAGGGTTCGAGCGTGCGTTCGATCAGCTTGGCGACCAGACGCTCCAGATCGGCGCGGGTGATCGTTTCGACCAGATGCAGCGGGGTGGTGCTGCCACCTTCCATGCGCGCGGTGATGAAGGGCAGGTTGATTTCGGTGGTCTGGGCCGAGGACAGCTCGATCTTGGCCTTTTCCGCCGCTTCCTTCAGGCGCTGGAGAGCCAGCTTGTCGCCACGCAGGTCGAGGCCTTCCTTGGCCTTGAACTTGTCGGCCAGGTATTCGACCAGCGCGGTGTCGAAGTCTTCACCGCCCAGGAAGGTGTCGCCGTTGGTCGACTTCACTTCGAACACGCCATCGCCGATTTCGAGGATCGAGATGTCGAAGGTGCCGCCACCAAGGTCGTAGACCGCAATCGTCTTGCCGTCCTGCTTGTCGAGGCCATAGGCCAGCGCCGCGGCAGTCGGCTCGTTGATGATGCGCAGCACTTCAAGGCCCGCGATCTGCCCGGCGTCCTTGGTCGCCTGGCGCTGCGCGTCGTTGAAGTAGGCCGGAACGGTGATCACCGCCTGCGTCACGGTCTCGCCGAGATAGCTTTCGGCGGTTTCCTTCATCTTCTGGAGCGTGAAGGCCGAGATCTGCGACGGGCTGTAGTCCTGGCCACCAGCCGCGACCCAGGCATCGCCGTTCTTGCCCTTGGTGATGGTGTAGGGCACCAGTTCGGTGTCCTTCTGGGTCAGCGGATCGTCGTAGCGACGGCCGATCAGACGCTTGACCGCGAAAATCGTGTTGTCGGGGTTGGTCACCGCCTGGCGCTTGGCCGGCTGCCCGATCAGGCGCTCACCATCCTTGGTGAAGGCGACGATCGAGGGCGTGGTGCGAGCCCCTTCCGAGTTCTCGATAACCTTGGGCGTGCCGCCATCCATCACCGCGACGCAGCTGTTGGTGGTGCCGAGGTCGATACCAATAACTTTAGCCATGTTTCCCCATTTCCTTGCGTGCTGACACCGCAAACATCCGGCGTCCCCCTTGTGGGCAGGCGCCGCTCCGGCGGCTCGTTACGGGCGGGATATAGGTGCGCTTGCGCTTGGCACAAGGCCTGCCCATGCTATGAAAGCCGCCAATTTTCATCATGGCAGACAGTAAAGGATGATAGTCATGCGCATCGGGGTTCTCACGGGCAGGAATCTGGCTGCTTTCGCCCTGTCGGCCAGCCTGTCTGTCGGCCTCGCGGCCGGTCTTTCAGGCTGTGGCAAGAAAGCCCCCGAGGCGGCGGCATCGAGCGCGGCCCCGGCGGTTCTCGCCAGCCTCGACGCCACCCCGGAAAACGCGCCGGGCACCACGCTCACCAACGCGGTGGTCCAGCTTCCCACCGTTCCCGGCCATCCCGGCGTTGCCTATTTCACGCTCTCGCAAGGCAGTGGCCCGGCGCGCAGCCTCGTGGCCGTCCATGTCGACGGGGCAGGCAAGGCCGAGATGCACGAGAACACGATGAAGGACGGCATGATGAGCATGGCCCCGCTGGCCAGCCTGCCGCTGGCCGCCGGGCAGAGCGTCGAATTCAAGCCGGGCGGCAACCATGTCATGCTGTTCGATCTGGCCCCCACGCTCAAGGCAGGCAGCGTGACCGAAGTGACCATCACCCTCGACAATGGCGACAAGGCCAGCGCCAAGGCCAAAGTGCTGGGCGCCGGGGAACCTGTCGCAGGCGGCGGGGAAGGCATGGGCGACATGGACATGAAGGGCATGGATAAAGACATGGACATGGACCACATGGATCACATGAAGCATCCGTGAGGCCGGCATGAGCGCCCGCCCCCTCACATCCGGCGAGCGGGCCATGGCCCGCTCCGTCTTCGGCGAGGCGCTCGCCCTCGATGCGGTGGAAGTGCGGCGGCGGCGCTGGTGGCCGTTCCAGCCGCGCCGGGTGGTCATGGCGCCGATGGGGCACATCCATTTCCACCCCCGCGCCGATTTCTGGCACGAGGATTTTTCACGCGCGCCGCTGGCCCTGCAAGGCTTGCTGATCCACGAACTGTGCCATGTCTGGCAATGGCAGCAGGGCCTGTTCCTGCCGCTGCGGCGCCATCCGTTCTGCCGCTATGACTATGTGTTCGAACCGGGCAAGCCCTTTGCCGCCTACGGGATCGAACAACAGGCCGAAATCGTCCGCCATGCGTTTCTGCTGGAACGGGGGGCCTTACCCGAATTTTCCGAGTCCGAATTTTCCGAAAAAACGGGCAGGCCCGACAGGCCATCACTGGCAGACTATCGGGCCGTGCTGCCGTTTGGACCGGCTCAGCAGACGTAATATCCGCGACCGTCAGCATCGCGGCGCCAGCAATCCCTCTTGTGCTTCTTGACCTGCGAACCGACCGCCGCACCCAGGGCGCCGCCAATGGCCGCACCCGTGCCGACATCGCCTCCGGTCACCCCGGAAATCACCGCACCAGCGCCAGCCCCTGCCAGACCGCCCTCGCCGGCATAGTTGCGGGCGCAACCGGCCAGACTGAACGCGGCGAGGGCCAGAGAAGCGGGAACAAGGAACCTGCGGGTCATTTCATCATCTCCATCTGCCTCCCGTATCACCGGGTGGTACGATGGAGCCCCCGCACGGGTTCCCTGTTCCTGCAAACAAAATACGTCCCGTAAACCGGTCAGTCCGGCTTCTTGGCGACGACCACCATGGCCGGACGCAGCAGGCGATCCTTGATCGTGTAGCCCGCCTGAAGCTCCTGCACGACAGTGCCGGCCTCATGTTCGTCGGAAGGCACTTCCATCATCGCCTGATGCTGGTGCGGATCGAGCGGAAGGCCCTTGGCCGCGATGCGGGTGATCCCGTGGGTGCCGAAGACCTTCTCGATCTCGCGCCCGGTCGCCTCAAGCCCGGTCACCAGATTCTTGAACTTCTCGTCCGCGCGCAGTTCGGCGGGGATCGATTCAAGCGCACGGGCCAGATTGTCGGCCACCGAAAGAATGTCGCGGGCAAAGCCGGTCGCGGCATAGGCGCGCGCGTCGGCGATGTCCTTTTCAAGGCGGCGGCGCACGTTCTGCGTCTCGGCCTTGGCATAGAGCACGTCCTGCTTGGCCGCCTCCAGCAATTCGCGAAGGGTCGACACTTCGGCGCCCTTGTCAGCACCATTGTCCTTCATGTCCTCGGGCACACCAGCCAGTTCGGCCTCGACCTGGGGATCCTGCGCGTGCGTCTCGTTGTCCGTCATTTCCGTGAAAATCCGTCTTGTCCGATAAGTTTGCCCAAGGATTGGGCCGTGAAATCCACCATGGGGACGACGCGCGCATAATTCAACCGCGTTGGCCCGATCACCCCCACCACGCCGACCACCCGGCCCTCGCCATCACGCCAGGGCGAGGCGATCACCGAAGAGCCGGACAGCGAGAACAGCCGGTTCTCGCTGCCGATGAAAATGCGCGTGGCTTCTGCCTCGCGCGCGGCGTCCAGAACGCCCGCGATCGCCTCGGCATTTTCCAGTTCGTCGAGGAGCTGGCGCACGCGTTCGAGGTCGCCCAGCGCCGCCTCGTCGAGCAGGTTGGCCTGCCCGCGCACGACCAGCACCGGGCGCTGTGCCCCGTCCATGCTCCAGATCGCAAGCCCCCGCTGGACCAGATCGGCGCTCGCCGCGTCGAGCGCGCTGCGCCCGCCGTCGATCTCGGCGCGGATCACGGCCAAAGCCTCGCCCAGCGTGCGCCCGGCCAGCCGCGCGGTCAGATAGTTCGACGCCTGTTCGAGCATGAAAGGCGCGAGCGGCGCGGGCAAGTCGATCACCCGGTTCTCGACCCCGCCATCCTCGGCCACCAGCACCGCCAGCGCGCGCACCGGCGAGAGCGGCACGAACGAAAGCTGGACGAGCCGCGGCTCGCGCCGGGGCACCATGATCACCCCGGCCCCGGCGGAAAGCTCGGAAAGGGCCGAAGTCGCCGCCGCCAGCGCGGCCTCGATCGTGCCCCCTGCCGCAAGGCTGCGTTCACGGCCCCGTTCAAGGCCCCGCTCGATCTGCGCGCGCTCGGCAGCCGAAGGTTCGGCCACCTGCATGATCCCGTCGACGAACAGGCGCAGGCCGATCTCGGTCGGCATGCGCCCGGCGCTGGTATGGGGCGCAGCCAGCAAGCCCGCGTCCTGCAACTCCTGAAGCACCGAGCGGATCGAGGCAGGCGAAAGGTTCACACCCCCGGCCCCGGCCAGCGTCTTCGAGCCGACCGGCTGGCCCGAGGCGATATAGCCCTCGACCACCAGACGAAAAATGTCGCGGGCGCGGTTCGACAGTTCGGTGAGCGTGGGGCCTTTCATGATCCTTCCCATGTAGGGCGCCCCCCAAAGAAGGCCAAGGAAAAGACACGCCTCATCGACAGGGGCATGATCGGGGGGAAACGACCGGGAATTGCTTGCGGCGTCCCGCGCAATGGGCCATGGCCCCGCCCAATCATTTCCGCCACTCTTCAGGGAACCGAACCCATGCGTCCTTCCGGCCGCGCCGCTGACCAAATGCGCGCAATCACCATCGAGACCAACTTCACCAAGCACGCCGAAGGCTCGGTGCTGATCAGCTTTGGCGATACCAAGGTGCTGGTGACCGCCTCGGTCGAGGAACGCGTGCCCCCGTTCCTGCGCGGCAAGGGCGAAGGCTGGGTGACGGCGGAATATTCGATGCTCCCGCGCGCCACCCACACCCGTGGCAGCCGCGAGGCCGCCAAGGGCAAGCAGTCGGGCCGCACGCAGGAAATTCAGCGCCTTATCGGGCGTTCCTTGCGCGCCGTCACCGATCTCAAGAAGCTGGGTGAACGCCAGATCACGCTCGATTGCGACGTGATCCAGGCCGATGGCGGCACCCGCACCGCCTCGATCTCGGGCGCCTGGGTGGCGCTGCGCCTCGCCGTGCAGAAGCTGATGGATGCCGGCGCGATCACCGAAGACCCGCTGACCCGCAAGGTCGCCGCGATCTCGTGCGGCATCGTCAAGGGCACGCCGGTGCTCGATCTCGACTATGTCGAGGACAGCTCGGCCGATGCCGACGCCAACTTCGTGCTGATCGAAGGCGGCCACATCGCCGAAGTCCAGGCCACCGCCGAAGGCGCGACTTACGACGAGGAAGCCCTGCTGCGCCTGCTGCGCCTCGCCCGCATGGGCTGCGCGGAAATCTTCGCCGCGCAGGAAATGGCCGTCGCACGATGAGCCGCAAGCTCGCACGCCGACAGCTCACTCCGGGCAAGCTCGTCATTGCCACCCACAACAAGGGCAAGCTCAAGGAAATGCAGGATCTCCTCGCCCCCTTCGGCATGGAGTGCCTGTCGGCGGGCGAGCTGGGTCTGGCCGAACCGGAAGAAACCGGCACGACCTTTGTCGAAAACGCGCTGATCAAGGCCCATGCCGCCGCACAGGCGACCGGCCTTCCCGCGCTGTCCGACGATTCGGGCCTCTCGGTCGCCGCGCTGGGCGGCGCGCCGGGGGTCTATACCGCCGACTGGGCCGAACAGGGCCCGCGCGAAGGCGGTCCGGGGCGCGACTGGTACATGGCGATGGGCAAAGTCGAGGGCAAGCTCGCCCGGCTCGGCCCCGATGCGCCGCGCGATGCCGCGTTCCACAGCGTCCTCGCGCTGGCCTGGCCCGATGGCGAGGCCGTCACGTTCGAGGGCAAGATCGATGGCAGCCTGACCTGGCCGCCGCGCGGCACGACCGGCTTTGGCTATGACCCGGTGTTCATCCCCGAGGGCGACACGCGCACGTTTTCGCAGCTCGACCCGGCGGAAAAGAACGCGATCAGCCACCGTGCGCGCGCCTTTGCCAAGTTGATGGCGGAGCAGTTTGCCGGATAAAGCGGCTGTCATGACAATGCCGCCCCTCGCGCTCTACATCCACTGGCCGTTCTGCCTCGCAAAGTGCCCCTATTGCGACTTCAACAGCCACGTCCGCGCGAAAACCGATGTCGCCGCCTGGCAGGCCGCCCTGTTCGCCGACATGGCGCACGAGGCGGCCCTGCTGCCGGGGCGCGAGCTGACCTCGATCTTCTTTGGCGGGGGCACGCCCTCGCTGATGCCCCCCGCGCTGGTCGCCGGGCTGATCGAGCAGGCATCCCGCCACTGGCGGCTTGCGCCCGATATCGAGATCACCCTCGAAGCCAATCCCTCGTCGGTCGAGGCGGCCAATTTCGCCGCCTTGGCTTCTGCGGGGATCAACCGCGTCTCGCTCGGCCTTCAGGCGCTCGACGACGAGACGCTTCATTTTCTGGGCCGTCTCCACAATGCCGCCGAGGGCCTCGCCGCGCTCGATGTCGCCCAGCGCCATTTCGCGCGGGTCAGCTTCGACCTCATTTATGCCCGCCCCGGCCACACGCCCGAAAGCTGGGACGCCGAACTGGCGCGCGCGCTGGCGCTGGGGACCGGCCACCTCTCGCTCTACCAGCTCACCATTGAGCCCGGCACGCGCTTTGCCACCCTCGTGCGCGAGGGCCGGTTCACCCCGCTCGACGACGATGCGGCGGGCGATCTCTTCGCGCTCACCCGCGAGCGCACCCGCGCGGCGGGCCTTCCCGCCTACGAGATCAGCAACCACGCCCGCCCCGGCGAGGAAAGCCGCCACAACCTCACCTACTGGCGCTATGGCGACTATGCGGGGATCGGGCCGGGCGCCCATGGCCGCAGGCTCGAAACGGCCACCGTCCGCCACAAGAAGCCAGAAAACTACCTGCGCGCCCTGGCCGAACAGGGCCATGGCCTTGCCGATGAGCGCGCCCTGCCCCGCGCCGAACAGGCCAGCGAAGCCCTGCTGATGGGCCTCCGGCTCGGCGAAGGGATCGACCTTGCCGCCCTTGGCGCGCGCTTCGGCTTCCCCGAAACCGCGCTGATCGACCCGGCCAAGCGGGCGTTCCACATCGGCAATGGCCTGCTGCGCGAGGAAGGCCCGCGCCTGATCGTGACCGAGGCAGGCATGCCCCTGCTCGACGCGCTTCTGGCCGAACTTGTTCCTGCCGATCTCGTGACATGAGCGCCGATCTTCTCACCCAGTGGCATGATCATCTGGCCCATGGCCTGCGCCGCTCGGCCCATACCGTGCGCGCCTATCACACTGCCGCGCGCCGCCTGATCGAGGCGCTCCCGCCCGGACAGGACTGGGCCAGCATCGCCCGGCTCGACGCCGCGCGCCTGCGCCAGCATCTGGCCGTCCGGCGCGAGCAGGGCCTCGTCAACACCTCTGCCGCGCGCGAGCTTTCCGCCTTGCGCGCGTTCCTCGCCTTTGCCCGCTCGCGGGCGGGCCTTCCCGAAAGCCTTGCCCCCCGCCTGCGCGGGCCGCGCGTGAAGAAAGGCCTGCCCCGCCCGGTCTCGACCGACGACGCATTGGCGCTGGCCGACACGATCTCGGACATGGCCGAACCGTGGATCGCCGCGCGCGACCGGGCCGTGCTGCTGCTGCTCTATGGCGCGGGCCTGCGCATTGCCGAGGCACTGGCCCTGCCCGCCAGCGTGCTGCCTGCGGGCGAACAGATCACCGTGACCGGCAAGGGCGGGCGCCAGCGCGTGGTCGTCCTGCTGCCCATCGTGCGCGCCGCGCTCGACGACTATGCCGCGCAAGTGCCCTGGACCCTCGAACGCCACGAACCGCTGTTTCGCGGTGCCAAGGGCGGGCCGCTGGCCCCCGGCATGGTCCAGCGCGCCATGGCCGCCGCACGCATCGCGCTCGGCCTTCCGGCCACAGCCACGCCCCATGCCCTGCGCCACTCGTTCGCCTCGCACCTGCTGGGCGCGGGCGCCGATTTGCGGGCGTTGCAGGAACTGCTGGGCCACGCCAGCCTCTCCTCGACGCAAATCTACACCCGCGTCGATGCGGCCACCCTGCTCGATGCCTATCGCAACGCCCATCCGCGCGAACGGGGCGGCGCCTAAGCGTCCTTATTTCGCGCGGGGCAGACGCAAGGTGGTGAGCAGCCCGCCCAGATCCTCGCTCTCGCCCAGCACCACCGCCCCGCCATAAAGCTCGGCCACGTCGCGCACGATAGCCAGCCCCAGCCCGGTCCCCGGCTTGCCGGTATCGAGCCGCGCGCCCCGGTCGAAGATGCGTTCGCGCTCGTTTTCGGGGATGCCCATGCCATCGTCCTCGACCCAGATGTCGCAGAATTTCGCGTCACCGGGCACCGCGTCGATGGTGATGAACACCGAACCGCCGCCATATTTGGCCGCGTTCTCAACCAGATTGCCGAGGATTTCGTCGAGATCCTGCCGCTCGATCGCCACGCTCGCCTCGCCGTTGCCATCGAGGTCGAAGCGCACTTGCGGATAGAGCCGGGTGACCGCCCTCACGACCGCATCGGCGCTCTCCCAGACCGTCGCACGCGCCAGCCCAGTCGCCCGGCGCCCCACGGCGCGCGCGCGCGCGAGATGGTGGTCGACCTGACGGCGCATGACGGCGGCCTCGCGGATCACCGTATCGGCCAGATCGGGCGCCTGCGCGGTCGCGGCGTTCATCACGACCGTCAGCGGGGTTTTCAGCGCATGGGCAAGGTTCCCGGCGTGGGTGCGCGCTTCTTCAGCCTGCTTGTCAGAATGATCAAGCAATGCATTGATTTCCTGCACCAAAGGCTGAACCTCAAGCGGCAACGGTTCGTCCACGCGGGGGGCCCCGCCCTCGCGCATGGCGGCAATCGCGCGGCGCACGCGGCGCAAGGGGCCAAGGCCGTAATAGGTCTGAAGCCCGGCCATGATGAACAGGCCCATCGCCAGAACGAGGAACGACCAGATCAGGATCGAGCGAATCCGTGCGATCTGGGCATCGAGTTCCCCACGGCTGGCCGCCACCGAAAACTGCCAGAGCGTGTTGCTGCCCGGCAGGATCACCGAGCGTTCGATCATGCGCAGCTTTTCGTTGGTGCCGAACTGGTCGGAATCGTAGATGTGCGGCGTGCTGTCGAAATGGTCGCCCCTGAGGCGCAGCGTGCGGTCCCACAGCGAGCGCGAGGGGAAGTCATCGTGCCCCTGTCCCGAAATCTGCCAGTAGAGGCCCGAATTGGGTTCGAGGAAGCGCTGGTCGCCCAGCGGGCGGTTGAAGAACACCTCGCCATCGGGCCCGATTTCCGCCGAGGCGATCATGGCCGTCAGCATGTAGCCGAGCTGATCGTCGAAATTGCGGGTAACAAGGCCGGTCAGCGTATGGTCGAGCGCCAGCCCGCCGCCCACCAGCAGGAACGACACCCAGGCAAACGCGATCAACAGCATGCGCCGCGACAGCGAGCCGGTATGCTGGCGGCCACCGGCACTGGCGGCGGCCACTTCGGCGCGGTGGTGTCCGTAGCCCATCCGCAACAGGAGACGGGCGGCCCGGCTCATGCCCTCAGCCGCGGGTCGCCGCCGGGTCGTCGAGGCTGTAGCCAAGCCCGCGGATGGTGGTGATCACATCGGCCCCCAGCTTCTTGCGGATACGCGTGACGAAGACTTCGATAGTGTTGGAATCGCGGTCGAAATCCTGATCGTAGATATGTTCGATCAGTTCGGTGCGGCTCACCACCTTGCCCTTGTGGTGGAGCAGGTAGGACAGGAGCTTGTATTCCTGCGCGGTCAGCTTGACCGGCTCGCCATTGAGCGTGACCCGGCCCGAGCGGGTATCGAGGCGCACGTCGCCCGCGATCAGTTCCGACGAGGAATTGCCCGAAGCACGGCGGATCAGCGCGCGCAGGCGGGCGATCAGTTCCTCGGTCTGGAACGGCTTGGCCAGATAGTCGTCGGCGCCGGCGTCGAGCCCGGCGACCTTGTCCGACCAGCTGTCGCGCGCGGTCAGCACGAGGACCGGGAACGTGCGGCCTTCCTTGCGCCACATGCCCAGCACGGTCAGCCCGTCGATCTCGGGCAGGCCGAGGTCGAGGATCACGGCGTCATAGTCCTCGGTCGAGCCTAGGAAATGGCCGTCCTCGCCATCGGTCGAAAGATCGACCGCATAGCCGTTCTGTTCGAGCGTGGACTTGAGCTGACGCCCGAGGGTCGGTTCGTCCTCGACGATCAGGATACGCATCGTGATAGGCCCCTTTGCGACACTGCCCCGTACCTTGGCTCCCCGCCTTGACCGGCCCGCAGTGCGAACATGAACAATGCCGGCTAGATGGCCCTCTCAACCTGAACGGTCAAGAAACGGTTCCCGCAATCGCCGGACAAGATCGCCGGACAGGGTGGCCCCGGCCCCGAAAATCCGGGCAAAACCGCCCGGAATGCGCCCCGGAGCCCCCTTCAAACGCCTAGAGCCCGACCCGAAAGACTTTGGGGTCGGGCTCTTAACGGGAGTCGCTCAGGATCTGCCCGGTGCGGGCATCCACATCGACAAAGACCACGCGCCCTTCGCGAATGAACTTGAGACGATAGGCCCGCGCCTGGGCATCGTATTCCGGCCCCAGATACTGCATCCCCCGCATCGAGGGCAGGACGCGCGCCTCGATCTCGCGCAGCGAGCGGACATGCCCGGCGGCCAGATCCTCGCGCACGCGGTCCTGCTCGTTGCGGACCTGTGCCTGCGCGGTTCCCGCAAGAAAGGTTCCGGCCAGAAAGGTTCCGGCAAGGCAGGCCAGCGCCGTCGCACCCGTGGCGGTCAGAAGAGAGCGTCGAAACATCATGATGGGTTGTGCCTATAACAAGGCCATTGAACAAGCTGTGAATAGGCCGTTCCAACAGGTTCATGTGGACCTTGCCCGGCCGGACGGCTAAGCGGCGGCCCATGGCAGCACCAATCCTGAGCTGGGAAGGGCTGGGCCTGCATCAGGGCACCGGCTGGCTTTTCCAGGACCTCGACATTCAAATCGCCCCGCGTGACCGTCTGGCCCTGATCGGGCGCAACGGCGCGGGCAAGAGCACCCTGCTCAAGCTCATCGCGGGCACGATCGACGCCGACAAGGGCAAGCGTTCGGTCCAGCCGGGCACGCGCGTGATCACCCTCGAACAGGACCCGTTCTTCAAGGGCTTTGCCACCTTGCGCGATTTCGCGCTGCATGGCCCCGATGCGCCCGAGGCCCACGAAGTGGAAGCCATCGCCGACCAGTTGGGCATCGACCTCTCGCGTCAGGCCGAGAGCGCCTCGGGCGGCGAACGCCGCCGCGCAGCACTGGCCCGCGCCCTCGCGCAAGAACCCGACGTGCTGCTGCTCGACGAACCGACCAACCACCTCGACCTTGCCGCGATCGACTGGCTCGAAGAGTGGCTGCAACGCTATACCGGGGCCTTCGTGGTGATCAGCCACGACCGTACCTTCCTCACCCGCCTCACCCGCGCGACGCTCTGGCTCGACCGTGGCAGCCTGCGCCGCCGCGAAATCGGCTTTGGCGGCTATGAAGCGTGGATGGAACAGGTCCACGCCGAGGAAGCGCGCGCCGCCGACAAGCTCGACGCCAAGCTCAAGATCGAGGAACACTGGCTCCACCGCGGGGTGACCGCGCGGCGCAAGCGCAACATGGGGCGCCTCGAAAAGCTGCACGAAATGCGCGCCGAACGCGCCGCGATGTCGGGCCCGCAAGGCGCAGCCAAGCTGGCGCTGGCGAGCGACGACACCAAGACCAAGTCGGTGATCGTGGCCGAACACGTCACCAAGCGGTTCGGGGATCGCACGATCATCAAGGACTTCTCGCTGCGCATCTCGCGCCGCGACCGCATCGGTCTGGTCGGCGCCAATGGCGCGGGCAAGACCACGCTGCTGAAAATCCTGACCGGTGAACTCAAGCCCGACGAAGGCACCGTCACCCTCGCCCAGACGCTCAACGGCGTCACCATCGACCAGCAGCGCAGCCTGATGGCCCCCGACAAGCGCGTGCGCGATGTTCTGGCCGAAGGCGGCGACTGGATCGACGTGCGCGGCGTGCGCAAGCACATCCACGGCTATCTCAAGGACTTCCTGTTCGATCCCGGCCTCGTGGAAGCGCGCGTGGGCACGCTTTCGGGCGGCGAGCGCTCGCGCCTGCTGCTCGCGCGCGAATTTGCCCGCCCCTCGAACCTGCTGGTCCTCGACGAACCGACCAACGACCTCGACCTCGAAACGCTCGACCTGTTGCAGGAAGTGATCGCCGACTACGATGGCACCGTGCTGATCGTCAGCCACGACCGCGACTTCCTCGACCGCACGGTCAACCTGACGCTGGGCATGGACGGCTCGGGCAAGGTCGACATCGTGGTGGGCGGCTATGCCGACTGGGAAAAGCAGCGCAAGGCGCGGCTGGCCGGTGTTCCCAAGGCAGGCGCGCCCAAGGCCACCGCCCCGGTGGCAGCCCCCCCGCCCCCGCCGCGCAAGGCCAAGCTCTCCTACAAGGACCAGCGCGACTACGAGCTTCTGCCCAAGAAGATCGAGGACCTCGACGCGGCCATCGCCCGCGACGAGGCGGCGCTGGCCGATCCCGCGCTCTACACCCGCGACCCGAAAAAGTTCGCCGCGCTCAGCGAAGCCGTGGCCAAGGCCCGCGCCGACAAGGAAAGCGCCGAGGAGCGCTGGCTCGAACTGGCCGAGCAGGTCGAAGGCGCCTGATACGGAACCAAAAAAGGGCGTCCGGGGCAAAAGCCCGGACGCCCTTTTTTGCGTCAGCCAGATCGCCCCTTTCAGGGCGGATCAGAGTGCGGAAACGTGGAGGAAGCCGGGGATCGGCCCGTTCCATTCGCCCGGCGCGCTGGGCGGCTCGGCCCGATAGTCGCGGCGGCGCGGTTCCTCGCGACGCGTCATATCGCGGCGCTGGTCATCGCGGCGATAATCATCGCGACGCTGTTCTTCGCGGCGAGGTTCCTCACGACGGGCCTCCTCACGGCGGGATTCCTCACGACGGGCAGGCGCACGTTCGGCGCGGGCGTCCTGATCCTGCGGGGCCTCCTGACGGCGCGCGTCGCTGCGGTCGGCCCTATCCGACCTGCTCCCGTCCGACTTGCCGCCACGGCTCCGCCGTCCGTCCTCGCGCCGGCTTTCTTCCTTCCGGCCCTCTTCGCGGCCACGGCGACCGGTCTTGTCCGATCCGGCCTTCTCGGGAGCAGACTTGTCCTCGCCTTCGCCCATGTCGAGCGTCATCACGGGGATAGGGCTGCCGGTGAGCTTCTCGACGTTCTCGATCGCTTCGGCATCTTCGGGGCTGATGAGCGTGAACGCACGGCCCGTTGCGCCGCCACGACCGGTACGGCCGATCCGGTGGACATAGTCGTCAGGGTGCCAGGGCGTGTCGAAGTTGAACACATGGCTCACCCCCTTCACGTCGAGGCCGCGTGCGGCCACGTCGGAGGCGACGAGAATGTTGATCACGCCGTCCTTGAACTTCTGGAGTTCGGCAAGGCGCGCGGGCTGGTCCATGTCGCCATGGATCTCGCCAGCGGCAAAACCGTGGCGCTTGAGGCTCTTGGCCAGATCGCGCACGGTCGTCTTGCGATTGCAGAAGACGATCGCGGTCGACACGTTGTCGGTGCGCAGCAGGTGGCGCAGCGCCTCGCGCTTGGCGCGGCTCGACACTTTGACCTTGTACTGGGCGATGTTGATGTTGGTGCTGGCAGGTCGCGCCACCTCGATCGACTTGGGGTTCGACAGGAACCGGTCGGACAGCTTCTTGATCGGCGGCGGCATCGTGGCCGAGAACAGCAGCGTCTGGCGCTGGGCGGGCAGCTTGGCGCAAATCGATTCGATGTCGGGGATGAACCCCATGTCGAGCATGCGGTCCGCTTCGTCGATGACCAGCAGTTCGCAGCCCGTGAGCAGGATCTTGCCACGTTCGAACAGGTCCATCAGGCGGCCCGGCGTCGCGATCAGCACGTCGACCCCTTCGGACAGCGCCTTGACCTGATCACCCATCTGCACCCCGCCGATCAGCAGGGCCATCTTGAGGTCGTGATTCTTGCCGTACTTCTCGAAGTTTTCGGCCACCTGGGCGGCCAGTTCGCGGGTCGGTTCGAGGATCAGCGAACGCGGCATGAGCGCGCGACGGCGGCCATGGGCGAGAATGTCGATCATCGGCAAAACGAAACTGGCGGTCTTGCCGGTACCGGTCTGGGCGATGCCGATGATGTCGCGCATCATCAGGACAGAGGGAATTGCTTGTGCCTGGATCGGAGTCGGCTCGTCATAGCCGGCATCCGTGACCGACTTTAGCAATTCATCAGAGAGGCCGAGATCGGCAAACTTCATGCGGGTAATGTTCCGAAAACGAGGAAAGAGACGTACCTGAACCTGTGCGATGCGGCGCTAACCGCCAACAGCTGTTCGTCACGCCCTCCCGGTCGGATCGACGGACCCGACATACATAGGGCGCCGCTATGCCGAATACTGCCGGAAAGTCAAGAAAAGCCGCGCGTCAGCGCCCACGAATCGGCTGTTGCCACCATTCAGTGGCCGACTTCCTGCAAACGGGTGATCATGCAGGTCGCCCCGGCGCGCGAATGGATCGGATCGCGCCGTGTGCACAGCATGCCGTCCTCGGTCCGCTCGACGTAGAAACCGACATAGAAGTCGCGCGCGCTACAGGTCTTTTCCAGATCGGCCAGCACCTGCCGCCGGTCGCGCAGGATCAGCATGATCTGCCGGTCGCTGCGCGAGGGCTGGATCGAGGCAATCGTGCCAAGCGGCAGGCAGGTGGCTGCGTGCTGCTTGTGTGGCGGGCGCCCCTGCATCGGGGGCGGCGGCATCATCTGCGGAGGGGGCGGAGGGGGCATGTCCCGGCCAAAGCCGGGCGTGATGCGGATGATCAGCCGCTGCTCGATCCTGACCTGTCGCCAGGGCGCCGCGTCAAGCGGCACCCCTGCCTGCTGCGCAGAAGGCGCGCGCACCTCGACCGCCGCCGCGCCAACAGGCACGGCAGCACGCAGCGCTGGTGCAAGCGCAACAGACCCTGCGACAGCACAAACCAGCGCCGTCGTGGCCACGAAAGGGTGGACAAGACCAGACATCATCACATCGGCAACGAAACTAACGATCCCTCATGTCCGCCGTCACCACCCCCCAATTCCGGAGATGACGCGGACTTTTATGCACCGTCTCCTCACAGCCGGCGGTTGAACATGGGCTTAACCTGCACGCCCTGCCAGACAAATTGCCCGCAAATTGCCGATGAAGTTGCCAATGAAATTATCTTTCCAAAAAGCGATTGCCGCGTTGCCCGCGCGGGCGTAGCCGGGCACCATGGTCGAAACGCTTGCACAGGGCGCCGATGGCGCCGCCTTTCTCGAAGCCGCCGCCGCCCTGCTGGGCCCCAAGGGCTTCATCACCGATCCCGAAACGGTCGCCCCCTGGCTGACCGACTGGCGCGGCCGGTTCACGGGCCGGGCCCTTGCCCTGGCCGCGCCGGCCAATACCGGGGAAGTTGCCGCCCTCGTGCGCCTGTGCGCGGCCCACCACATTCCCATCGTGCCCCAGGGCGGCAACAGCGGCATGTCGGGCGGGGCCACGCCCGACGAGAGCGGCCACGCGATCATCCTGTCGCTGCGCCGGATGAACGCCATCCGCGCGGTCGACACCGCCACCCGCAGCGCGACCTGCGAAGCCGGGGTGATCCTCCAGGTCCTGCACGAAGCCGCCGCCGCCAGGGGCCTGCGCTTTCCGCTCTCGCTGGGCGGCAAGGGTTCGGCCACGGTGGGCGGGCTGATCTCCACCAATGCCGGGGGCACGCAAGTCCTGCGCCATGGCTCGATGCGCGCGCTCGTGCTCGGTCTTGAGGCGGTCCTGCCCGACGGGCAGGTGTTCGACCAGCTCGTCCCCCTCAAGAAGGACAATCGCGGCTTCGACCTCAAGCAGGTGCTGATCGGCTCGGAAGGCACGATGGGGATCGTGACAGCCGCCACGCTCAAGCTCGAACCGGCCATCGCCGCGCGCGAAGTGCTCTGGGCGGGCACCGAAGACCTGTTCAAGGCCCGCGAACTGCTTTTGCTGGCGCAGCGCCTGACCGGCCCTGCCCTCGAAGGCTTCGAGGTCATGCCCCAGCACAGCCTCGATGCCGTGCGCGCCTATCTGCCCGGCGCCCGCGCACCGCTCGAACAGGATCATGCCTGGCATGTGCTGATCGAGCTGGTCGCCGATGCCGACGGCGCCGAGCGCCTGCCCGACCTCGCCCAGCGCCTGCTCGAAGAGGCCTTCGAGACCGGGCTGATCGCCGATGCGACGATGGCCCCCAACGAAACCCAGGCCGAAGCCTTCTGGACCCTGCGCGAAACCATCTCGCCCGCCGAACGCGCGATCGGCCCGGCCATGCAGCACGACATCAGCGTGCCGGTGGAAAAGATGCCCGCCTTCGTCGAGGAGGCCGTGCCCCTGTTCGAGACGCAATGGCCCGGCACGCAGGCGATCTGCTTTGGCCATCTGGGCGATGGCAACATCCATTTCCACGTCATCGCCCCGCCCGGCGCCGACCGCGCGAGCTGGGAAGCGGGCGACGGCAAGGCGATCAGCCGTCAGGTCCACGACATGGTAACAGCCTGGGGCGGCTCGATTTCCGCCGAGCACGGGATCGGCCAGCTCAAGCGCGACGAACTCGACCGATTGGGCGATCCGGCCGCCCTCGCGATCCTGCGCGCGGTCAAGCATGCGCTCGATCCGCTTGGCCTGATGAATCCGGGCAAGCTGGTCTGAAACACCGGCCGGGCCCGCCCGGCCCGGCCCCATCCGGGCCCGATAAAGACGTGAACTCGCACAGCGCTGCGCTTGTCACCCTCCCGCGCACCGCTTATGCCGGGTTTTACGCCCGTGTTGCGTTCGATGTCGAACGCGGCGCGCCGGGCGTCGCAAACGTTTTCGGAGAGAATACATGGCCAGCGCGCCGCAAGCCAACCTGCCCCTGTTCTACAAGGATCTCATGCCGCTCAACACCCGCGACCACGCCACGTGGCGCGTGCGCGGGGCCCAGACGGCGCCCTGGCTGATCGGCCAGCATGCGATTCCCCTCACGGTCGAAGAATTTCCGCAGGCCGCCCGCCATTTCCCGATCATCTTCGCCTCGGGCGACAACCCCGTTCCGCTCGCGCTGATGGGCCTCAACGAAGGCGTGAACGTCTTCGTGAACGAGGAAGGCCGGATCGACCAGCCGATCTACCTGCCCGCCTATGCGCGCCGCTATCCGTTCATGCTCGCCAAGCTCACCCCGCAGAGCGATGACCTGTCGCTGTGCTTCGATCCCGCCAGCGGCCTGGTCGGCGAATTCGAGGAAGGCGAAGCCCTGTTCACCGATGGCGAGCCCAGCGAAGCCACCAAGCAGGCGCTCCAGTTCTGCGAACAGTTCGAGCAGGCCGGCCAGCGCACGCAGGCTTTCGTCGACGAACTCAAGAAGCACAACCTGCTCATGGAAGGCGAAGTCGCCATCCAGCAGCCGGGCGTCGAACAGCCGTTCGTCTATCGCGGCTTCCAGATGGTCAATCAGGAAAAGCTGCGCGAAATCCGCGGCGACGTGCTGCGCGGCTGGGCCCAGAGCGGCCTTCTCCCGCTGGTCTATGCCCACATCTTCTCGCTCGACCTGATGAGCGCGATTTTCGGCATGCAGGCCCAGCAGGGCAAGGCGCCGGCTGCCGTCCCGGCGGTGCCCGCGCTCTGAGCGCAGGCCGCAACCGACTGAAAAAGGAGCCTCCTTCCGGCAACGGAAGGGGGCTTTTTTGATGGGCCATCCCGCGCCCGCCACATTTTTTTCCGTTTTTCACCCGCCGCGCGGGATCCGTCACGGCCCTGAAACGTTCAGAGCCCACCGCCGCCATGCCGGTCAGCCAATGGCCCGATACACTCCTGCGGCGCGACCTCCTCCCCCTGCCTGAACGCATGGTTTACGCCCCATTCAGGAAAGGGGCGCTGAGGAAACAAATATTCACAGAAAATGCAATAATTTTCTTCAGGCCACCTCTTGCAATGTGCGCGAGTGTTGCCTATCTTCATCACATCGGATCGGCGCTCCCCTCATGGCTCGATCCGATTGGTGCACTTCGGTGCACCTCCTCCCTGAACCTTGGCCACCTGGAGCTAGCCTCCAGGTGGTTTTTTTCTGCCCTCATTTTTCGCCCTCATTCTGCCGCGCGCGACCATCCCTGATTCGTCTGCGCGCCACGCCCGCTGGCCACCTGCCCCAGCGCCGCCACTTCCCCGGCCAGACGCCGCACCAGACCGCTCACGATTTCGATCACACCAGCCATCCCCTCGCCCGGCTCGGCCAGCGCCGCATCGAGATAGAGGCTGCGGTCGATTTCAAGCTGCATCGCATGAAGCCCCGAATCGCGGCGCCCATGCCGTTCGAGCCCATAACCCCCCGCATAAGGCCGGTTGTGCGCCACCCGCACCCCGCACGAAGCCAGATGCGCAAAGGCCGCCCCCGAAAGCCGCGTCGCGCACGAAGCCCCGAAGCGATCTCCCAGCACGAACGTACCGCCCGGCTCGCCGTCAGCCCGGACCGGCAAAGGCGGCATCGAATGAAGGTCCAGCAGCAGCGCCGCCCCCCAGTCGCGCGCCACGGCGACATGCTCGTCCGCCAGCGCCGCATGATAGGGCACGTGGACATCCTCGATTCGCGCCTGAAGCTCGACGGCCGGCAGGCGCCCACGCCAAACCTCGCCCAGCCCCGCCAGACGGCGCGGCACCAGCCCCAGCCCGCCCTGCGCCCTGCCCCCGATGCCGCCCCCCGCCCCACCACGGCGCGGCATCAGGCGCCCCACCGGCACCGTCGGGTCAGGCACGATCATCTCGCGGTCGATATCGTCGGGCGCGCGGTTGAGATCGATCATCGCGCGCGGCGCCTGCGCCACCAGCAAGGTGGCCCCCGTGGCCCGCGCCACTTCCAGTCCGATCAGATCGACCAGACGATCCTCCAGCCGCCGCGCCGCCAGTTCGGGCTGGCGCATCGCGGCCAGCAGCCCGGCAGGATAGTGCCGCCCGGCATGGGGCACCGCAATGATCAGCGGGATCGGCGCCGAGTGCTGCTCCAGACGCTGCCCCAGACACTTCCGACGCCAGACAAAGGCCGGGACCCCGTCACTGCCGGGAATGCGCCCCCCTTCCGAAACAGACCAGGCCATGTCGGACGAATCAGTCGGGGCCGCGCGTCCATCCGGGGAATCATGAATTGCCATCTTCCATGGCTGCAACGCTTCGCGCCCCCTGTCAAAACCGCGCACTTCGATATACCGTCACGCAAAGGCCCAAAGACCTAAGATTGTTAACCCGCCCGGCGTTATCACGGTGTCCTGACAGCGAAAGCTGCCAGGCAGGCATGCGCCGGACCAGCGGCAATGCCGGACAACACGATATATCAATCAGAAGGGCATCATGATCCGTATCCTGCTCGCCGAAGACGAAGAGGCCATGCGCACCTATCTTTCCCGCGCACTGGAGAACGCCGGATACGGCGTCGTGGCGGTGGATCGCGGCACGGCGGCCGTGCCGCTGCTCGAACGCGAACATTTCGATCTGCTGCTCTCGGACATCGTCATGCCCGAAATGGACGGAATCGAGCTGGCCCAGCGTTGCAGCGAAATCAGCCCGGCCACCAAGGTCATGTTCATCACCGGCTTTGCTGCGGTCACGCTCAAGGCCAATCGCGAGGCACCCCAGGCCCGCGTGCTGTCCAAGCCGTTCCACTTGCGCGACCTCGTGATGGAGGTGGATCGCATTTTTGCGAACGCGGCCTAAAAAAAATGCATTTTCCCTCTTGCCAAGGCGAATCCCCGCGAGTAGTTGGCAGCTCCCGACGCTGAGAGGCTGACGGAAAAAACACGATGGTGCGGGCGTATAGCTCAGTGGTAGAGCACTATGTTGACATCGTAGGGGTCGCAAGTTCAATCCTTGCTACGCCCACCATCGCGAAAACCCCGCTTCGGCGGGGTTTTTTCTTTTGCGCATTACTTGGCCATGCTTCGGGTCTTTTGCGGCTCGTCTTTGCCCCGCCCCCCCCTTCCATGCTGCGCAGCAAAAAATAGCCCCGAGATTGCGCCAGTTGCGAACCAACTGAACTTGATCCGATCCGGCAAAGCGGGCCACCTCAGCCCATGAAGGAACCCGCCATCGACGCAACGCTGGCCTGCCAGCGCCAACTCTGGGCTGCGCTACAGGATCGGTGGGATTGCCGCACGCGCCAGGCCGCGCAATGGCTCTCGAACGAACCGGCCGTGGCCGACATCGGCTGCGGGCTGATGGCCCTGCGTGATTATCTCCCCGAATCGACCCGCTACATTCCGGTCGACATCGTCGATCGCGGTCCCGGCACGATCCTGACCGACCTCAACCGGGACTGCCTGCCCCCGCTTCCCACCCGCACCGCCGCCGTGCTCGGGGTGGTCGAATATGTGATCGACCTGCCGCGCCTGTTCACCCAGTTGCGGCAATTCGACCGCGTCGTACTCTCCTACAACCACGCCTCGATTCAGGATATGCTCTGGGCGCTGGGCATGCGCCGCAAGCGGGTGATCTGGCTGCATCGCCACGGCCCGCTGGCCTTTGCCCGCCTGATCGAGCGCGCCGGCTGGCACATCACGCGCCGTCATCGCGTCCGCATGGGGGAGGCGATCTACGATTTGCGCCGCTGCGATCCCCCTCGCGATTTACGGCCTGTTTCGCCCCAAATCGTCTGATGAGACGCAATAGCAAAGATTCGCAGGAAGTGCGCTTGCGCGCGGTTTCTCACCTGCTAAGGGGCGTTCAGTTCAACTCCCCAGGCTAAGGCAAGAGAACGCTATGGCGAAGATCAAGGTGAAGAACCCCATCGTCGAGATTGACGGCGATGAGATGACCCGCATCATCTGGGAATGGATCCGTGAACGTCTGATCCTCCCTTACCTCGACCTGGAGTTGAAGTACTTCGACCTCTCGGTCCAGAAGCGCGACGAAACGGCCGACCAGATCACCATCGATTCGGCCAACGCCATCAAGGAATATGGCGTGGGCGTGAAGTGCGCCACGATCACCCCGGACGAAGCCCGCGTCGAGGAATTCGGCCTCCACAAGATGTGGAAGTCGCCCAACGGCACGATCCGCAACATCCTGGGCGGCGTGGTGTTCCGCGAACCCATCGTGATCCAGAACGTGCCCCGTCTGGTTCCGGGCTGGACCGACCCGATCGTGGTTGGCCGTCATGCCTTCGGCGACCAGTACAAGGCCACCGACACCCGCATTCCGGGCCCCGGCAAGCTGCGCCTGGTGTTCGACGGCGTGAACGGCGAATCGCTCGACCTCGACGTGTTCGACTTCCCCTCGGCGGGTGTCGCCATGGCGATGTACAACCTCGACGATTCGATCCGCGACTTCGCCCGCGCCAGCTTCAACTATGGTCTCTCGCTGGGCTGGCCGGTCTACCTGTCGACCAAGAACACCATCCTCAAGGCCTATGACGGTCGCTTCAAGGACCTGTTCCAGGAAGTGTTCGACACCGAAGGCTTCAAGGAAAAGTTCGCCGCTGCCGGTATCGAGTACCAGCACCGCCTGATCGACGACATGGTCGCCTCGGCGCTCAAGTGGTCGGGCAAGTTCGTCTGGGCCTGCAAGAACTACGACGGTGACGTCCAGTCCGACACCGTCGCGCAGGGCTTCGGTTCGCTCGGCCTGATGACCTCGGTCCTCATGAGCCCCGATGGCAAGACCATCGAGGCTGAAGCCGCCCACGGCACCGTGACCCGCCACTACCGCCAGCACCAGCAGGGCAAGGCGACCAGCACGAACCCGATCGCCTCGATCTTCGCCTGGACGCGCGGCCTGATGTATCGCGGCAAGTTCGACGAAACCCCCGATGTGGTGCGTTTTGCCGAAACCCTCGAAGCCGTCTGCATCAAGACCGTCGAAAGCGGCAAGATGACCAAGGACCTCGCCATCCTGATCGGCCCCGACCAGCCGTGGATGACCACCGAGCAGTTCTTCGAAGCCATCGTCGAGAACCTCGAAGCCGAAATGGCCAACTGGGCCTGATAAGCCCCGCCATTTCGCACGAAAAAGAAAGGCCCCGGTTCACGCCGGGGCCTTTTCTTTTGCCCCCCTGCCGGGCTAGCACCGGAAAAGGGGCCTGCCGTGGGCAGGGACGGGCGTGATCGAAGGAGCAACATGAAGGATCTCGCGGGTATCGAGTTTCCGCTGGCAGCGGAAATCGGGCTGGCCCTGATCGTGGCGGCCCTGATCGTGACGATTGTCGCGCTCGTGCTGTTGCTCATGCGCCGCCGTGCCCGCTCCGCCTCGCAGGACGGCGAGGATGGCGCCTCCCTGCCATCGCCCCGGTCCACGCCTTCCCGCCGTCGCAAATTCGGCCCCACAGCGCAGACCGACAGCGAAACACCCGCCCCCCTTGCGGTCACCGCCACTACCGACGACGACACCGACCTTCCCGCCTTCGTCACCGCCGCCCGTTCCACGGCACCCGCGCAAGATCCCGGCCCGGCGGCAACGCCCCCCTTTGCCCGCCCCTTGCCGCCAATCGCCCCCACACCCGCGATTCCCCCAGCCATTGCCAGGGTGCTCGCGCAGGCCATCGTCTTTCGCCAGTCGTTCCCCCCCGAGGCAGACCCGGTTCCCTGCTTCTACGGCGGGGTGCCGCGCGTGCCCGCAGCGTTCGAATGGCCCAGCGCCCCGCACACCGACCATCCGGGCAGCGGCCTTCCCCTCCACTTCCTGATGCAGGTCGATTGCGCCGCCCTCCCCGCAGAGGCACGGCACGGCCTGCTTCCGGCCTCAGGCGCCCTGTTGTTCTTTGCCGATCTTGCGTCCAGGCCGGCCCCCGGCGCCCTGGCTGGCCGGGTGATCTGGCTTCCCGATACCGACAACCGCCCCTGGGCCGAGGTCGCGCCCCCCGAAACCCTCCCCCCGGCGCACCGGGACGAAGCCAGCGCCGCATGGCCATGGGTGATGGGCGAAGACGACGCGGGCGACGCCCCGCAGATCCTGCCCCGCTGGCCTTTCACCCCCACCCTGATCACCCTCGCCCATCCTCAGGGCGAACAGCCCCTGACCTGGCCCGAAGGCCCGCTCACCGCCGATGCCCTGCTCGCAGCCCAGGGCTCCCCGGTTGCCGTCTATGCCCTTTCGCCCAACGATTTCGCGCCGGGCGCCGATGGCCAGATGAACCGCCCCTGGGCCGGCTTCCCGCACGACTGGCTGGCGATCCAGACCCTCTCGGCGATGCTCGCGCGCGAAGCGGGCCGCGCTACCCGCACCAGTGACCGCAGCGTCTGGCCCGATCTGCCTGTCGAGGATCGCCGCGAACTGCTCGCCCGGATCGCGTCCGAATGCGGCGAATGGCATGGCCTTGCCCGCACCAAGCGGGCTTTCGCCCCGCTGGCAGACCCTGTCCGTGCCGCCTTCTGGGAATGGTTCTCGCAATATGCCCCGCTTGCCCGGCTGATCGCCCCGCGCGGCTGCGCGCTGGCGGTCGAGACCACGCTCCACGCCCTGCCCGCCCGCGCCGACCAGTTCCCGCAAGACCTCATCGCCCGCCTTGCCTATCGCCACGCCTTGGCCGTGCGCACGGCCGCTCGCATTCATGCCCGCATCCCGGACCGCCTGCTCGCCGCCCCCAGCCAGACCGAAACCGACCAGTCAGAGCGCGCCCGCCAGCAGATCCTCCTGCTCGAACTGTCCGCCGACGAGGCCCTGGGGCGCCATCTGGGCGACCATGTGCTGCAATTCTGGATCAGCCCCGAAGCCCTCGCCGCGCAGGCCTTCGAAACCGCCGAGCTGATCGTCGCCACGATCTGAACGCCCCGGATCATACGTGGTCACCTTGCGGGTGGTCAAACCGGCCTTGCGCCCCTAGCCTGCCTGTCATGGCTGCCCAACTCGCTCCCACTTCCGCCCTGTCCGATGCCCTGGTGATCCTGGGCGCGGCGGGGATCGTCATTCCGGCCTTTGCCCGCTTCCGCATCACGCCGATCATCGGCTTTATCGTCGTGGGCCTTCTGGTGGGCCCCTATGGTCTCGGCTCGCTGGTCAAGAACGTGCCGTGGCTGCAATATGTGACGATCTCCACCCCCCATGCGATCGAGCCATTCGCCGAATTCGGCATCATCCTGCTGCTCTTTGAAATCGGGCTCGAACTCTCGTTCAACCGCCTGTGGGCGATGCGGCGGCTGGTCTTCGGGTTGGGGGCGATGGAACTGTTTGGCTCGGCCCTTTTCGTCGCGCTGGTCCTGATGGGCATGGGGCAGCACGTGAACGGCGCGATGGGCATGGGGCTGGCGCTGGCGCTGTCCTCGACCGCGCTGGTCCTGCCGATTTCGGGCACCCATGGCCCGGTCGGCCGCGCCGCGCTGGCGATGCTGCTGTTCGAGGACATCGCCCTCGTGCCGATCATCTTCCTGCTCGGCGCGCTGGCCCCGGTGGCAGCGGAAGGCGCACCCAGCCTCGTCGACATCCTGTGGAAGGGCGCGCTGGTGATCGCCGCCCTGCTGGTCTTCGGACGCGTGGGCCTGCCCCGCCTGTTCGCCCAGGCCGCCAAGACCAAGAGCCCCGAACTGTTCCTCGCGGCCAGCCTGCTGGTGGTGATCGCCGCCTCGCTGGCCACGGGCGCGGCGGGGCTCTCGCCGATCATGGGTGCGCTGCTGGCGGGCCTGCTGATCGCCGAAACCGAATACCACACCGAAGTCGAGGCCATCACCAAGCCGTTCAAGGGCCTCGCGCTCGGGGTCTTCCTGATCACGGTGGGCATGGGGATCGACTTGCGGGTGGTCGCGGCCAATTTCGGCCCACTGGCCCTCGGCGTCCTCGGGGTCGTCGTGGCCAAAGCCCTGATCACCGGGCTGCTCCTGCGCCTGTGGGGCCAAGGCCGCGCCATCGCGCTGGAAACGGGCATCCTGATGGCCAGCCCATCGGAAACCACGCTGATCGTGCTCGGCACCGCCGCGCAGGCCCAGTTGATCCAGCCCGCCACGGCCCAGTTCTGGCAGATCGTCACCGCCATCGGCCTGACCATCACCCCGCTGCTCGCCCATCTGGGCCGCGTGAGCGCCGGGCGCCTGCGCAATCGCGGCGAAGACATGGGCGAGAGCGTCGAGGAACCCGAAGGCCAGCGCACGATCATCCTGGGCTTCGGGCGCGTGGGTCGGCTGATCGGGGAAATGCTCGCCGAGCACGACCGCTCCTATCTCGCCATCGATTCGGAGCCCGCCGTGGTCCGCGGCGCGCGGGCCTCGGGCCTGCCGGTGCTGTTCGGCAATATCGACAGCGCGGCGGTGATCGACCGGCTCAACCTCGAACAGGCCAGCGCCGTCATCGTGACCATGGACGAGCCCGTGCTCTCGCTGCGCATCGTGCGCAAGCTGCGCGCGCTCGCGCCCGACCTGCCGATCATCGTGCGCGCCCGCGATCCGCACCATGCCGCGCAACTCTATCGCGTCGGGGCCAGCCACGCCGTGCCCGAAACACTCGAAAGCTCGCTTCAGCTTTCTGAAGCCGTGCTGGTCGATCTGGGTGTGGCCATGGGCCCGGTGATCGCCTCGATCCACGAGAAGCGCGACCAGTTCCGCCAGCAGATCATGGCCGAGGGCGAACTGACGGTGCCCCCCCGCCTCAAGGTCACCCGCTTGCGGGATTGAAGAAGCAGAAAGAGGAACGAAGGGGGCAAGGCCCCCTTCACCCCATTAGCTTTGGCGAGCGTCGCTCTGGTGGCGAGGCCACGTCAGCCAGCAAGCACCAGTTCCCGGGGTGAAGGGGGCCCTGCCCCCTTCGTCATCCCTTTTCTTTTTGCCTCAGCGGGCCAGAACGGCCTTGACCGCTTCAAGCGCCTGCGCGGCCTTGTCGCCATCGGGACCGCCGCCCTGCGCCATGTCGGGACGGCCACCGCCGCCCTTGCCGCCCAGCGCCTCGACACCCGCACGCACGAGGTCCACCGCGCTGACTTTGCCCGCGAGGTCTTCGGTCACCGCCGCCGCGATCGAGGCCCGGCCTTCGTTGACCGCCACGATCACCGCCACGCCCGAGCCAAGGCGCTGCTTGGCCTGATCGAGCAGCCCGCGCAGTTCCTTGGGATCCAGCCCGTCGAGGACCTGCCCGGCAAAGGTCACGCCGTTGATGGTTTCATCCGCCGCTTCGGCCTTGGCGCCGCCGCCACCGAGCGCGAGGGCCTTCTTCGCTTCGGCCAGTTCGCGTTCGAGCTTGCGGCGCTCGTCGATCAGCACGGCCACACGCGCCTCGACTTCGTCGGGCGTGGTGCGCAGCAGGCTGGCCGTGTGCTTGAGGGCTTCCTCGCGGCCGACCAGCCACTGGCGGGCGCCTTCGCCGGTCAGTGCCTCGATACGGCGCACGCCCGAAGAAACCGCGCTTTCACCCACGATGCGGAACACGCCGATGTCGCCCAGCGCGCGAACATGGGTGCCGCCGCACAGTTCGACCGAATAGGCCTTGTCCGCCACATCACTGGGCGCACGACGGCCCATCGACAGCACGCGAACCTCGTCGCCATACTTTTCACCGAACAGCGCCATGGCCCCGGCGGCAATGGCATCGTCGGGCGTCATCAGGCGCGTGGAGACCGGCTCGTTGGCGCGGATTTCGGCGTTCACTTCGGCCTCGACCGCCGCGATGTCCTCGGGCGAAAGCGCGCTGGGGTGCGAGAAGTCGAAACGCAGGCGATCCGCCGCGACGAGCGAGCCCTTCTGCGTGACATGCGCCCCCAGACGGTTGCGCAGCGCCTGATGCAGCAGGTGCGTGGCCGAGTGGTTGGCGCGGGTCGCATCGCGGCGCACCACGTCCACCGCCAGCAGCACCGCGTCGCCCAGCTTGATCGTGCCCGCCTCGATCACGCCCTGATGGGCATGAAGACGGCCAAGCGGCTTGGTCGTGTCGCTGATCGTGATCCTGAGGCCATCGGCGCCCGAGATCGTGCCGGTGTCGCCCATCTGGCCACCGCTTTCGCCGTAGAACGGCGTCTGGTTGGTCAGCACGGTGACGGTTTCGCCCGCCTTGGCCTCGGTCACTTCGGCGCCATCCTTGACGAGTGCGACAACCACGCCCTCGCCGCTGGTGGCGGTGTAGCCGGTGAACTCGGTCGCGCCTTCGCGCTCGGCGATGTCGTACCACACTTCGCTCGAAGCCGCGTCGCCCGAGCCCTTCCATGCCGCGCGCGCGGCGGCCTTCTGCTGGGCCATGGCGGCATCGAAGCCTTCGCGGTCGACGGTCACGCCGCGGGCGCGCAGGGCGTCTTCGGTCAGGTCGTAAGGGAAGCCATACGTGTCATAAAGACGAAACGCGGTCTCGCCCGAGAGCTTGTCGCCCTCGCCCAAGCCCACCGTGGCTTCGTCGAGCAGCTTGAGGCCGTTCGAGAGTGTCTGGCGGAAGCGCGTTTCCTCGCGTTCGAGCACTTCCTCGATCAGGGGCTGCGCACGGCCCAGTTCGGGGAAAGCCTGCCCCATTTCGGTGACCAGCGAGCCGACCAGACGGTGCATCAGGGGGTCCTTCGCCCCCAGCAGATGCGCATGACGCATCGCGCGGCGCATGATGCGGCGCAGGACATAGCCGCGCCCTTCGTTCGAGGGCAGCACGCCATCGGCCAGAAGGAAGCTCGACGAGCGCAAGTGGTCGGCGATCACGCGGTGGCTGGCGGTGTGTTCGCCCTGCGCACGCACGCCGGTCAGGCTTTCCGAAGCGGCGATCAGCGCGCGGAACGTGTCGGTGTCGTAGTTGTCGTGCTCGCCCTGAAGCACCGCCGCGATGCGTTCGAGGCCCATGCCGGTGTCGATCGAGGGCTTGGGCAGATTGCCGACGATCTCGCCTGCGGTCTGCTCGAACTGCATGAACACGAGGTTCCAGATCTCGATGAAGCGGTCACCGTCCTCGTCCGGGCTGCCCGGAGGGCCACCGGGAATGTGCGCGCCATGGTCGTAGAACACTTCCGAGCAGGGACCGCACGGGCCATCGTCGCCCATCGCCCAGAAGTTGTCCTTGGTGGCGATGCGGATGATCTTCTCGTCAGGCAGGCCTGCGATCTTGCGCCAGAGCTGGGCGGCTTCCTCGTCGGTGTGGTAGACAGTGACCAGCAGCTTTTCAGCCGGAAGGCCCCAAACCTTGGTCAGCAGGGTCCAGGCGTGGGTGATCGCCTGTTCCTTGAAATAGTCGCCGAAGGAGAAATTCCCCAGCATTTCGAAGAACGTGTGGTGCCGCGCGGTATAGCCCACGTTGTCGAGGTCGTTGTGCTTGCCGCCCGCGCGCACACACTTCTGCGACGATGTCGCACGTGGGATGCTGCGCGTTTCCAGACCCGTGAAGACGTTCTTGAACGGGACCATGCCCGCATTCGTGAACATCAGCGTCGGGTCGTTGTAGGGAACGAGCGGTGCAGACTGCACCACTTCGTGGCCATGCGAGCCGAAGTATTCCAGGAAGGACCGGCGGATTTCGTTCGTCGAAGTCATGAAAGGCCGATTAGGCGAGGCCGCTTCTCTGAACAAGCATGTTTCATCGTTTACCGTGATCGTCCGCAGCTTTCGTGGCGGTCACGATCCATGCGGCCGCGGCAAAACCCACTTCTCCCTGACTGTGATGGGCCGCAATCAGCGCGCGCAGGGCCGCCTCGATTGCCGGGCGCGCTTCCGGCGCGGCCTGGCGCATGGCGCTCGCCACCGGGCCGATGCGGCGAAACAGCGCCATCGCCTGCTCCGGCGCATCCGCCCCCCGCCCCGCGATATAGGTAAAATCATGCGGGGACAGATGGACATTGTCCCAGCCGGCCAGGCACTGGCGAACATGATCGGGATCGGCAAAGGCAAAAGGCCCCGGCGCACGGGGGTTGCCGGACGCGCCCGAAGGCGGCAGCAAACCAGCCAAAGCGCTGGCCCAGATGTTCTGCGCAGGCGACCGGAAACAGGAAAAGACCATCCGCGCGCCCGGCGCCGAGACATGGGCCAGATGGGAAAACGCGGCTTTCGGATCATCGAAGAACATGACCCCGTGGCGCGACACCAGCAGGTCGGGAACAAAATCCGGCTCGGCCCAGAGCGTGGCGTCAGCCTGGGCAAAGCGCAGGCCTGCCAGCTCCTGCCCTTCCCGCGCCTGCGCCCGCTGCCGGGCCACTGCGACGAGATCAGCGGACAGATCGATCCCCAGAATTTGTGCGCCCGCGCGCCGCTGGGCAAGCGCCAGGGTCAGTTCACCTGCGCCACAGCCCAGATCGAGCACCCGCGTGCCCGGTTCGCGCCCGATGGCCTCCAACAGGGCCGGTGTCAGCCCCGAAAACGAGAGGTCGGTGCGCTGCCATTCCTGCGACCAGGCACGGCCAACGCCGCCCTGCCAATCCGTTGCTTGGGTCATGGTCCTTCTTCCCGCCCTCCGCACCCCCGGTCAAGTCAAAGCCGCGGGACGGGCTGCGGTCGCTTCGCGAATTCGGGATTCAAGGAAAAACTTTGAAGAACAAGGGATATCGAAGGGGGCAAGGCCCCCTTCACCCCATTATCTTTGGCAGGCGTTGCACTGGTGGCCATGCCAGGTGTGGCCGCGGGCACCTGCACCCGATCCTCTCCACGGTGTGGGGAGGATCGGGGAGTGATTAGGCGTTGTCTTCGGTTTCGGGCTCGGGTTCGGCCATCAGGCCTTCGGCGACCTGTTCGGTGCGGGCGCGGATGGCCGATTCCAGACGGTCGCGCACTTCGGGGTTGTCCCGCAGGAACTTCTTGGCGTTCTCGCGGCCCTGACCGATGCGGATCGAATCATAGCTGAACCACGCGCCCGACTTCTCGACAAGCTTGGCCTTGACCCCCAGATCGATCATTTCGCCGATCTTGGAAATGCCTTCGCCGTACATGATGTCGAATTCGACCTGCTTGAAGGGCGGAGCGACCTTGTTCTTGACGACCTTCACGCGGGTGGTGTTGCCGGTGATCTCGTCACGGTCCTTGACCTGCCCGGTGCGGCGGATGTCGAGACGCACCGACGCATAGAACTTGAGCGCGTTGCCGCCCGTGGTGGTTTCCGGGTTGCCGTACATCACGCCGATCTTCATGCGCACCTGGTTGATGAAGATCACCATGCAGCGCGAACGGCTGATCGAGCCGGTCAACTTGCGCAGGGCCTGGCTCATCAGGCGGGCCTGAAGGCCGACGTGGCTGTCGCCCATCTCGCCCTCGATTTCAGCGCGGGGAACGAGCGCCGCAACCGAGTCGACCACCAGCACGTCGATCGCGTTCGAGCGCACCAGCGTATCGGTGATTTCAAGCGCCTGTTCGCCAGTATCGGGCTGAGAGACGAGCAGGTCGTCGATGTTGACGCCCAGCTTCTTGGCATAGATCGGGTCGAGCGCGTGTTCGGCGTCGACGAAAGCCGCCGTGCCGCCCGCCTTCTGCGCCTCGGCGATGACGTGGAGCGCCAGCGTGGTCTTGCCCGAGCTTTCCGGCCCGTAGATTTCGACGATGCGGCCACGCGGCAGGCCGCCAATGCCCAGCGCAATGTCCAGCCCGAGCGACCCGGTCGGAATCGACTCGATCTGCATCGTTTCTTTCGAGCCCAGCTTCATCACCGAGCCCTTGCCGAACGCGCGGTCGATCTGGGCCAGCGCGGCGTCGAGCGCCTTCTGACGATCCATGTCTTTTTCTGTGCCTTCCTGAATGAGCTTGAGCTGCGCCGCCATGGCTGCTTCTCCCTGCCTAGAGATGGGTGACACGAACCGTCAACACAAGCCCACACGTACCCACTTTGTTCTTCAAGAACAAGAGTGGAACGATCATTTCCCTCCACACTGGCCGAAAATCATCGGAAACACCCGCCGATACGGCGTTTTACAAGCCTTCGCCAATCAGCAGATGCCCCGGAACGCAGCCCGAAGAGGCTGGCGCAGGCGGTGGAAAAAATGCTTCCACCTTGGCGGAACCGGCCTGCCCACACCGACTCAACCGCGCAGTACGTGCTCCACCGCCGCCACGATCTGCGCGACCGAGAACGGTTTGGCGAGGAAATGCATGTTGGGAATGTCGATCTCGCGGCGCAACTGCTCCTCGGCATAGCCCGACATGAACAGCACCGGCAGGTCGGGCCTGATCCGGCGGATCTCGCGCGCCATGGCCGGGCCGTCCATCGAGGGCATCACCACGTCCGACACGACCAGATCGATGTCCTCGCCCAGCCCGATCAGGCGCGAGAGGGCTTCGAGGCCATCCTCGCCATCAGCAGCCGTCGTCACGTCATAGCCCTGACGAACCAGCGCGCGTTCGGCCACCGCGCGCACGGTGTCCTCGTCCTCGACCAGCAGCACGCGCCCGCCCCCGGTCCATTCCGTGCGCCGCGCCTCGCCCTTGGCCTTGGGCGCCTCGGCGGCCAGATCCGCCGGATCGGGAACGTGGACGGGCAGGTAGATCGTGAAGCGCGTGCCCTTGCCCACTTCGCTGTCGGCAAAGATGAAGCCGCCCGACTGCTTGACGATGCCATAGACCGTCGAAAGCCCGAGGCCCGTGCCCTTGCCCTTTTCCTTGGTGGTGAAGAACGGTTCGAAGATCTTGCCGATCTGCGAGGGCTTGATCCCGTGGCCGGTGTCCTCGACGACGAGCGCGGTATAGTCGGCAATCGGCAGGATTTCGCTGCGCATGGCGCGCACGTCCGCCGCGCTGACCCGACGGGTCATGATCCGCAAGGTGCCGCCCGCCTTCGTGTCGGTGCCGTTGGCGGTCATCGCATCGCGCGCATTGACTGCCAGATTGAGCAGGACCTGTTCGAGCTGCATCGGATCGGCGCGCACGAGGCCCAGATTGCGGTCGTGGGTGACTTCCAGCTGGATCTTCTCGCCCAGCAGACGCTTCAGCAGGGTCGAAACTTCGGCCACGACATCAGGCAGTTGCAGCACTTCGGGGCGCAGCGTCTGCTGGCGCGAGAAGGCCAGCAACTGCCGGGTGAGTGAGGCGGCGCGGTTGGAATTGGCCTTGATCTGCTGGATGTCGTCGTAATCGCTGTCGCCGGGGGTGTGGCGCATCAGGATCAGGTCGCAATAACCGATGATCGCGGTCAGCACGTTATTGAAATCGTGGGCGACACCGCCCGCCAGCTGACCCACCGCCTGCATCTTGGTGGCCTGGGCGATCTCGCGCTTGAGGCGGGCTTCCTCGGTCGAATCCTTGATGCTGAGCAGGACCGTCCCCTCGCCCAGCCCGCGCACGCCCGCAAGACTGACCGAGACCGGCTCCTGCGGCGCGCTGTGCAGCCGCACCGCCACGTCGCCTGCCGTGGGCGCCCCTTGGGCATAGCGACGCACCGCATCGGCCAGCGCGCCCTTGTCCTCGCGGATCACCAGATCGGACGGGTAGGGCGGCGGCACCGGCGCGTCGTGGCCCGCCGCGCGCAGGAAAGCCCGGTTGGCGAACAGGAAGCGTCCGTCGCGGTCGGTCATCGCCAGCCCGAGCGGCAGGCGCGAGAGCAGTGCCTCGATCTGGGGCAGCCCCGCCCGCGTGTCGCCCAGCGCGGCCTCGTTGTCGAGGATCAGGAATAGCGAAGGCGTCTGCGCCGGGTCGGTCCCCCCGCCCAGATCGGGATCGGCAATCGGCAGGTGAACGAAGCGCAAGGGCACGCCCTTGGCCCCTTCGCGCGCGTAAAAAATGCGCTCGCCCTCGTCGGCGCGGAACCACGAGACGAAATCACTGCCCGAGACTTGCGCGCCCTCGCCCGCCGCACGGGCAGCGAAGGCCGAATTGGCGACCCGCACATGGCCATCGGGCAAGACAACGGCGGCCTGCACACCCTCGCGCGAGAGGGCGCGGCCCAGTTTTCCGCCGATATGGGCGGCCATGTCGGCCAGAAGATCGGCCTGTGCCAGCGGCACCAGCCGCCAGACCAGATGATCCTCGCCCCGCCCGGCCCGTGCGATGGTGAGCGACCAGCGCCCCTTGGGCGAGGAAACCTGCGGCAATCCAGCCTGCCCATCGCGCCATGCGGCCCGCGCCGCAGCCTCGACCGCCTCGCCATGAGGGGCATCGAGCGGCAGGCGCGGCGGCGCGCCATGGCCGAACCACTGGGTGAAGCGACTGTTGGCGCAGACCAGCCGTCCGGCACGGTCGACGATGGCCAAGGCCTCGTCAGGACGCTCGATCGCGGCAAATGTGACCGACCAATCGGGCGCAGCCAGTTCCGCCTCGGCCTGACGCGGAAGAAACCGCAAGCCCATCCGCAGCGCCAGCACGAGAACCCCCAGCCCCAGCGCATAGGCCAGCGCCAGAAGCCCGTCGCCCGAAACCAGCCACAGGAGCCCGGCGCTGCCCAGCACGGCGGCCAGCCCCAGCGCGCCATCGCGCCAAGCCGGGACGCGCGCCTGCTTCATTTCCGCCAACGCGCCGTCCAACCGGCTTTCACGCCCCGATGTGTCGCCCGCTAGCGCCGGCACGCCTGTCCCCTTCCTGCCTTCGAAACACGCTTCACCGGGCCCGGCGCAAGGCCAGCCGCTTGCGACGCTTTTGCACCGTCCACCACCGCCAGGCAAATGTGGCAATCACATAGCCGAGTACCGCCGCGCCCGCCGCGATCACGAAAAGCCCGAAAACCAGCGCCGGGGCCGCATCCGAAAGCAGCCAGTGGCTCCATTGCGCAAGGCTCGCCCCCTGCCGCAACAGGGCCATGAACGTGGCCACATCGGCATGAAAGCCAAAGTGGTTGCCTACCGACAGCGAGGCCGCGATGAACAGCGGCGTCGTCGCCGGATTGGACAGGAAGGTCATCCCCGCCGCAATCGGCACATTGGCCCGGAACGGCAGGCACATCACGGCAGCCCCGGCAATCTGGACGCCCGGTATCATCGCAAAGATACCCACCAGCAGGCCGATGGCCACCCCGCGCGGCACCGACCGCCGGTTGAAGCGCCACAGTTCGGCACGCGCGGCCAGCGGGCCGGTGAAGCGATTGCGCTCCATCTGCTCGCGCGTGGGCATCGTCGCGCGGACCATCGTGGCAATTCGCTGGCGCATGGAACCTTGAACTTTCGCTTCGAGCGGTGCGTGCGGAGAAATCTTCATCAAAAAGGTTGAGCGCGGATCACGAAACCACGCTGTAAGCCCGCCCAGCTTGCCAAGGCATGAAGCGAACAGGATGGAGCTTCAAATACAGGCGCGGCCCATGCAGGCCATGAAACGTCAGCCGTGCTCGCGCAGGATGCGCGCCTTGTCGCGCTTCCAGTCGCGATCCTTGATCGTGGCGCGCTTGTCGGCCGCGTTCTTGCCCTTGGCGAGCGCGAGTTCGACCTTGGCCCGTCCGCGACCGTTGAAATAGATCGAGAGCGGCACCAGCGTCATGCCCTTGCGCTCGACCGCGCCGTGGAACTTGTCGATCTCGCGCTCTTTCAGGAGCAGCTTGCGCGGGCGCTTGGGCTCGTGATTGAAACGGTTGCCGTGGCTGAACTCGGGCACGTTGGAATTGACCAGCCAGACTTCGCCGCCCTTCACTTCGGCGTAGGATTCGGCAATCGACCCTTCGCCGAAACGCAACGATTTCACTTCGGTCCCGGTGAGCGCGATGCCCGCCTCGAACACGTCCTCGATGAAATAGTCGAACCGCGCGCGGCGGTTCTCCGCGACGATCTTCTTCTTGTCGAATGCCTGTGGGGTCGGTCTTGCCATGGTCTCGTCCATGTAGGGATGGAACGCCCGCATGGAAAGCACCCGTTCATGCGGTTTTTGCAAATGTCTTCCCACAAATCGGAACCACGATGGTGGAACCTGACTTGCCAGTTTCACGTTGCCCCACCAGACTGCACCACACCTGCTCGGCGGACGTCCCGCCGATCCGGGTTTGCTTGTGCCCGCTCCGGCCTGTCGACGGCCACCAGGACCTGTTCAGACCGGAGCAAACATGCACGGGCATATCTCCATCTGCCGCTGGCTGGCCCATGGGGGACCGCCCCACGAAGCTGGCCACTGGAAATGCGTGATCCGCGCAGGAAGAAGGACACCGACGCATGGCTGACAAGAGACGCGAACGATGTGTCCTGGTGCTTCAGGGCGGCGGTGCGCTGGGCGCCTATCAGGCCGGCGTGTTCGAGGGGCTGGCCGCCAACGGATACAACCCGGACTGGGTCGCCGGGATCTCGATCGGGGCCATCAACGCCGCGCTGATCGCCGGCAATCCGCCCGAACGACGCGTTCGCGCGCTCCATGCCTTCTGGGAACAGGCGTCCTCGCGCATCCCCTTCCCTTCGCCCTTCGTCGATGGCTGGGGGCGGCGGCTGTTCAACGAATGGGCGGCAACCTCGGTGGCGCTGACGGGCATTCCCGGTTTCTTCACCCCGCGAATGACCCCTTCGTGGGCAGCCCTGCCCGGATCGCCCGATTCGATCTGCCTCTATGATACCAGCCCCTTGCGCGACACCCTGCTCCAACTGGTCGATTTCGACCTGATCAACAGCGGGCGGGTGCGGCTGAGCGTGGGGGCGGTCAACGTGCTGACCGGAAACTTCGCCTATTTCGACAACCGCGACCGGCTGATCGAACCCGAGCACATCATGGCAAGCGGCGCCCTGCCCCCCGGTTTTCCCCCGGTCATGGTCGATGGCGAACCTTATTGGGATGGCGGCATCGTTTCCAACACGCCGCTGCAATTCGTGCTCGACGAGCGCGCGCGCGAGGCTGACCTCCACGATTCCCCGCGCGCGCAGGCCGCACGCGATCCGGTGCTGGTGTTTCAGGTCGACCTGTTCAGCGCGCACGGGATGATGCCGCGCAGTCTGGCCGAATGCGCCCACCGCGAAAAGGACATCCGCTATTCCAGCCGCACCCGGCTCAACACCGACATGCAGAAGCGGATCGAGGCGCTGGAGGCCGCCGCCGCGCGGCTTGCCGAAAAGCTGCCCCCCGAATTCGCCGACGACGAAGACCTCGCCACGCTGACCGCCCATGCCCAGGACGGGCCGGTCACGATCCTGCACCTGATCAACCGCAGCGAGGACTATGAAACCCAGAGCAAGGACTACGAGTTCTCCCGCATGACGGTCACCGGCCACTGGAACACCGGCCGCCGCGATGTGGAACGCTCGTTCGCCAGTCCGCGCTGGAAGAACCGCAAGTGCCCCGAGCGCGGCATCGTCACGCTCGATCTGGCCTGAACTGGAGTTGCCTACCCCATGAATCTCAACGACAAGATCGCCATCGTCACCGGATCGGCCAGCGGCATCGGGCTGGCCATCGCCAAGACCTATGCCGCCGCTGGCGCCAAAGTCGCCATCGCCGATCTCAAGCTCGACGCCGCGCAGGCCGCTGCCGATGCCATCAACGCCAGCCATCCGGGACAGGCGCTGGCCGTGGAAATGGACGTGACCAGCGAGGAACAGGTCAACGCGGGCGTCGCCAAGGTCGTCGAAACCTGGGGCGGGGTCGACATCCTCGTGTCCAATGCCGGTATCCAGATCGTCAACCCGGTCGAGGCCTTCGCCTTCGCCGACTGGAAGAAGATGCTCGCCATCCACCTCGACGGCGCCTTCCTCACCAGCAAGGCGGTCCTGCCCCACATGTACGCCAAGGGCGCGGGCGCGATCCTGTTCATGGGCTCGGTCCACTCCAAGCTCGCCTCGCCGCTCAAGAGCGCCTACGTGACCGCCAAGCACGGGCTGGAGGGGCTGGCCCGCACGATCGCCAAGGAAGGCGGCCCCAAGGGCGTGCGCACCAACGTGATCTGCCCCGGCTTCGTGCGCACCCCGCTGGTCGACAAGCAGATCCCCGAACAGGCGAAGGAACTGGGCATCAGCGAGGACGAGGTGGTCAAGAAGGTCATGCTCGGCCAGACCGTCGATGGCGAGTTTACCACGGTCGAGGACATCGCCGAAGTGGCCCTGTTTTTCGCGGCCTTCCCCAGCAATGCGCTGACCGGCCAGTCGCTGGTGGCCAGCCACGGATGGTTCATGAACTGATGGCCTGAAATTCGCCTTTTCGGCGATTTTCCAGTCAAACACCAGGGAATCGGACACGGGGGCGCAAAACGCCCCCGTTTGCCTTGCAGACCGCCCCCCTCCCTGATAGGCGCCCCGCGTCTTTTGTGTTGCCGCGTCTTTTGAGGAGTTGCCCGCCCATGTCCGAGATCAAGCGTGTCGTCCTGGCCTATTCGGGCGGGCTCGATACTTCCGTCATCCTCAAGTGGCTTCAGGTGGAATACGGCTGCGAAGTCGTGACCTTCACCGCCGACCTTGGCCAGGGCGAGGAACTCGAACCCGCGCGTGCCAAGGCCGAGCTGATGGGCGTCAAGCCCGAGCACATCTACATCGACGACCTGCGCGAGGAATTCGTGCGCGATTTCGTCTTCCCGATGATGCGCGCCAATGCCCGCTATGAAGGCGACTACCTGCTCGGCACCTCGATCGCGCGCCCGCTGATCTCCAAGCGCCTGATCGAAATCGCCCGCGAAACCGGCGCCGACGCCGTGGCCCATGGCGCCACCGGCAAGGGCAACGACCAGGTCCGCTTCGAACTCTCGGCCTATGCCCTCGAACCGGGCATCAAGGTCATTGCCCCGTGGCGCGAATGGGACCTGACCAGCCGCACCGCGCTGATCGCCTGGGCCGAAGCCCACCAGATCCCGGTGCCCAAGGACAAGCGCGGCGAAAGCCCGTTCTCGACCGATGCCAACCTTCTGCACACCTCGTCGGAAGGCAAGGTTCTCGAAGACCCGTGGCAGGAAGTGCCCGACTACGTCTATTCGCGCACGGTCAACCCCGAGGACGCGCCCGACACCCCCGAATATATCACGATCGACTTCGCAAAGGGTGACGGCATCGCCCTCAACGGCGAAGCGATGAGCCCGGCCACCCTGCTCGCCGCGCTCAACGAACTGGGCCGCAAGCACGGGATCGGTCGCCTCGACCTCGTCGAGAACCGCTTTGTCGGCATGAAGAGCCGCGGCATGTACGAAACGCCGGGCGGCACGATCTATGCCGTCGCCCATCGCGGCATCGAATCGATCACGCTCGACCGTGGCGCAGCCCACCTCAAGGACGAGCTGATGCCCAAGTATGCCGAGCTGATCTACAACGGCTTCTGGTACTCGCCCGAGCGCGAGATGCTCCAGGCCGCGATCGACGCCAGCCAGGCCAAGGTCAACGGCACCGTGCGCCTCAAGCTCTACAAGGGGCTGGCCTCGGTCGTCGGCCGCAAGTCGCCCGACAGCCTCTATTCCGAACGCCACGTCACGTTCGAGGACGACGCGGGCGCCTACGACCAGAAGGACGCCGCCGGCTTCATCAAGCTCAACGCGCTGCGCCTGCGCCTGCTGGCCCAGCAGGGCCGCTGATCGCACCAGCCTGCACCGCAGCAAACAAAAAGGCCCCCTTCCCTCGCCGGAAGGGGGCCTTTTTTAGTACTCGGAGCCCCTTCATATCGCTTCTTCAGGCCTGGCGCGCCATCCGTGTTTTTTTCCTCTTGCCCGACTCACCCGATGGGCGCAGCATGCCTTTCTCGACAGCGATGAAGTGTCGTAAAGTCCGGGCCCAACACCTTGGCTTGCCCCACTTTCCTGCTTTTCGAGCGAACTTTCTGAACGGAATGTCGATTGCACTGGCCAGCCCGCACGGGTCTGGAAAGGTTGCCTTTCTGCGTCCGCAAAGGGTTCGTGGTGCAGTTCAACGGCGAAGCGCCGATGTTCGGTAGTGAGCGGCTGCGTGCCACACGTCCTGCGAATGCAGGGGCCGGATGCGGAACTTGCCCGTGAACAGCGCCAGCCCAGCTTCGGTGGGGTCCGTCCCGCACGTTCGTGATCGCCCGTGATACGGGGACTCGTGATCGTCGCGCGTGGGAGCGGTGCCCGAAGCAGGCAACGCCCGCCATGCCGCCCCCAGGCGCGTATGGGACCGGTTCCTGGCCCTGCTCTTCCCCGGGCAGGCGATGCGGAACGCGCACGAGAGCTCTTTCGCCGCCCTTTCCAGCAAGGGTGCCGAAAGCGGCCCAGGGGCTTCGTGCCCCGGAAGGCCCTCGCCCGCTCATCCGCCGGTCAGGCACCACCCGACGCCGCCCCCGGTGGCAGCGAGCGACAGTGGGGGCCCGCAGCAATGCGGGCCCCCGTTTTCTTTATATGCAAACAACCACGCCCCATCCCTCCCCGCAGGCAGGGAGGATCATGCACCACCCCATTCCTCCCCGCCCTGCGGGGAGGGGGACCGCGCGAAGCGGGGTGGAGGGGGAATGGCACTGCCATAGCGGCAGGCACCCCGACCTGCGCCCCCTGCCCCTCCGTCAGGCCTCCGGCCTGCCACCTCCCCGCAAGCGGGGAGGATCATGCACCACCCCGTTCCTCCCCGCCCCGCGGGGAGGGGGACCGCGCGAAGCGGGGTGGAGGGGGAATGACGCTGCCATAGCGGCAGGCCCCGACCTGCGCCCCCTGCCCCTCCGTCAGGCCTTCGGCCTGCCATCTCCCCGCCGGGCGGGGAGGATCATGAGCCGCCCCGTTCCTCCCCGCCTCGCGGGGAGGGGGACCGCGCGAAGCGGGGTGGAGGGGGAATGGCGCTACCATGGCAGCAGGCGCCACGACCTGCGCCCCCTGCCCCTCCGTCAGGCCTTCGGCCTGCCACCTCCCCGCCGGGCGGGGAGGATCATGAGCCGCACCGTTCCTCCCCGCCTCGCGGGGAGGGGGACCGCGCGAAGCGGGGTGGAGGGGGAATGGCGCTGCCGTGGCGGCAGGCGCCCCGACCTGCGCCCCTGCCCCTCCGTCAGGCCTTCGGCCTGCCACCTCCCCGCAGGCGGGGAGGATCATGCGCCGCCCCGTTCCTCCCCGCCTCGCGGGGAGGGGGACCGCGCGAAGCGGGGTGGAGGGGGAATGGCGCTACCATGGCAGCAGGCGCCACGACCTGCGCCCCCTGCCCCTCCGTCAGGCCTTCGGCCTGCCACCTCCCCGCCGGGCGGGGAGGATCATGAGCCGCACCGTTCCTTCCCGCGCGCAGAGGATCTGGTGGGCCTCAGCGTTTGAGCAGCGGCGCCAGATAGTGCCCGGTGAAGCTGCGCTTGTTCTTCACGACCTGCTCGGGCGTGCCCTCGGCCACGATCTCGCCGCCACGCACGCCGCCTTCGGGGCCCATGTCGATGATCCAGTCGGCGGTCTTGATCACGTCGAGGTTGTGCTCGATCACCACCACGCTGTTGCCCTGATCGACCAGTCGGTGGAGCACTTCGAGAAGCTTGCGCACGTCCTCGAAATGGAGCCCGGTGGTGGGCTCGTCGAGGATGTAGAGCGTCTTGCCGGTCGAGCGGCGCGCCAGTTCCTTGGCGAGCTTGACCCGCTGCGCCTCGCCGCCCGAGAGCGTCGTGGCCTGCTGGCCGACCTTGACATAGCCCAGGCCCACTTCGCCCAGCATGGCCATGCGATCGCGGATCGGCGGGACCGCCTTGAAGAACTCGACCGCGTCCTCGATCGTCATGTCGAGCACGTCGGCAATCGAGTGCCCCTTGAACTTCACCTCCAGCGTCTCGCGGTTGTAGCGCTTGCCGCCGCATTCCTCGCAGGTCACGTAGACATCGGGGAGGAAGTGCATCTCGATCTTGATCAGCCCGTCGCCCTGACAGGCTTCGCAGCGCCCGCCCTTGACGTTGAAGCTGAACCGCCCGGCCTTGTAGCCGCGCGCTTCGGCCTCGGGCAGCCCGGCGAACCAGTCGCGGATCAGGGTGAAGGCGCCGGTATAAGTCGCCGGGTTCGAGCGCGGGGTGCGCCCGATGGGCGACTGGTCGATCTCGATCACCTTGTCGCAGTGTTCGAGGCCCCGGATCGCGTCATGCGCGCCGGCCACGACCCGCGCGCCGTTGAGCACGCGCGAGGCCCCGGCCTGAAGCGTGTCGATGGTCATGCTCGACTTGCCCGAGCCCGAGACGCCGGTGATGCAGCAGAACGTGCCGAGCGGGATCTTCGCGGTCACATTCTTGAGATTGTTGGCCCGCGCGCCCTCGATCACGAGGGCATGGCCATTGCCCTTGCGACGCTCGGTGGGCACCTCGATCCGCCGCGCGCCGGTCAGGTACTGGCCGGTAAGGCTGTCCTTGCTCGCCAGAATGTCTTCCAGCGTGCCTTGCGCGACGATCTGCCCGCCATGGACGCCCGCGCCCGGCCCGAGGTCGACGATGTAGTCGGCGGTGCGGATCGCGTCCTCGTCATGCTCGACCACGATCACCGTGTTGCCCAGATCGCGCAGGCGCTTCAAGGTTTCGAGCAGGCGGTCGTTGTCGCGCTGGTGGAGCCCGATCGACGGTTCGTCGAGCACGTAGAGCACGCCCGAGAGCCCCGAGCCGATCTGGCTGGCGAGACGAATGCGCTGCGATTCCCCGCCCGAAAGCGTCCCCGAGGTCCGGTCGAGGTTGAGGTAATCGAGCCCCACATTGTCGAGGAAGCCCAGCCGCTCGTTGATTTCCTTCAGGATCGCCTTGGCAATCTGGCTCTGCTGGCTGGTCAGGTGCGCGTCGAGCCCGGCAAACCATGCACAGGCATCGCTGACCGAAAGGCGGGTAATCGCCGAAATGTCGCTGCCCGCCACCTTCACGCTCAGCGCCTCGGGCTTGAGGCGCGCACCATCGCAGGTCTCGCAGGGCTGCGCGGTCTGGAACTTGCCCAGTTCCTCGCGCATCCACGCGCTTTCGGTCTGGAGCATGCGGCGGTTGAGATTGCCGATCACCCCTTCGAAGGCCTTGGCGACGGTGTAGCTCTTCTTGCCGTCGATGAAGGTCAGCGGCACGGCCTTGCCCGCCGTCCCGTGGAGGATGACGATCTTCACCTCGACCGGGAGCTGCTCCCACGGGGTTTCGAGGCTGAAGCCGAAATGGGCGGCAAGGCTGGCGAGAACCTGCATGTAATAGGGACTGGGCGGGTTCGACTTGGCCCAGGGCACCACGGCCCCCTGCTTGAGGCTCAGATGCTCGTTGGGGACGACCAGTTGCGGGTCGAACAGCAGCTTTTCGCCAAGGCCGTCACAGGCCGGGCAGGCCCCTTGCGGGGCGTTGAACGAGAACAGGCGCGGTTCGAGCGCATCGAGCGTGAAGCCCGAGACCGGACAGGCGAACTTCTCGGAAAAGACGATGCGGTTGTCGGGCAGCCCGGCCCCCTTGAGCTGGCCGCCTTTCGCGTTCTTGCCCTTTCCGGCCTTTTTCGGCTCCTCGGGCGGTGTCTCGCCATTGAGCGCGGCCACGGTGGTATCGGCAAGGTCGATATAGGCGAGGCCCTCGGCCAGCTTGAGCGCCTGTTCGAAACTGTCGGCCAGACGCGTCTGGATGCCGTCCTTGACCGCGATGCGGTCGACCACGACCTCGATGTCGTGCTTGAGCTTCTTGTCGAGCGCGGGGGCGTCCTCGATGGAATAAAGCTCGCCGTCGATCCGCACGCGGGTATAACCCGCCTTCTGCCACTCGGCCAGTTCCTTGCGGTATTCGCCCTTGCGCGCGCGAACCACCGGGGCGAGCAGATAGGCGCGTGTCCCCTCGGGCAGGGCCATCACGCGGTCGACCATCTGGCTGACCGTCTGCGCGCTGATCGGCAGGCCCGTCGCGGGCGAATAGGGCACCCCGATGCGCGCCCAGAGCAGGCGCATGTAGTCGTAGATCTCGGTCACCGTCGCCACGGTCGAGCGCGGGTTGCGGCTGGTCGTCTTCTGCTCGATGGAAATCGCCGGCGAGAGGCCGTCGATATGCTCGACATCGGGCTTCTGCATCATTTCGAGGAACTGGCGCGCATAGGCCGAGAGCGATTCGACATAGCGGCGCTGGCCTTCGGCATAGATCGTGTCGAATGCCAGGCTCGACTTGCCCGAGCCGGAAAGCCCGGTGATCACCACCAGGCTGTCGCGCGGGAGATCGACATCCACGCCCTTGAGATTGTGTTCGCGCGCGCCGCGCACGGAAAGGGTGGTCAGGGCGCTGCGCGCGCCTGCCCGGCTGCGGGCCGGAAGAGCAGAAGCAGAAGTCGACATGGCGGCCGGTGTTCCATATTTGTTCAATTCATGCAAGCCCGCTGCGCGCCATGGCGGCGCCCGACCGGAAAAGCGCGACATCAGGCCCCATCATGTGGGAAGCACCCCGCCGCCAGACAATACTTGCAAGCCGCGCCCTGCCCCCCGGCGCGTTCAGCCGATCGCCAGCGCCCGCGCCCGCCCGTCCCCGAACCAGCGGGCATTGACCCCCCAGACCTGATGCAGCACCTCGGGCGAAAGTGCGACATGGGGCGCGCCCGAGGCCGCCACTGTCCCGCGCTCCAGCACGATGACATGATCGGCATGGTTCATCGCCAGCGACAGATCGTGCATCACCACGGCCACACCCACACCCTGATCGGCCAGACGGCGGAAATGGGCCATCAGCGCCTGCTGGTGGGCCAGATCGAGCGCGGCAAACGGTTCATCGGCCAGAACCCAGCGCGGCTGTCCGGCCAGAACCCGTGCCAGCAGGGCCCGTGCGCGCTCCCCCCCCGAGAGCGTGCCCACCTCGCGCGCGGCCAGCGACTGGAGATCGAGCGCCCGGATCGCGGCAGCGGCGGCCGCTGCGTCGAGCTTGTCGGACGTGCGATGCGGCAGGCGGCCCAGCCGCACCAGTGTCTCGACCGTCACGTTCCAGGCCACTTCGCCGGCCTGTGGCAGATAGCCCACGGCCATGGCCCGCTCGCGCGGGGTCAGGTCGGTCAGGCGATTGTGGCCGAGCACGACACGGCCCGCATCGGGCGCCTGCAAGCCGGCCAGAACCGCCAGCAGGGTCGATTTGCCCGCCCCGTTGGGCCCACAGACCACCGTGACGCGCCCGGCGGCCAGCCCCACGCTCACCTCGCGCAGGCGCCCCACCACGGTTACAGCTTCGGCCATCAGATCCATATGCGGTTCCCGTCGGGTCAGATCACGCCAGACCGCGCCGCAGGCGCAGCAGGAGATGGAGGAAAAACGGCGCGCCCATCAGGCTGAGCGCAATGCCCAGGCGCAGTTCGCCACCCGCCAGCGGCAGGCTGCGACACAAGGCATCGGCCACCAGCAGCAGCAGGGCCCCGGCCAGCGCGCTGGGCAGGATCAGGCTCGACGGGCGCCGGTCGGTGAACGGGCGCACGATATGGGGCACCATCAGGCCGACAAAGCCGATCACCCCCGCCGCCGAAACCCCGGCGCCGACCACCAGCCCCACGCCCGCCACCATCATCCAGCGCAAGCGCCCCGGATCGAGCCCCATCGAACGCGCCGCCAGTTCGCCCAGCGTCAGCGCATCGAGCGCGGGCCCCGCCCGCCAGAGCACCACCAGCCCGGCCAGCGTCAGCGGCGCGGCCACCGCCACGTCGCGCCACGAGCGATCGGTCAGCGCGCCCATCAGCCATGTCACGATCTCGGTCAGCGCAAACGGGTTGGGGGCAAGGCTGATCGCCAGACTGGTCAGCGCGCCTGCCAGACTCGACAGCATCATGCCCGCCAGCGTGAACAGCGCCACCCCGCCCGCCAGCCCCGTGCGCGGCCCTGAAGCGATCACCGCCAGCAGGACCATCCCCGCCGCCGCCCCCGCCAGCGCCATGGCCGGAAGCGCGAAAGGCTGCACCGCATAGCCGGTGAACAGCGAAAGCACCGCCCCCAGCGCAGCCAGCGGCGCCACCCCGAACAGGCCCGGATCGGCCAGCGGATTGCGCAAGTAGCCCTGCATGGCCGCGCCCGCCGCCCCCAGACCGCCCCCCACCACCACGGCCAGAACCGCGCGCGGCAGGCGCAACTGCGCCAGAATGACCATCGCGTTGTTGCCCGTGTGGCCGAAGGGGTTGATCCACACCTGTCCGGCCATCAGGCTGAGCGGCAGCGCGAACAGGAGGGCCACCCCCAGCACGATCGGGAGGGTTGCGCGGTTCGTGGCGCGGTTCATGGCCTGATGTCCTGTTGATGCTGGTCCAGTTGGTGGCGCACCGCCACCAGCCGCGCCAGCATGCGGGGGATGGTCGGCCCGCCGCAGTAGATGAGATTGGGCGCCAGCGTGGCGCGCGCGGTGTGCCCGAGTGCGGCCAGCGCCGGATGGAACAGCAGGCGGTCGTCTTCGGGAATGGGGCCGCGCGCATGGCCGACTGCCAGAATGACCCTTGGCGGATCGGCCAGCATGCGTTCGAGCGGCAGGCGCTCGGATTGCCCGAGCCCGCGCTGAGCACTGAAATTGGCGAACCCGGCCTGGGCCATCAGTTCGGCCACGAGCGTTGCCTGGCCGGGCACGGTGCCGCCCGGCTCCCACAGCACGGCGGGGATCGGCTTGCTTCCGGGCGCTGGCGCGGCTTCGGCCATGGCACGGTCGATCTGGCGCACGAGGGCTTCGCCGCGATCCACGTGCCCGGCCAGCCGCGCCAGATCGCGCACTTGCGCGCGCGACTGGGCGACCGAATTGGCAATCGCGAACGTCTCGACATGCAGGCCCACCGCGCGCATGGCCGCCAGACTGGCCGGATCGGTATATGTGCTGGCCACCAGCAAATCGGGATGAAGCGCCAGCACGGTTTCGACCGCGCCATTGGTCGCCGGAAACCGCCGCGCCAGCGCCACATCCATCGAGCTTTGTTCAGGATCGCTGCTGTAGGCAGACAAGGCGCGGATCTGGGCCGGATCGGCCACCTGCGCAAGGATCGCATCGGTACACGGGTTGAGCGAGACAATCGTAGGCTGGTGGTGGGGCGTAGGCTGATGGTGTGGGGAACCCTGTTCATGCCCCCCCTTCCCCTCGCCCCCCGGCGCCAGCGCATCCGGGCTACAGGCCGAGAGGACCAGCCCCGCAGCCAGAGCCCCCAAAGCCAGAATCCGGCACACGCGCGACCGCCCGCCCGTCCCGCCCAGACGCGCCGGGAGAGTGGGACAGACTGGGCGGAAGGCCGCGCGCGGGTTCACCGGGATGTCACCCGCCCCATCAGTAGCGGACGCGCAGGCCGCCGAAGACCGACCGGCCCAGCGCCCCATAGCCCGCCGCCGTCACCAGCGGATGATCGAACAGGTTCTCGATCCGCCCGAACAGTTCGACATCGTGGCGAACCGGCAGGCTGGCGCGCAGCGTGGTCACGCCGCCGCCCTTGAGCCTGGTGGTATTGGCTGCATCGTCATAGGTTTCCGACTGGAAGCGCTGGTCGACCCCCAGGGTGAGGCCTGCCCAGGGCGTTGTCCAGTCAAGCACGGCAGTCAGCGCGTTGCGCGGACGGCGGGCGAGCGTCTTGCCATACAGAGCGCCGCCCGGCGTGCGGTCGACCGCCTCGGTATAGGCATAGAGCAGCTGGCCGCTCACCCGCGGGCTGAGCTTGGCGGCCAGTTCGAATTCGGCCCCCTGCGAGCGCGCCTTGCCGACATTGTCGTAGAAGCCATAAGAATGGGTATCGCACAGCGGGCTGGTGACCGAGAAGCACGAGACATAGTTGACGAGATTGCGCGTGTCGCGGCGGAAGAACGTGAGCCCGGCGCGGAACGTGCCCTCGGGGCTGACATAGCTGATCCCCGCGTCATAGCTGCGGCTGCGCTCGGGGCGCAGGTCCGGGTTGCCATAGTCGGGCGAGAGCAGCTGATAGAGCGTGGGCGCGCGGAAGCCTTCGCCATAGCTGGCGTTCAGGCGCACCCCGCGCACGACCTCGACCGTGCCGTTGGCGCCCAGGCTCCAGTTGCCGCCGAACCGGCTGTGGCTGTCGTAACGCCCGCCCACGGCCAGGCTGGCCTTCTTGCCATACCAGCCGAGCAGCGCATGGCCGCTGGTCAGGCTGGCGGTCTGGTGGCTGTCATACGTGCTCGAAAAACTGGTCCATTCGTTGTCGGCGCCGAAATCGAGCGCGAAGTCGGCAGGCAGGTCATAGCGCCCGGTCATTTCGACGCGCTGGCTGCGGCCATTGTAGCCATATTCGAACGTGTCGTCGGCCCCGCCGGTGAACGTGCGGCGGTGAGTGATCGCGGTGCTGTAGCCGCCATCGAGGGTCAGTTTGCTGCCCGCATAGTGAAACCCGGCATGGCCGAAGAACTGCCGCGTGAGCGCATATTCGCTGGTGTCGCCAAAGTTGAAGTTGGCGTCATAGCCGTCGATGTCGGTCCGGCCGTCGGCATAGCGCGCATTGGCGACCAGCGAGAACGTGTCGGTCAGGTTGACGCGGGCCTTGCCGCCCACGCGCCACTGGTTGTAGCCGTCGCGCTCGGTCCCGCTCGACGCGGCCGAGATGCCGTTGGTGCCCACGTAGCCGCCATCGAGCGAGATCGCATAGCCATCGCGCTTCACGCCCGCGATTGCATCGACATCATAGCTCCCGCGCGAGCCTCCTTCGGCAGACACTTCCGCGCCATTGATCTCGCGCGTGGTCAGCGCGATCACGCCGCCCATCGCCGCGCTGCCCCAGATGATCGAGTTCGAGCCGCGCAGAACCTCGACGCGCCCGATCGAGCCGCTCGACAGCGTGCCGAAATCGAACCCGCCCGAAGGCAACGAGGTATCCTCGACGCGTACCCCGTCGACGAGGACCAGCGTGTGCTGGCCTTCATCGCCGCGCAGGCGCACCGCCGTCTGCGAACCCAGCCCGCCCGTGCGCGAGAACGTGAGGCCCGGCACGCGTTCGAGCACACGGGTCAGGTCGGGGCCCTGCACCGACTGGATCGTTTCGAGCGGAACGACAGTGATCGCCTGGCCGGTCTGGTCGAGCGGGCGGTCGCTGCCGGTGCCCAGCACGGTGATCTGCTGGCCGATCTGGCCCGGATCGATCGCAGACGCATCAGGGGCCGGAGCGTCAGGGGCCCCGGCACCGGGAGCAGGCGCCTGCTGGGCGAGCGCGCTTCCCTGTGGCACGGCCTGTGCCAGCGCCAGCCCGCAGGCCAGCGCGATCAGTGATGTCTTCATGTCTTTTCCTCCCGGCCCATGGACTTGTTGCCGTCCATGGCGGGAGGTCCGCCGGGCCAATGGCGGAAAGACTCACCACGCTTGCGTCCGGTACACCCCGCCCGGCCGCGGAACGACCACACACCGGCAGGTTTCCTGGCTCTCCGGGTCATCGCGACACACCGGCCTTCCCGACCCTGTAACCGGGCCAGTGGCACACGAGGGTGCGGCGCTCGTCCGGATACAGTTGCGGGGGCAGCGCCGGTGGTCCGGCTTCCCTCTTAGCCTGCACGCAAAGGCAGGCACCGGTGGCGTCTGTCCGAGCCGATAGCGCCGCGCACCCACCACGGCAAGAAAAAGCCGTTAACCTGCATCGGATAAGCCGTTAACGCCCGGACCGGGGCCTGTGTCTATTCGGGACGCAGGCAATTGTCCGGGTGCATTGCCCGCCCATGGTGCTAGCGGCAGGCAGACCAAGAAGGCTTCTTTCCCGTTTCATGACCCAGCCCTTTCCCCTGCTCCCGCCCGAAGCGCTCGTGCCGCCGCTGGCGCCGCGCGCCCGCGCGGATCAGGCTGCGCTGCGGCAGGAAGCCGGGGAAAGGCTCGCCACGCTGGTCCTGCCCGAAGTACCGCCCCGCGACTTCACCGGGCGCATCCGCCGCCGCGACATGGTCTCGTGGCGCCACCAGCATCGCCGGGCCGGGGTCATCCGCGCCCGCGCGGGGGGCATTGCCGCCATCGGTGCGCTCGGCCTCGTGCTGGGCGCGCTGGGCTGGGGCGAGCCGGGGATCGACCGCGCCGCCGCCGCGCAAAGTCGCGACGACAGGCTGCAAGCCATGGCGGCCCCCGACCAGCCCGCCACGCAACCGAGGCCCACGCGCGATGGCACGCAGGCCGATCCACGCAGCGCGCAGAACAGCCCCGAGGCCTCCGGCAACTGGGCCAGTCGCCTGTGGAACGAACACTTCGCCGCGATCCACTCCGACGCCGCCGCCTCGCCTTTCGCGTCAGGGCCTTTCGCGTCAGGGCCTTCCGCGACAGGTTTTCCCGCAGCGCCGGGCGTCGCCCGTCCGCTGTTCGCCGCGGGCGACGCGCAGGATCGCTGGCGCGCGCTGCAATGCCTGACCGCCGCGATCTATTACGAGGCCGCCTCCGAGCCGGAAAACGGACAGCGCGCGGTCGCCCAGGTCGTCCTCAACCGCGTGGCCCATCCCGCCTTTCCGAAAACCGTGTGCGGCGTGGTCTATCAGGGCTCCGAGCGCCCCGGCTGCCAGTTCAGCTTCGCCTGCGACGGGGCCATGGCCCGGCGCCCGATGCCCGTGGTGTGGGACCGTGTGCGCCGCATCGCCGCACAGGCGCTGGACGGACAGGTCTATGCCCCGGTGGGGCTGGCCACCCACTATCACACCAGCGCGGTCCACCCCGGCTGGGCCGACAGCCTCGCCTTCATCGGCACGATCGGTGCCCATCGCTTCTACCGGTGGTCGGGCGCCGCCGGGCTTCAGGCCGCCTTCCGGGGCATCTATCACGGGGGCGAACCCCTCGCCGCGCCCCATCCGCGCAGCTGGACCTCGGTCGCAGCCGACATCGCCGATCCGCTGACCCTCGAACAGGCCTTCGAACAAGGCCGCATGGCCGCCCTCGACAAGAGCCTTCCGGCCCAACCCGCGCTCGCCCCGTCTCATGCCCCGCTTCATGCCGGCACCGCGCACGAAGGCATGAGCGGACGCAGCCCGGCAGCCTCCGCTCCGCTGCCGCAAGCGGGGCCCGCCGCTCCCGCCCTGCGCCCCGAAGCCAGCGCGATCTACGAGAACGCCGGCAAGTGGATCGCCCAACCCGGCAGTTGACGTGCGCCCTTTCCCGGTGACGCCCCTTTTTGGGGTGACGGCCCTTTTTGGGTAGCTGATCGTCACGAAACGGCAGGGCAACAGTCAACAGGATATTTACCGTCTCGTCTCACGCCCTGTTAGCGCGTGCAAAAGTATCAGGACGGAAGCGGCCGTGCAGATTTCATCCCGATCCGCCCGGCGCTCCACGAAAACAGACCATACAAAAACAAACCATCAGCCGAAAATCGGCGTCGCACACACAATTCGGAGACCCCGCGCATGCTGCGCTTTGCCCCCCGATATGGCATGATCTCGCCCTGTCTCCGCCGCCCTGCCGGCCGGGTGCCGCAGGCCGTCAACGACAATCCGGCTTCCTTGCGCCCCACGACGATGTCCCCCCACACGCTGGGCCCCCGCACGCTGGCCTCGCTGCGGGGCCCCACCCGCCACGCGGCCCCGCGCTCCGAACCGATCGGCCTGCCGGCCCCCACGCGCGAGGATGAAAAGGCCCTGCTGGCCGCCGCGCTGCGCCTGTTTGCCAGCCATGGCCACGCCGCCGCCCGCCAGGCCGCGCGCGCGGCGCGCGCCGCAGCCGACAACGACGACCAGGCGCTGATGCACTGGTGGACGGCCGTGTGCCACACCCTCGACCGCAACCAGGCCCATGCCCTGCGCCGCCATCTGGCCGAACGGGCCTGATCGTCACATTCTTGCGCTACCCTGCCCTCAGGCAGATTGAGGATGGCAGTCAAGACGCTATCAAGAGACCGGAAGAGTCAGAATCAGGCCCTTCCGGTGTCTTGCCGGACACGCACTTGCAGATGCGATTTTCGCGGATTTTCACCCGATCCGCCGCATTCGTATGAACGCCGGATTTACCACGTAATGCTATTGCAAACTGATAGCAAAGAAACCCGGCCATGCGCGTTTTTTTGCGGTTGCAATCGGCCGTCGGCAGGCCTACCTGCGCCCCACTTGCCGGCAACCCTTCCCGTCTCGCGGGCGCGGGGGGGCCTCCATCCGGGGGCTTGAGTCGGCAACGCTTGAACGCTTGTCCCGCGACGACTCCGGGAAAGGACCGTAAAGCACATGGCACGCAAGAAGATCGCGCTCATTGGCGCGGGTAACATTGGTGGCACTCTGGCGCACCTGGCCGCACAGAAGGAACTGGGCGATGTCGTCCTGTTCGACGTCGTGGAAGGCGTGCCCCAGGGCAAGGCTCTCGACCTTTCGCAGTGCGGCCCGGTGGCCGGCTTTGACGCCAAGATCACCGGCACCAACGATTACAAGGACATCGCAGGCGCAGACGTCATCATCGTGACGGCTGGCGTGGCGCGCAAGCCCGGCATGAGCCGCGACGACCTCCTCGGCATCAACCTCAAGGTGATGAAGGCCGTTGGCGAAGGCATCCGCGACAACGCACCCGACGCCTTCGTGATCTGCATCACCAACCCGCTCGACGCGATGGTCTGGGCGCTGCGCGAGTTCTCGGGTCTCCCGGCCAACAAGGTCGTGGGTATGGCCGGCGTGCTCGACTCGGCCCGCTTCAGCACCTTCCTCGCCTGGGAATTCGGCGTTTCGGTGCGCGACGTGAACTCGTTCGTGCTCGGCGGCCATGGCGACACCATGGTTCCGGTCGTCGAATACTCGACCGTTGCCGGCATCCCGGTCACCGACCTGATCAAGATGGGCGCCTCGACCCAGGAAAAGATCGACGCGATCGTGGCCCGCACCCGTTCGGGCGGCGGCGAGATCGTCGGCCTGCTCAAGACCGGTTCGGCGTTCTACGCTCCGGCCACCTCGGGCATCGCCATGGCTGAAGCCTACCTCAACGACCAGAAGCGCATCCTGCCCTGCGCCGCCTATGTCGACGGCGCCTATGGCGTGGACGGCCTCTATGTCGGCGTGCCGGTGGTGATCGGCGCTGGCGGCGTGGAAAAGGTCATCGAGATCTCGCTCGACGACACCGCCAAGGCCAACCTCCAGGTCTCGGTCGACGCCGTGAAGGAACTGCTCGTGGCGTGCAAGGGCATCGACCCCTCGCTCGCCTGACACGGGAAACAGGACCGCGCGGCGGGTTTCCGCCCGCCGCGCGGCTCTCCTTTTTTCCGGTACTGACATGATTGCCTCGCCCCCCTCGGGTTACACCTGATCCAGGGGCAGGCCAGACTATCCGGGCCTCTTGCGCCCGGCACCAAACGCTTTCGCCCAGCACCCGGCTGGCCGACTTTTTTCCGAAGCCCCTCCCCTCCCCACGGGGCACAGGAGTGACCGACGATGGGACAAGAAGTGCACGAGTTCGAAGCCGATCCCTCTCAGGACGGGCCGCAGCAGGGGCCCTCGTGGCAGTCCAAGCGCTGGCCGATCACCGACGCGCTGGCCGGTGACGACCTCACCCGTGCGCTCGATCCCATGGCCCTCAAGGTCGAAGTGCAGAAGGCTGCCAAGAAGGGCGGCGCGCCCGCTCTCGACGAAGCCGCGCTCGAACAGGCCGCCAACGACAGCTATCGCGTCATGCTGCTGGTCCGCACCTATCGCGTGCGTGGCCACCTTGCTGCCGATCTCGATCCGCTCGGCCTTTCCAAGAAGGCCCTGCCCGCCGACATGAGCCCCGAATACTACGGGTTCACCGGCAAGGATCTGGACCGCAAGGTCTATCTGGGTGGCGTGCTGGGCCTCGAATGGGGCACCGTGAGCCAGGTCGTCGAGATCCTCCGCAAGAACTATTGCGGCAAGGTCGGCCTCGAATACATGCACATCGCCGATGTCGAGGAACGCCGCTTCCTCCAGGAACGCATCGAAGGTGGCGACAAGTCGATCGACTTCACGCCGGAAGGCAAGAAGGCGATCCTGGCCGCCGTCGTGCGTGGCGAGCAGTACGAGAAGTTCCTCGGCAAGAAGTACGTCGGCACCAAGCGCTTCGGCCTTGACGGCGGCGAGTCGATGATTCCGGCGCTCGAAGCGGTGATCAAGTATGGCGGCCAGCTGGGCGTCAAGGAGATCATCTACGGCATGGCCCACCGTGGCCGCCTGAACATTCTGGCGAACGTTCTGGCCAAGCCCTATCGCGTGATCTTCCACGAATTCTCGGGCGGCTCGGCCAACCCCGAAGACGTGGGCGGCTCGGGCGACGTGAAGTATCACCTGGGCACCAGCACCGACCGCGAGTTCGACGGCACCAAGGTTCACATGAGCCTTCTGCCCAACCCCTCGCACCTCGAAACGGTCGATCCGGTCGTGCTCGGCAAGACGCTGGCCCAGCAGGTGTTCCGCGACGACGTCGGCCAGGGCAAGCACAAGCAGGTCCTGCCCGTGCTGATCCACGGCGACGCGGCCTTCGCCGGCCAGGGCATCGTGTGGGAATGCTTCGGCTTCTCGGGTGTCAACGGCTACAACACCGGCGGCTGCATCCACTTCATCATCAACAACCAGATCGGCTTCACCACCAGCCCGCAGTTCTCGCGCGGCTCGCCGTACCCCTCGGATGTCGCCAAGGGCGTCCAGGCGCCGATCATCCACGTCAACGGCGATGACCCCGAAGCGGTCACCTTCGCCTGCAAGCTGGCGATCGACTACCGCCAGAAGTTCGGTCGCGACATCGTGATCGACATGTGGTGCTATCGCCGCTTCGGCCACAACGAAGGCGACGAGCCCTCGTTCACGCAGCCGCTGATGTATGGCCAGATCAAGAAGCATCCGGCTGTCTCGGCGCTCTATGCCGAACGTCTTGCCGCCCAGGGCGTGATCGACGGGGGCTGGAAGGGCAACCTCGAAGACACCATCACCGCCACGCTCGAGAACGAGTTCGAGGCCGCCAAGACCTACAAGGCCAACGAGGCCGACTGGTTCGGGGGCCGCTGGGCCGGGCTCAACAAGCCTGCCGACCCGGTCACCGCGCGCCGCAACGTGGCCACCGGCATCGAACAGAAGCTGTTCGACAGCCTGGGCCGCACGCTGACCACCGTTCCCGACGACCTGACCGTCCACAAGACGCTGGGCCGCGTGATCGATGCCAAGCGCGAGATGTTCGCCACCGGCACCGGCTTCGACTGGGCCACGGCCGAAGCGCTCGCCTATGGCAGCCTCGTGACCGAAGGCTACAACGTGCGCCTTTCGGGTCAGGACTGCGGTCGCGGCACGTTCAGCCAGCGTCACGCCGTCTGGGTCGACCAGAAGGACGAGCACAAGTACGTGCCGCTCACCACGCTGCCCCATGGCCGCTTCCAGGTGCTCGACAGCCCGCTGTCGGAATATGGCGTGCTCGGCTTCGAATATGGCTATGCCAGCGCCGACCCCAAGACGCTGGTGCTCTGGGAAGCGCAGTTCGGCGACTTCGCCAACGGTGCCCAGATCGTGATCGACCAGTACGTGGCCGCCGCCGAATCCAAGTGGCTGCGCGCCAACGGCCTCGTCATGCTGCTGCCCCACGGCTATGAAGGCCAGGGGCCGGAGCACTCGTCGGCCCGTCTGGAACGCTATCTTCAGCTCTGCGCCGAAGACAACATCCAGGTCTGCAACATCACCAGCCCGGCCAACTACTTCCACGTGCTGCGCCGGCAGATGCACCGCTCGTTCCGCAAGCCGCTCATCATCATGACGCCCAAGTCGCTCCTGCGCCACCCGCTGGCCAAGTCGACCGCCGCCGATTTCCTTGATGGGGCCCAGTTCAAGCGCATCCTGTCCGACCCTGCCGCACCGCAGGACAAGGACACCCGCCGGGTGGTCCTGTGCACGGGCAAGGTCGCCTACGACCTGATCGAGGCGCGCGACGCGGCTGGCATCACCGACACCCAGATCATCCGCATCGAGCAGATCTACCCGTTCCCGGGTGAACCGCTGGCCCTGCGCCTCTCGCGCATGGCCAACCTCGAAGAAGTGGTCTGGTGTCAGGAAGAACCCAAGAACAACGGTTCCTGGTTCTTCGTCGAGCCGCTGATCGAGGAATCGCTCAAGGCTGCCCAGTGCCCGGTTGCCCGTGCCCGCTATGCCGGCCGTTCCGCTTCCGCCTCGCCCGCCACGGGTCTGGCCAAGCGTCACGCTGCCGAACAGGCTGCCCTGGTCGCCGACGCCCTGTCGCTGTCGGTCCGCGAAGAAATCCGCCGCAAGCAGAAGGCCTGACCGGCCGTTTCGTCCCACTGAATTCTCCCCAAGGAAGACCAAGTCATGTCCATCGAAGTCAAGGTTCCGACGCTCGGTGAAAGCGTCAGCGAAGCGACGGTCGGCCAGTGGCTGAAGAAGCCCGGCGAAACGGTCGCGGTCGACGAACCCATCGTCAGCCTGGAAACCGACAAGGTTGCGGTCGAAGTGCCCTCGCCGGTTGCCGGCGTGCTCGGCCAGATCCTCGTCGCCGAAGGTGAAACCGTCACCGTCGGCGCGCTGCTGGCCACCATCGGCGAAGGCGGCGCCGCCGCTCCGGCAGCAGCGCCCGCCGCTGCTGCCCCGGCTGCGGCTCCTGCCGCCGCTGCCGCGCCCGTCGCTGTCGCCCCCGTGGCGGCAGCCCCCGCCGACGACGAAACGGCGGTCACCGCCCTTTCGCCCGCCGTGCGCCGCGCCGTGCTCGAACACGGGATCGACCCGGCCACCGTCAAGGGCACCGGCAAGGACGGCCGCCTGACCAAGGAAGACGTGCTCGCCGCCGCCCAGGCCAAGGCTGCCTCGCCCGCGCCTGCCGCCAGCGCCCCGGTCCCGGCCACGGTTGCAGCTCCTGGCCGCAACGAAGAGCGCGTCAAGATGACCCGCCTGCGCCAGACGATCGCCAAGCGTCTGAAGAGCGCGCAGGAAAACGCCGCCCTGCTCACGACCTTCAACGACGTCGACATGTCGGCGGTGATGGCCGCGCGCGAAAAGTTCAAGGACAGCTTCGAGAAGAAGCATGGCGTGAAGCTGGGCTTCATGTCGTTCTTCGCCAAGGCTGCCGTCCTTGCGCTCAAGGACATCCCGGCGGTCAACGCCCAGGTCCAGGGCGATGAAATCGTCTATCACGACTATGTCGACATCTCGGTCGCCGTCTCGGCGCCCAACGGTCTGGTCGTGCCGGTCGTGCGCGATTGCGACAAGCTGTCGTTTGCGGGCATCGAAAAGGCCATCGGCGACTTCGGCAAGAAGGCCCGTGAAGGCTCGCTGACGATGGAAGACATGAAGGGCGGCACCTTCACGATCTCCAACGGCGGCGTGTTCGGCGGCCTGATGTCGACCCCGATCATCAACCCGCCCCAGTCGGCCGTGCTCGGCCTTCACCGCATCGAGGACCGTCCGGTCGTTCGCAACGGTGAAATCGTGATCCGCCCGATGATGTACATCGCGCTGTCCTACGATCACCGCATCATCGACGGTCGCGAGGCGGTCACCGCGCTCAAGACCATCAAGGAAGCGATCGAGGAACCCACCCGCCTGCTGATCGACCTCTGATCGGCAGGACCAAGGCGCGCACGGGGCTGAACCACCGTGCGCGCCCCGGCGGAATTTGTGCGTGATTCGCGCGAGGCTCCATCCCGTGGGAGGGGCCGCGAACAGGAGGCCGACATGGCTGAATACGATTATGACGTCCTGGTGATCGGTGCGGGCCCGGGTGGCTATGTGGCCGCGATCCGCGCGGCCCAGCTGGGCCTCAAGACCGCCTGCGCCGAAGGGCGCGAGACCCTGGGCGGCACCTGCCTCAACGTGGGCTGCATCCCCTCCAAGGCCCTGCTCCACGGCTCGGAAAAGTTCGAGGAAGCCGTCAACGGCACCTTCGCGAGCTATGGCATCAAGACCGGCCCGGTCGAACTCGACCTTTCGGTGATGCAGCAGCAGAAGCTCGACTCGGTCAAGGGCCTGACCGGCGGCATCGAATTCCTGTTCAAGAAGAACAAGGTCACCTGGCTCAAGGGCTATGCCACGTTCGAGGACGCCCACAGCGTCACCGTCGCTGGCCAGAAGGTCTCGGCCAAGCACATCGTGATCGCCACCGGTTCGTCGGTCACCCCGCTGCCGGGCGTCACCGTCGACAATGACGCTGGCGTGGTCGTCGATTCGACCGGCGCGCTCGCTCTCGACCGCGTTCCCGAACACCTCGTGGTGATCGGCGGCGGCGTGATCGGCCTCGAACTCGGTTCGGTCTGGCGCCGTCTGGGCGCCAGGGTGACCGTGGTCGAATACCTCGACCAGCTGCTCCCCGGCATGGACGGCGACGTCCGCAAGGAAGCCGCGAAGATCTTCAAGAAGCAGGGCATGGAGCTCAAGCTTTCGACGAAGGTCACCGGCGTTGCCGTCGAAGGCAAGAAGGCCACCATCACGGTCGAACCGGCTGCCGGCGGCGCTGCCGAAGTGATCGAAGCCGATTGCGTGCTCGTGGCCATTGGCCGCAAGCCCAACACCGATGGCCTCGGCCTCGACAAGATCGGCCTTGAGCTGAACAAGCGCGGCCAGATCGAAACCGACCACGACTTCCGCACCAAGGTCGACGGCGTCTGGGCCGTGGGCGACGTGATCCCCGGCCCGATGCTCGCGCACAAGGCCGAGGACGAAGGCATTGCCGTGGCCGAGAACATCGCGGGTCTCACGGGCATCGTGAACCACGACGTGATCCCCGGCGTGGTCTACACCTTCCCCGAGTTCGCGGGCGTGGGCCTGACCCAGGAAGCCGCTCTCGAAAAGGCCGGTGGCGACAAGAATGCCATCAAGGTCAGCAAGTTCCCCATGCTGGCCAACAGCCGCGCCAAGACCAACCACGAGCCCGACGGCTTCGTGAAGATCATCGCGGACGCCAAGACCGACCGCGTGCTCGGCGTCTGGGCGATTGCCTCGGTGGCCGGCACGATGATCGCCGAAGCAGCGCTGGCGCTGGAATTCGGTGCGACTTCGGAAGACATCGCCTATACCTGCCACGCGCATCCGACCCATTCGGAAGCGATCAAGGAAGCGGCGATGGGCATTCGCGAGAAGCCGATCCACACCTGATCAAATACCCCGATACCGGCGCCTTGATCCCCTCGTGATCGGCGCTACGGCGAGGGCCGCGCGGGATTCCCCCCTCCGCGCGGCCCTTTGCATTTGTGGCCCCTTCAAGGCGCCCGCCCCGATGCCTCCATCCCGGCGCTAAAACCGCTATCCCCGGTTCTGTGTCCCGGCGGCGCCATGATGCTCGACATGCCCCCGCCCTCGCGGCAGGATCACATCCATGCCGCTACCCTCCTCGATCCATGCCGCGCTGCCCCATGCCCTTCCCGCGGCGATTCCCGCCGCCCTGCCCAAGGTCGTGCTGCCCGCGATGATCGGGGTGATCGATCTGGGCGGCATTGCCCTGTTCGCGCTCTCGGGTGCGCTGGTGGCCGCGCGCATGCGCCAGACGCTGGTAACGATGTGCTTCTTCGCGGTGATCACCGGGGTCGGCGGCGGGTCGGTGCGCGACCTGATGATCGGCGCGCCGGTGTTCTGGATGCACGATCGCTGGGTCGCGCTGGTCTGCCTGGTCGCGGCGGTGGTATGCTGGGTCACGCCCAACCGCTGGTGGCGGGGCGCCGCGCTCGACTGGGCCGACGCGGTGGGCCTTGGCATCTATGCGGTGATCGGCACGGCCAAGGCGCTGGCCTATGGCATCCCCCCGGTGCCCGCCTTCATCATGGGGGTGATCACCGGCTGCGCGGGCGGGGTCATCCGCGACGTGGTGGCCGGGCGCCCCTCGATCATCATGCGCCCCGAACTCTATGTGACGGCGGGCGCGCTGGCCTCGGCGATGTGCTCGGCCGGGCAGGCGCTCCACCTGCCCAAGCCCTGGGTCTGGACGGTCTCCGCGCTGGCCGGCTTCGCCCTGCGCGCAGCCGCGATCCGCTGGAAGCTGGCGATCCCGGCCTATGGCGGGCGTCTGGCGGGCGAAGGCTCCGGGTCGAGCGTCTGAGTGTCAGAAGCCCGGAGCGATGCCCCCTGCGAATGACGTTGCAGCGCACCATGATTTGCGGCAACCTCCACAACCATGATCAAGGCGGGCCTCCATCACCTCACGCGCTATTCCTATGCCAAGCCGGTCCGTCTGGGGCCGCAGGTGATCCGGTTAAGGCCCGCATCGCACAGTCGAACGGCGGTCCCCAACTATTCGCTGAAGATCAGCCCCGACAATCACTTCATCAACTGGCAGCAGGATCCTTACGGTAACTGGCTGGCGCGGGTGGTTTTTCCCGATCCCATCGACCATTTCCAGATCGAGGTCGACCTGCTCGCCGACCTCGTGGTGATCAACCCGTTCGACTTCTTCGTCGAGGAATACGCCGAGACCTACCCGTTCGCCTATTCCGACGAACTCGCCGCCGATCTGGCCGCCTGCTTCGAGACCGAGCCCCAGGGCCCGCTGTTCGACGAACTGCTGGCGCAGTTCACCGGCCATGAAGGCCGCACGATCGACTTCCTCGTGGCGATCAACCAGGCGGTCAATGCCCGCGTGGGCTATGTGATCCGCATGGAGCCGGGGGTTCAGGCGCCTGAGGAAACGCTCGAAGTGGGCACCGGTTCGTGCCGCGATTCGGCCTGGCTGCTGGTCCACCTGCTGCGCCGCCTCGGCTTTGCCGCGCGCTTCGTCTCGGGCTACTCGATCCAGCTCACCCCGGACGTGGCGGCGGTCGATGGCCCGACCGGCGTCGCGCAGGACGTGTGCGACCTTCACGCCTGGACCGAAGTCTATGTGCCCGGCGCGGGCTGGATCGGCCTCGACGCGACATGGGGGCTCTTTGCGGGCGAAGGCCACATCCCGCTCTGTGCCACGCCCCACTACCGCACCGCCGCCCCGATCGAGGGCGTGGTGATGGAGCCGGTCCATTCCGACTTCCAGTTCGAGATGAAAGTCTCGCGCATTGCCGAGGCGGTGCGCATCACCAAGCCCTTCACCGACGAACGCTGGGCCGCGCTCGATGCGCTGGGCCACAAGGTCGATGCCGATCTGGCCGCCCACGACGTGCGCCTGACCATCGGGGGCGAACCCACCTTCATCGCCGACCGCGATTTCGAGGCGGGCGAGTGGAACGCCGACGCCGTCGGCCCGACCAAGGCCTGGTATGCCGACCGCCTGATCCGCAAGCTGCGCGGCAAGTTCGCGCCCGGCTCGCTGCTCCACCACGGGCAGGGCAAGTGGTATCCGGGCGAAAGCCTGCCGCGCTGGGGCTATTCGATCTACTGGCGCAAGGACGGCGTGCCGATCTGGCAGGACGAAAGCCTGATCGCCGGGGACCGCCTGCCCGAGGATGACACCGTTACCGTCAGCCCCGACGATGCCGGGCATTTCCTGCGCGAAACCGCCACGATGCTGGGCATTCCGGGCGATTATGTCGCCCCGGTCTATGAAGATACGCTCGAATGGATCGTGCGCGAGGCCGAATTGCCCGACAACACCTCGCCCACCGACCCCAAGATCGACAACCCGGAAGAACGCGCGCGCATCGTCCGCGCGTTTCAGGGCGGGCTGACCAAGACGGTCGGCCATGTCCTGCCGATCCAGCGTCAGCAGCCCTGGCAGGCCCGCCGCGCCCATGCCGCGCGCCAGTGGTATTCGGAAAAGTGGCGCTTGCGGCGCGGCGCCCTGTTCGCCGTGCCGGGCGACAGCGCGCTCGGCTATCGCCTGCCGCTCGCCTCGCTGCCCCATGTTTCGCCCGCCGCCTATCCCTATATCCACCCGCGCGACACGAGTGAACCGCGCGAGCCGCTCGCCGACGTGCGCGCGCAAGTGATCGAGCGCGGCACCCAGACGCGCGAGGCGCTGGCACGGGGCGAGGACATCCATTTCCAGCCCGTCCAGCGCACCGAAACAGCAGGCATGGCCCCGCAGGCCCGCGTCGAACAGCAGATCGCCATCGAAGGCGCGGTGCGCACCGCCCTCACGGTCGAGCCCAAGGGCGACCATCTGTGCGTGTTCATCCCCCCGGTCGAAACGCTCGAAGACTATCTCGATCTCGTCGCCTGCGTGGAGGCCGTCGCACAGGATACCGGCCTTCCCGTGCGGATCGAGGGCTATCCCCCGCCACCCGACCCGCGCCTGATGGTCCTCAAGGTCACCCCGGACCCCGGCGTGATCGAGGTCAACATCCAGCCCACGGCAACATGGGCCGAGGCGGTGGACCTGACCGAAACGCTGTATGACTGCGCGCGCGAAGTGGGCCTGACCGCCGACAAGTTCATGGTCGACGGGCGCGCCACCGGCACGGGCGGGGGCAATCACATCGTGCTGGGCGGCCCGACCCTGCTCGACAGCCCGTTCATCCGCCGCCCGGACCTGCTCAAGTCCTTCGTGATCTACTGGCAGCGCCACCCCTCGCTCAGCTACCTGTTCTCAGGCCTGTTCATCGGCCCGACCTGTCAGGCCCCGCGCATCGACGAGGCCCGCCACGACGGGCTCTACGAGCTGGAAATCGCCCTCGCGCAAGTGCCCGGCCCCGACCAGCCCCAGCCGCTGGCCTGGGTGGTCGACCGTCTGTTCCGCAACCTGCTGGTCGACGTGACCGGCAACACCCACCGCACCGAAATCTGCATCGACAAGCTGTTCTCGCCCGACGGGCCGACCGGGCGCCTGGGCCTTGTCGAGTTCCGCGGCTTCGAGATGCCGCCCGACGCGCGGATGTCGCTGGCCCAGCAACTGCTGCTGCGCGCGCTCTGTGCGTGGTTCTGGCGCCAGCCGGTCGAAGGGCCGCTTGTGCGCTGGGGCACCCAGCTTCACGACCGTTTCATGCTGCCCCACTTCGTGTGGAGCGATTTTGCCGAAGTGCTCGCCGACTTGCGCGGCGCGGGCTACGATTTCGATCCCGTCTGGTTCGAGGCGCAGCGCCAGTTCCGCTTCCCCGTCCACGGCACGATCGAGGGCGGCGGGGTCAGCCTCGAAGTGTCCCACGCGCTCGAACCGTGGAACGTGCTGGGCGAAACCGGCGCCATCGGGGGCACCGTGCGCTATGTCGACAGTTCGACCGAACGCCTTCAGGTCCGTGCCAGCGGCCTCGTGCCGGGACGCCATGTGATCACCTGCAATGGCCGCCGCGTGCCGCTCAGCTTCACCGGCACGCCGGGCGAGGCGGTCGGCGGGGTGCGCTACAAGGCCTGGTGGCCCGCCAACTGCCTCCATCCGATGATGCCGCCCCATGCGCCGCTGACCTTCGATATTTTCGACACCTGGAACAATCGCTCGCTGGGCGGTTGTGTCTACCATGTGGCCCATCCGGGCGGGCGCAATTACGATTCGGTACCGGTCAACGGCTATGAAGCCGAAGCGCGGCGCAAGGCGCGGTTTCAGGATCATGGCCATTCGCCCGGCCCCCTGCCGGTTCCGCCCGCCGAACTGCCGGGAGAATTTCCGATGACCCTCGACCTTCGCCGTCCTGCCGGTCTGGCCTGAGCGATGCTGCCCATGGCCATGATCCCGTCATGACCACCGTGACCAAGGAAGACACCCCGGCCCCAACGCCGTCTGCGGCCCCGGCCCCAACCCCGGCTTCGCCCGCGACTCCTGCTCCGGCAGCACCGCCGCAGGGCCTCGCGGCCTATCCGGTCGATGTCGAGGCGGGCGATCTCTATCGCCACGCCGCGCCCGATGTCGCGCAGGCCTGGCAACAGGTCGCCCGGGGGCTCGAAGCGCTGGAGGATGAAGCCGGGGTGCCGGTGCAGGAACTGGTCGGGCGCCAGATCCTCGAACTGGGCATGTCCTTCCGCCTGACCGGCGAGGACGACGAGCGCGACTGGCCGCTCTCGCCCATGCCGCTGATCATCGGCGCACAGGAATGGGCGCAAGTCGAACGCGGGCTGATCCAGCGCGCCCGCCTGCTCGAAGCCGTGGTGGCCGACATCTACGGCCCCGGACGGCTGGTTGCCGAAGGACACCTGCCCGCCGCCCTCGTGGCCGGAAGCCGCTATTTCGCGCGCTCGATGGCGGGCCTGCCACCGCGCAGCGAACCGGCGATCCATGTCTATGCGGTCGATCTCGCACGGGGGCCGCGCGGGCAATGGCGCGTGCTGGGCGACCGCCTGCGGCTGGCCAACGGCATCGGCTATGCGCTGGAAAACCGCCTCGCGCTCAGCCGCGTGACCGGTTCCCTGCTGACCGACATCCGCGCGCGCCGCGTGGCGCAGTTCTTCGCCGACTTGCGCGGGGGCATCGCCCGCGAATGCCAGCGCGAGAACCCGCGCATCGCCCTGCTCACGCCGGGCCGGTTCAACCAGTCCTATCCCGAACAGGCCCACCTCGCCCGCTATCTGGGCTTCCCGCTGGTCGAAGGGCGCGACCTGACGGTGAGCGACGGGCGCGTCTACGTTCGCACCATCGCGGGCCCCAAGCGCGTCGATGCGGTCTGGCGCTGGATCGACACCAATGCGCTCGATCCGCTGCGGTTCGACGCCCGCTCGCAGATCGGCGTGCCCGACCTGTTCGAGGCGCTTTCGCACGGGGGCGTGGCCATGGCCAACCGCCCCGGCGCCGAAGTGCTCGAAGCCCCGGCCTTTGCCGCCTTCATGCCGGGCCTGTTCTCGCGGCTGCTGGGCGAGGAGCCGATCCTCCCCAATGTCGCCACATGGTGGTGCGGCCAGCCGCGCGAGGCACAGGACGTGCGCGCCCGGCTCGACCAGTTGATGATCACCCCGGCCTTCGGACAATCGGTCGAGGGCCTTCCCCATGGCCGCCCGGTGGCCGGGGCCAGCCTCGATGCAGAAGCGCGCGCCGCGCTGCTCGCCGCGATGGAGCGCCGCCCGGTCGACTATTGCGGACAGGAAATCGTCTCGCTCTCGACCACGCCCGCGCTCATCAACGAGGAATTCGTCCCCCGCGCCTTTACCGTCCGCGCCTTTGTCGCGCGCGATGCGCAAGGCCAGTGGACGGTCATGCCCGGCGGCTTTGCCCGCCTTTCCTCCTCGCGCGAGATGCACACGACCCTGATGGGCGAGGGCGACATTTCCGCCGATGTCTGCGTCGTCGATCCCGCGCCCGGCGCCGATACCGTCAGGGGCCCGATGCTCTCCGCGCTGCCGCCCGGAACGGCCCGCATCACGCCGGCCTCGGCCCTCGCCGCGCCGCAGACCGTGCGCCGGGGCGGCGGCATTCTGGCCAGCCAGGCCGCCGACAACCTGTTCTGGTTCGGTCGCTATGTCGAGCGGGCCGAGGCCGGGGTGCGGGTGATCCGTGCGGTTCTGGGCAGCTCGATCGATGTCGATGCCGCCGCCGGGCACAATCCCGAAGTGATCGCCCGCCTCGTCGGCCTGATGGTCAGCCGGGGGGCACTGTCTCCCGATCAGGCCGCCCTGCCGGTGCCCCAGGCCTGCCGGGCCGCGCTCGCCGATCCGGCCCTGCCCGGCTCGCTGGCCTCGCTCATGGCCGCGATCCGCGCCACGGGCCTGACCCTGCGCGACCGCTTCACCACCGATTTCTGGCGCATCGCCAGCCGTCCGCTGCCCATGTTCGACGGCCAGCGCCCCGGCGTCATGCTGCGCGCCGCGCGCGAGTTGCTCGAACGTCTGGCCGCGCTCTCGGGGCTGATGGCGGAAAACTTCACGCTCGGCCCCTCGCGCCTGTTCCTCGACATGGGCCGCCGCCTCGAACGCGCGCTCGCCCTGTGCGAGACCTTGCGTGCGCTTGAGGCCCAGATCGACACGCCCGAGGCGCTCGGTGTCCTGCTCGACCTCACCGACTGCCAGATCACCTATCGCTCGCGCTATCTGGCCGTGCCCACGCGCGCGCCGGTGCTCGACCTGCTGCTGCTCGACCCGCACAATCCGCGCTCGCTGGCGTTTCAGGCCGAACGGCTGGTCGATCACATCGCGCGCCTGCCCGCGCTGGGCGAAGACGCGCTGCCCGAAGCCCCCCTGCTGGAGGCCCGCGCCCTGCTCGCCCCGCTTGCCAGCCTGCCCGTCGCCGCCTGGGATTTCGCACGGGTCGCCGATGTCGAGGCCCGGTTGCTGGCCTTGTCCGACACGATCGCCACCCGCTACTTCCTCCAGTTCGAAAGGGCCGATCTCCCGGCCAAGGGCAGCCTGCTCGCGTGAACTACTCCATCCGCCATACGACTTGCGTCGATTATGCCAGCCCGGTGCGCCTCGCCCGGTTCAACCTGCGGCTGCGCCCGGCGCCCTGGCCCTCGCAGACGGTCAGCGACTTTGCCTTGCGCATCGATCCGCTGCCCTGGACCATCGACGAGGAATCCGGGCCCTTCCTCGTCAACCGCAACCGCCTGTTCATCCGCGAACCGATCGACCGGCTCGAAGTGGAAAGCACGTTCAGGGTCCACGTGCGCCCGCCCGCCTGCGACGAGACCACGCCAAGCCCCTCGCTCGCCCAGATCGGCGCGCAGGCCGCCGCCCACCGCGATCTTTCCGCGCTCGGCCCGGCCAGCTACATCTATCCCTCGCTGATGACCCCGCTCTCGCGCGAGATCGTCGATTGGGCGGGCCACATTCTGGCGGGCCCGGCGCGCGGTGCGGCCGGGCGCAGCGCCCAGCCCTCGGTGATCGATGCCGGGCTCGCGCTGATGCACGCGATCCACGACGAATTCACCTATGACGGCAGCGCCACCACCGCCGAGACTTCACCGCTCGAAGCCTTCCGCGAACGCCACGGCGTGTGTCAGGATTTCGCCCATGTGATGATCGTGGCCGCGCGCGGCCATGGCCTTCCGGCCGCCTATGTGAGCGGCTATCTGCGCACGCTGCCCCCGCCCGGACAGCCCCGGCTGGTCGGCGCGGACGCCACCCATGCCTGGGTCGCGCTGTGGTGTGGCGAGGAACTGGGCTGGGTGGGCTTCGACCCCACCAATGCGATGCTGGCCTCCACCGACCATATCTTCACCGCGATGGGGCGCGACTATGCCGATGTGGCGCCGATGGACGGCGTCTTCCATGGCGGCGGCGGCCAGACGGTGACCGTCGCGGTCGATGTCGCTCCCGAAGAAGAGGCCCCCATCATCCCGGCATCCGTTGCCCCGGCGCCCGAAAAGCCGCTCAAGGAAGCCGGGGCAACAGCCCCCGCTTCCTGAAAACAGATCAGGCCGCGACCACGCCCTTGGCGAGGAACGGGCGCTGCTCGGCCACGACACCCTCGAAGGCGCCGATGGCATCGTTGCGGGCCAGCGTCAGCCCCACTTCGTCGAGGCCGTTGAGCAGGCAGTGCTTGCGGAACGGGTCGATCTCGAAGGTGAAGCGATCCTGGAACGGCGTGGTGACCGTCTGGCTTTCAAGATCGATGGCAATGGGGTCGGTCTTGGCGACTTCGAGCAGGCGGTCAACCTGTTCCTGCGGCAGGACCACGGTCAGGATGCCGTTCTTGAAGGCATTGCCCGAGAAGATGTCAGAGAACGAAGGCGCGATGACCGCCGTGATGCCCAGATCGAGCAGGGCCCAGGCCGCATGCTCACGGCTGGAGCCGCACCCGAAGTTGTCACCCGCGATCAGGATCGGCGCGCCCTTGTAGGCCTCGCTGTCGAACAGGTTGTCCGGGTCCTGGCGCAGGGTTTCAAACGCGCCGCGGCCCATGCCTTCGCGACTGATCGTCTTTAGCCACTTGGCCGGGATGATCACGTCCGTGTCGATGTTCTTGCGGCCAAACGGAATGGCGCGGCCGTCGATGTGGGTTACCGGTTCCATGGCCCCGCTATACCCGCCACCGCGCCGGGCGCAATGCATGAATTGCGCGCAATGCCGCCCCCTGACAAGAATCTGGCGCCGGGAGGAAACGGAACGGACGAAAACTGCGCGACCGGAAAAACCGGAAAAAGAGACAGAAACGGGGCGGAACCATGTGGCCCGCCCCATTGCCTGATCCTCAGTCGGTTTCGGGTGCATCGCCCAGCGGGGTCTTGACGACCACCTTCTGGGCCTTTTCCTTGCGGCGGCTGCTGTAAAGCAGGGCCGCAGCGAGCGCCGCCGAACCGATTGCCGCCGCCCCTGCCAACACGGCCGATCCGGCCCAGTTATCCCTCTTCGACACGCTTTCCTCCATCGCTGCGGGCCGCGAGAATGGACCCTGAACGGGCCACCTTGCAACGCTCAATCCCCCATCGGTTGGTGGAAATCGTCCAGAGCCTCTCCGATGCGGTTCCATGCCTGCTGCTTGGTAGCCACTGAAACCGCACAATAAGCCGCGCTGCTTGACGGCAGTTGAATGAAGGAAAGGCCGCCGAGTTTTTTTGCCTGTACCCGCCCCAGCCGCGCCGCCGTGGCCCCGTTGAAGGCGATCAGGCGCAAGGCGGGCAATGTGCGCGCCAGATCGGCCAGGGGCGTGGGCGCCACCGCGCGAATCGCCGAATCGAGGCTTCCGCTGCGCGTGGCACTGCCCACCGTGTCCCACAGCCCGATCCCCGCCGCGAGCAGGGCTTCAAGCCGTGCGGAATAGTCGAGCACGACCAGATCACGCCCGATCACCCCGCCGACAAGGCGCCAGAACTGGTTGGTCGGATGGGCATAATAGCGCCCCGCCGCCAGCGAGGCCTCCCCCGGCAGACTGCCGCAGACCAGCACGCGGGTCTGCGCGTTGACCACCGGGGCAAAGGCCTGTTTGCGCTCTTCCGTCAGGGTGAAACCCGGCCCTTTTCAGGCCAGTTCACGAACGTCGGTCAGGCGGCCCGTGACGGCAGCGGCAGCGGCCATCGCCGGGCTGACGAGGTGGGTGCGCGCGCCCGGCCCCTGACGGCCCACGAAGTTGCGGTTCGAGGTCGAGGCGCAGCGCTCGCCCGCAGGCACCTTGTCGGGGTTCATGCCCAGACAGGCCGAGCAGCCCGGCTCGCGCCATTCGAGGCCGGCATCCTTGAAGATCGTGTCGAGCCCTTCGGCCTCGGCCATGGCCTTGACCAGGCCCGAACCGGGCACGACAATCGCCCACTTGACGCCCTCGGCCTTCTTGCGGCCCTTGAGGATCGCGGCGGCGGCGCGCAGATCCTCGATCCGGCTGTTGGTGCAGCTGCCGATGAAGACGTTCTGGATCTCGACCTGGCTGAGCGGGGTTCCCGGTTCGAGGCCCATGTATTCGAGCGACTTGCGCGCGGCTTCCTGCTTGGCAGGATCGGCAAAGCTCTCGGGCGCGGGGACCTGTCCGGTGATCGGCAGGACATCCTCGGGGCTGGTGCCCCAGGTGACCGACGGCGCGATGTCGGCCGCATCGATCACCACGACCTTGTCGTAGCGGGCGCCCGCATCGGTGGCGAGGCTTTCCCACCAGGCCACGGCCTTGTCCCAGTCGGCCCCCTTGGGCGCATAGGGACGGCCCTTCACATAGGCGAAGGTCTTTTCGTCAGGCGCGATCAGCCCGGCGCGCGCGCCATGCTCGATCGCCATGTTCGAGATGGTCAGGCGCCCCTCGACCGACAGGCCACGAATGGCCGAACCGGTATATTCGATGACATAGCCGGTGCCGCCAGCAGCACCCAGCACGCCGGTGATGTGGAGCACCACGTCCTTGGCCGAAACGCCCGGCGCCAGTTCGCCCTCGACGCGCACTTCCATCGTCTTCGAGCGCTTGAGCAGCAGGGTCTGCGTGGCCAGAACGTGTTCGACTTCCGAGGTGCCGATGCCGAAGGCCAGCGCGCCAAGCCCGCCGTGGCAGGCGGTATGGCTGTCGCCGCACACGATCGTCGCGCCGGGCAGCGAAAAGCCCTGCTCGGGGCCGACGACATGGACGATGCCCTGCTCGGCATCAGCGTCGCCGATGTAGCGGATGCCGAATTCGGGGGCATTGCGTTCGAGCGCGGCGAGTTGCTGCGCCCCCTCGGGGTCAAGGATGGGAATGCGATGGCCTGCCGCGTCGCGACGCGCGGTCGTGGGCAGGTTGTGATCGGGAACCGCCAGCGTCAGATCGGGGCGGCGGACCTTGCGCCCGGCCACGCGAAGCGCCTCGAACGCCTGCGGGCTCGTCACTTCGTGAACGAGGTGGCGGTCGATATAGAGCAGGCTGGTGCCATCGTCGCGGTTCTCGACGACATGGGCGTCCCAGATCTTTTCATAGAGCGTCTTGGCGCAAGCCGGAGCGGTGCTGGTCATGGAAGTGCGGTTAAGCATGCCCCCGGCGCTTTTCAAGCATGAAACGACAAGAAAGGCCGGGGGCACGCGACATTTTCATCGCGTAGTGAGATATTTTTCTTACCAGCGATCATTGCCCCAATAGGCCCGCTCCATGTGCAGGCGCATGCGCACCGCGTTCACGCGGTCGGCCAGACGGCGCACTTCGCCCCGGCTCAGGCCATTGCGCGAGGCCCATTCATAGTGCCGGGTGATGGCATCGGCCTCGCGGCGCAGGCCCCAGGCATCACGCGGGGAAATCTGGCCCCGCCCCTGCGCGCGGTCGATCGCCATGCGCAGATCGATGATGTCATGGCGGATCGCCGCATCGCGGCGCGGCGTCATCCACCCGCCGGGGCCGCCGGCCTCGTGCCAGTCGTCATGATCCCATCCGCCCCGATCCCATCCCCCACGGTCCCATCCGCCATAAGGGACGGGCTGCGCGCTGGCGCTCCCGGCCATGCCGAACAGGGCCGAAGCGAGGGCGACGGGGGCCAGGACTGCACAAATCTTCGTCTTCACGGGCTTTCTCCCTTTGTCATGGCCAGCCTGCAAACATGTGTCTGCGGCCGGACGATGAGTCAGGTTTGGCACGGCAAAAATGAACGCGGCAGGATCGGACCGTTCGGCAAGCAGAAAGAAACACGTCGCCTGCCCGGCTCGCAAAAGCTATGGCAGCCCCATGGATACCGCGCTTGCAGCCCTGATCCCGGTCGCCCTCGTGCTGGCGGCCACCGCGGCGATGGAACTGGTCGCCTGGGCCAGCCACAAATATGTGATGCACGGGTTCGGCTGGGCCTGGCACCGCGACCACCACGAGCCCCACGACGGTTTCTTAGAACGCAACGACCGCTTCGCCCTTGTCGGTGCGGGCATCTCGATCACCCTGTTCGCACTGGGCAGCCCGATGATCATGGGCCCGCATGTCTGGTGGCCCGGAACATGGCTGGGGCTGGGCGTGCTTGTCTACGGGATCATCTATACCCTGATCCACGACGGGCTGGTCCACCAGCGCTGGTTCCGCTGGGTGCCCCGGCGCGGCTATGCCAGGCGGCTGGTCCAGGCTCACCGCCTCCACCACGCCACCATCGGCAAGGAAGGCGGGGTCAGCTTCGGCTTCGTGATCGCGCGTGATCCGGCCCGCCTTGCGCGCGAGCTTCAGGCCCAGCACGCGGCGGGGCTGGCCACTTTGCGAGGCGACAGTGCAAGCCGGGACGTTCCGGAAGAAATCTAGGCCAGTTCGACAGCCTCACCCAGCGCGATCTCGCCCGCTCCGTCGGGAATGGCGTTCATGCCGAAAACCGGCATCTTCTGCCACACCCGGCCCATCGCGCGCAGGGTCCTGAGCGGTTCAGGCCCCTTGCCTTCGCCGGTCAGCGGGTCCTGCGTGGTGATCACGCAGCGCGTGCAGGGCTTGACCACGCGCAAGGTCAGCCCGCCGATCCGCAAGGTGCGCCAGCCCTCCTCGGCAAAGGCCTCCCCCACGCCCTCGATCACCAGACTGGGCCGGAAGCGGGCCATCGTCACCGGGGTTTCAAGCTGCCGGTTGAGGGCCGCGAGCGAATCCGTCGTGGTCACGAGCAGCGGAAAACCATCGGCAAAACCCACCATGTCGCCGCTCTGGCCATAGGCCGGATCGACCGGACGCACCGTCTCGCGGGCCATGTGGACGAGGCGCACCGGGCGATCGAAGCAATCGGACAGCCAGGCATCAGCCTGCGCGCCTGCCACGCACGCCTCGACCCGCTCGCCCCAGACGGTCACCACTTGCGAGGTCTGCGAAGAGGGTTCGGGCACGACCAGCGAAGGCGCGCCCACGCGGCGCAGTTCGATCCCGCCGGCCTCATGGGGCACGGCCTCGACCTGCGCCATCGCGGGCAATTCGCGGCGGGTGAGAAAGCGCCCTTCCGGGGTCACCATCATCCAGCGCCGGTCCCCCTCGATCCCGCGCGCGGTGATGGTCGCGCGGGCCAGTGCCTGCCCGCCCATCGATTTGACCGGATAGCGAAACAGCCCCGAAACCTTCATGCCCTCTCCCCCTGTTTTCAGCTTATTCCGCGCGTGTCCAGATCCACGCGCCGCTGCCCGCCATGACCGCCACGGGCAAGAGAACCCAGGGCCAACCCGCCGTCAGGCCGGTGATCACCACGCTGACGGCCATGGCCGTGAGCGCGGCCTTCTTGGCCCGGCGCGGAATGGCCCGGCGCTCGCGCCATTCGCGCAGCGGCGGTCCCCAGCGCGGATGGTCGAGCAGGCGCTGCTCCCACGCCGGATTGCCCCGCGCGAAACAGAACAGCGCCAGCAGCAGGAACGGCACCGTGGGCAGCAGCGGCAGGAACGCGCCGACCACGCCGATCCCGACGAAAAACAGCCCCCCGCCGGTCCACAAGTGCCGGCGCATCGCGCCTTACCCTGCCGCGGCCAGCCGGGCCGCATGTTCGCGCACGAGCGCGATCATGTTGGGCAGCCCCTGCGTGCGGTTCGACGAAAGCTGGTTCTTGAGGTTGAAGGGTTCGAGCAGCGCGGCAATGTCGGCCCTGGCCACCACGTCGGCGGGCTGGTCCTGCACGGCGGCCAGCACGAGGGCGATGATGCCCTTGGTGATCGCGGCATTGCTGTCGGCCAGGAAGTGCAGCTGCCTGCCCCCTCCTGTGGCAGCGCCCTCGGTTGGATAGACCCAGACCGCCGCCGAACAACCGCGGACGAGCGTGGCATCGGTCTTGAGCGCGTCGGGCATGGGCTCCAGCTCGCGGCCCAGCTCGATCAGCAGGCGATAGCGTTCGTCGCCATCGCAGAATTCATATTCGTCGAGAATGTCCTGAAGCGTGCGCATGCATCGGCCTTAGAGCGGGCAGGCCCCATCCTCAAGCCCGAACGGCCCTTTGCAGTTCGACTTAGAGCCCGACCCAAAAGTCGGGCGGCGGAGGTTTGGCGAGGGATTTTGGGTCACCACAAGGAGGCTGAGAGCCCAGCGATGCTGGAAGCATCGTGGCGAACAGCCGACGCCGTGGTGGCACAAAAGACCCGCCAAACCGACCCGAAGGACTTTTGGGTCGGGCTCTTACAAATCAACCCCGGCGGCAATCGCCTCCAGCCGCCGCAACCGTTCGCGCAGGGCGGCCAGCTCGATCCGCGAACCGGCATCGAGCCCGCCCCGCTCGACCTCCCAGCGCCGGAAAGCCAGCCAGCCATGCCAGGCGCGCAAGGCAGCAAAGGTCACGATGCCAAGGCCCGCCAGAGCCGCCAGAGACACCGCCATCATTTCGAGGATCATGATTACGTCCCTCCTCCGCAGCCGGCCTCCGGTCAGTCCCGAAGCGCCTCGATCTCGCGGGCAAGGCTGCTGCTCGAATCGCGGCGGTCGGTCAGGATGCGTTCGAGCACCTCGACCCGCTCGCGCAAGCCCGCCACTTCGCGCGCCAGCGCCGCATTGGCGACCCTATCCGCCCCCGCCTGATCCTCGTTCGGGGCGGCATGGCGGCGGTGGCGCAGGCTGGCCCATGCCAGGATCGCGACAATGGCGACAAGAGTGGCTCCAAAGCTCACGGGATCGTTTCCTTTCAACGAGAAAGCGCAAGGAATGAAGACGTTCAGATCAAGTGCGGATCGGCCTGCGCCACATTGGCCAGCTCTCCACCGGCCAGCCCCCGATTTTTGACAGGATCACCGCCGATCGCAAGGCCTTCGAGGATGCGCACGCGCTGTTCGAGGCGGGCGTTCTGGGCCGCATTCTGGGCGGCCTGCTCGGCAGCGACACGGGCCAGAACCTGCAATTCCTGCTCGCGCAGGGCCATCCGGCCCGAGGCCGAACGCATCCCCACGAAGACCCCGACAAGGCCGGTCGTCAGCATCGGCACGCCCAGCACCAGCATGGCCCCCAGAACGCTCATTGCACCGTGCCCGCTTTCACCGCGTCCGCTGCACCGGAACGCTCGACACGCGAGGCATCGCGCAGGGCGTCGATCTGCAAGGCCACGTCATAGCCGCGATCGGTCACGATGCGTTCGAGCACCCGTACCCGATCTTCGAGTTCCTTATTGTGGGCGGCATATTGCGCAGCCTTCTCGGCGGTCGCGGCGGCGTGAATTTCAGCCATCTTGCGGTTATGCCGTGCCCAGATCGCAAAACCTCCCAGCAGGAAGGGCGCGAGCGGCACCAGCAGGGCCAGCGTTCCATGGTCCATGACAATCATCCCCTTTGATGCGCATGTGGTATTGGCGTGCTTTAGCGCAGGCTTTCGATTTCCTGGGCCAGACGCGGATTGCTCGACACGTAGAAGTGTTCGACTTCGGCCAGGCGGCGGTCGATGTCGCGCAAGGACGCGCGCACTTCGCGGGCCGAACGGGCGGGCGACTGGCGCACCCCCTGCCAGAACTTCTGCTCCTGACGGTCGGCATAGAGCGCGGCGGGCTTGGCTTCGGCCAGAAAACCGAGCGCGAGATAGACAATCGGCAGGAAGCCGAGGCCGCACAGCGTCCCCACCACCACGGCCAGACGCACCCACAGCACATCCACCCCGGTATAGTCGGCAATCCCGGCGCACACGCCCATGAACTTGCCGTTGGCCTTGTCGCGATAGAAACGCGTTCTCGTGCTGGTCACTTCGTAGTCCCCCGGTTTTGCGCCATCAGGCGGTCAAGTTCGGACAAGTCGGCTTCATGGGCGCTGCGCTCTGCCCCCAGGCGCGCAGGGCGGAATTGCGGATTTTCGGCAGCCACCAGGCGCTCGACGGTGTCCATGCGCTCTTCAAGGCGGCGTGCCAGCGTGTAGAGTTCCTCCAGCAGCCGCTCGTCGCCGCTGGTCAGCGTGGCGGCGGTCTTCCACTTGGTGATGTAGTGGAGGATGACCCACGGCAGGCCGATGAACAGCGCGCAGACGACCAGAAACGGTGTGAGATCCATGATGGTCAGCCCTCCCCGTGCTGATTGTTCGGGCCCAGACCGTTCTGGCCCAGACCGTTTTGACCCAGCGCACGCTTCATCGCGGCCAGTTCCTCGTCGATCTTGTCCTGTCCGGCCAGTGCCGCGATCTCGTCGGCGAGGCTCGCCGGGCCGGTTTCGGCAATGCTGAGCGCATCGGCGCGGCCTTCGGCATAGTCGACCCGGCGTTCGAGCTGGTCGAAGCGGGCGAGCGCCTCGTCCACGCGCTCGTTGGTCATCAGGCTGCGCAGGCGCACGCGGTTTTCCGCGCTTTCGAGACGGGCGGCAATCGCGGTCTGGCGGCTGCGCGCCTCGCGCAGGCGGGTCTGGAGCTTGTCGATGTCCTGTTCATAGGCGCGCATCGAATCGTCGAGCACGGCGATTTCGGACCGAAGCTGGTCGGCCATGTCCACCGCCTTCTTGCGCTCGACGAGGGCCGCACGGGCGAGATCCTCGCGGTCCTTCGACAGGGCGAGCTGGGCCTTGTCCGACCAGTCGGCGGCAAGGCGGTCGAGCTTGACGACGTGGCGCTGCATTTCCTTCTGGTCGGCGATGGTGCGGGCCGCCGAGGCGCGCACTTCGACCAGGGTTTCCTCCATTTCGAGGATGATCATGCGGATCATCTTCGAGGGATCGTCCGCCTTGTCCAACAGGTCGTTGAAGTTGGCGGCAATGATGTCGCGCGTCCGCGAGAAAATGCCCATCAGGTTACCTCCATGTGAAAATTGCCGCGAAGAATCAGCCAGGCGTTCCGGTGCAGCACCAGCATAAGTCCTGCCCGCCCGCGCTGTCTCCAGCGCTGTGGCAAAGCGTGAACCTTCCACCGGCTTGAGGGTACGGGGATCGAAAGCCTGGCTCATGCCACCCCGCCCGTGATCGCCGCAACCGACGCGGTGATGCCCCCGGCATGCCCGGCAAGCGGGCCAGAAACCGCCGCATGGGGCGCGAGGTCGGTCAGGTCGGGAAAGTCGGGCATGTGCCGAGAGACGACCACCACGTTCATCGCCGCCATCGCGGCGATGCTGACAAGGGCGGCGCGTCCAAGGCGGGTGGTGAAGAACGGGGCGGTGGTCATCGAGGCTCTCCAAAAGGGTTGCCAAGGGAATAGCAACAGGCGTGCCAAACTTGAAAAAGCCCTGAAATCCTCGCTTCTTGCCGAAAACCGCCCCCTGCAACATAGCGTATCTTGCCCAGTCTTGGGAAAATATGCCAAACCTTGGGCCATGGAACGCGATGTTCAATTCATCGGCCAGTCCGGCGCCTTTCTCGACGCGGTCGAGCGCGCCAGCCGCGCCGCCCCCATGCGCCGCCCGGTGCTGGTCATCGGCGAGCGCGGAACCGGCAAGGAACTGATCGCCGAGCGTCTCCACCGCCTGTCGGCCCGCTGGCAGGAACCGCTCGTCACGATGAACTGCGCAGCCCTGCCCGAAACCCTGATCGAGGCCGAGCTTTTCGGGCACGAGGCCGGGGCCTTCACCGGCGCCACCCGCGCCCGCGCGGGCCGCTTCGAGGAAGCCGACAAGGGCACGCTGTTCCTCGACGAACTCGGCACGCTCTCGATGGGCGCGCAGGAACGCCTGCTGCGCGCGGTCGAATATGGCGAAGTCACCCGCATCGGCGCCAGCCGCCCGATCCGGGTCGACGTGCGCATCGTGGCGGCCACCAACGAAGACCTGCCGCGCATGGCCGCGCAAGGCCGCTTCCGCGCCGACCTGCTCGACCGCCTGAGCTTCGAGGTGATTACCCTGCCCCCGTTGCGCGTGCGCGAGGGCGACGTGACCGTGCTGGCCGACCATTTCGGCCGCCGCATGGCCGCCGAGCTGCAATGGGACATCTGGCCCGGCTTTGCCCCCCACTGCGCCGAGCAGCTCGAAACATACCCCTGGCCGGGCAACGTGCGCGAATTGCGCAACGTGGTCGAACGCGCGGTCTACCGCTGGGACGATCCCGACAGCCCGATCGCCCACATCCAGTTCAACCCGTTCGACAGCCCGTGGAAACCGGCTGGCACGCCCCAGCCTGCCCCCGCCATCTCACCCGAATCCCCCGAGCCACCAGCCGCCCCCCTCCACACGGGCTTCGACACGATCGAAGACTTGCGCGCCGCGGTCGACGCCCACGAACGCGCAATCCTCGAACACCACCTTGGCCGCCACCGCTACAACCAGCGCCAGACCGCCAAGGCCCTGGGCCTGACCTATGACCAGCTCCGCCACTGCCTGAAAAAACACGGCCTCCTCGAACGCACCCAAGGCTAACCGCCATAGTTCCTCCCCGCTTGCGGGGAGGGGGACCGCCGGAACGGCGGTGGAGGGGAGATAGCGCAGCATTGAAAGGCAATCCCCTCCACCACGCCGCTTCGCGACGCGGTCCCCCTCCCCGCGAGCGGGGAGGAACTGCCCTGCCCCAACCTTCTGCCTAGCGATGCATGCGTTTTTTGATGTCGCATCGCTGGATGCGAAAAACCGGTTCCCACTTTTTCGCGCGATGCTCTAACGCACCCCGGCCATGGCCCTTACCCGCCTCACCTTGCGCCAGTTCCGCAACCACGATGCCACCCGGCTCGATGGCCTTGCGCGTTTCAACGTGCTGGTGGGCGAGAACGGCGCAGGCAAGACCAATGTGCTCGAAGCGATTTCGCTGCTCGCGCCCGGACGCGGCCTGCGCCGCGCGCAACCGGCCGACATGGCCGCGCGCGGGGGCGATGGCAGCTTTGCCGTGGCCGCCGAACTCGAAGACGGCGCACTCGTGCTGGCTACGCATACCGAGCCGCGCGCGCCGGGCCGCCGCCTCGTGCGGATCAACGGCGCGCAAGGGCCGGCCACGCGGCTGGCCGAGTGGCTCTCGCTCACCTGGCTGACCCCGGCGATGGACCGGATCTTTGCCGAAAGCGCAGGGGGCCGCCGCCGATTTCTCGACCGTCTGGTGCTCGCCCGCCTGCCCGGCCATGCCCGACAAAGCGCCCGCTATGAAACCGCCCTGCGCGAGCGCAACCGCCTTCTGGCCGAACCGTTCGAACCCGATCCGGCCTGGCTCGACGCGCTCGAAGTCCAGCTCGCGCAGAGCGGCGCGGCGATTGCCCATGCCCGCGCCGAACTGGTCGCCGATCTTTCGCGCGTGCTCGATGCCCTGCCCGAGGCGCCCTTTGCCCGCCCGGCCCTCGCCTATCTGTCAGAAAATCCCGCCGACGAAGAAGCGCTGGCCCGCGCCCTGCGCGAAGGCCGCCGCCGCGACCGCGCCGCCGGGCGCACGCTCACCGGCCCCCATCGCGACGATCTCTCGGTGCGGCTGGCGGCCAAGGACGCGCCTGCCGCCGCCTGCTCCACCGGCGAACAGAAGGCCATGCTGATCGCCATCGTGCTGGCGCATGCGGAACTGGCCCACCTCCAGACCGGCGAACCCAGGCGCCCGCGCCTCCTCCTGCTCGACGAAATCGCCGCTCACCTCGACCCGCTGCGCCGCGCCGCGCTCTATGAACGGCTGGCCGCCTCGGGCGCGCAAGTGTGGATGACCGGCACCGAAATGGCCCCCTTTGCCGAGATTGCAGGGCAGGCCGCGCTGTGGGACGTGCGCGACGGGATCGCCAGCCGAATCTGAGGTTTAGCGCGCGGTCTTGAGAGCCTGTGCCAAAGCCCTGGCCACTTGCGGTTCGGTCGCGGCGACCAGAACATCAACCCCTTGCGCATTGGGGTGCATGTGATCGGGCAATTGCAGCGCGGGCTTGTCGAAGATCGGCTGAAGGAAGAACGGCACCAGCGGCACGTCGTATTTCTTCGCCAGTGACGGCCAGATCGGGTTGAACGCGGCGACATACTCAGCCCCGAGGTTGGGCGCGGCCAACATGCCCGTCAGCATCGCGGGAATGCCGCGCTTCTTCAGTTCGGCCAGGATCGCGTCGAGGTTCGCGCGCGTCTGCGCCGGGGGCAGGCCCCGCAACATGTCGTTGCCGCCCAGCCCGACCATCACCAGCGCCGGCTTGACCGGCTGGTTGTCGAGCGTGAAGGCCAGCCGCCCAAGCGCCGCGGCGGTCGTATCGCCCGAGACCCCGGCATTGACCACCCGCACCTTGATGCCGCCCGCGCGCATCGCCGCTTCGAGCCGGGGCGGATAGCCCTGCCCTTGATCGAGCTGATACCCGGCATAGAGGCTGTCCCCAAAGGCAAGGATCACCGGCGCATCATCGACCACCGAAGACGAGGCCTGCGGCGCATCGCTGCGCCGTTCAAGCGGCTCGGGCGCCTTCTGGCCAGAACAGCCGCTGGCCAACAGGGCCACGGAAACAAGAGGCAGAAAGGCACGCGCGCGCATGGATGCTCCGGGGAAAACCGTCGTCGGGCCTCTCATGTCGTTGATGGAATGGCCTGTTGCAAGGGGCTGGCTGCCTGTGCCACCCCTGCACCGTGACCCAACAGCCCCCGCTCATCGCCGCCCGCGCCCTCACCCTGTCGCTGGGCCAGGACAGTGCCCGCGTCGACATTCTCAAGGGGATCGACCTGACCGTCATGCCCGGCGAGACCGTCGCCCTGCTCGGCCCCTCCGGCTCGGGCAAGTCGTCGTTGCTGGCCGTGCTTTCCGGGCTGGAGCGCGCAACCGGGGGCGCCCTGATGGTTGCGGGCCAGGATTTTGCCACGCTCGACGAGGATGGCCTCGCCACCGCGCGGCGCGGGCGGATCGGCATTGTCCTGCAAGCATTCCACCTGCTGCCCACGATGACCGCGCGCGAAAATGTCGCCACGCCGATGGAACTGGCGGGCATGGCCGATGCCCTTCCCCGCGCCGAAGCGGAACTGGCCGCCGTGGGCCTCGCCCACCGGCTCGATCACTATCCGGGCCAGCTTTCGGGCGGGGAGCAGCAGCGCGTGGCGATTGCCCGCGCGCTCGCCCCGCGCCCGGCGCTGCTGTTTGCCGACGAACCGACCGGCAACCTCGACGCGGCCACCGGCGCCGTCATCGCCGACCTGCTGTTTGCCCGCGCCCGCGAGGCCGGGGCCAGCCTGCTGATGGTCACCCACGACGAGGCGCTCGCCACGCGCTGTGCACGCATCCTGCGGCTGGCCGACGGGCGCATCGTGTCCGACACGCTGCAATCGCTTGCAACAGGGGATCCGCAATCGGTTGCAGCAGGCCAGCCGCGATGAGCGGCGCGCGGCTGGGATGGGCGGGGGCATGGCGGCTCGCCCGGCGCGGGCTCGACTGGAAGTTTCGCGGCCTGCGCCTGCTGGTGGTCTGCCTCGTGCTCGGCACGGCGGCGCTGGCCGCCATCGGCACGTTGACGCAATCGATTGGCAGCGAACTGGCCCAGCGCGGGCAGGCCATGCTGGGCGGCGATGTTGAAATCGAGATCGCCGGACGCGAGGCCTTCGCCCCCGAGCGCGCTGCCTTCGCACAAGCCGGAACGCTCTCCAGCGGCGCGCGCATGCGGGCCATGGCCACGCTCGTCGGCCGGGATGAAACGGCGGTTCCCATCGCGCTCAAGGCCGTCGATGCCGCCTGGCCGCTCTATGGCACGTTCACCCTCGCCACCGGCCAGAGCGCCCATGCACCTTCCGCGCAAGAGGCCTGGATCGCCCCCGATCTTGCCAGCCGCCTCGACGCCCATGTCGGGCAAAGCCTGCGCGTGGGCGGCGCCGCATTCCGCATCGCGGGCGTGATCGGCGAAGAACCGGATCGGCTGGGCGAAGGCTTTGCCCTTGGCCCCACGGTGATCATCAGCCGCGAAGGGCTCGACCGCACGGGGCTGGTCCAGCCCGGCGCGATGGTCCGCTGGAAATATCGCCTGCGCCTGCCCTCCGGCAGCGCCATGGCGCAGACGCCGCAACGTCTGGCCGACAGCCTCACCCACCGTTTCCCCGCCGCCGGGTTCGAAATCCGCACCCGCGACACGGCCTCGCCCGGTCTCGACCGCTTCGTCTCGCGCATGGGCCAGTTTCTGGGCCTCGTGGCGCTGGCCGCGCTGCTGATCGCGGGGATCGGCATCGGCAATGGGGTATCCTCTTACCTTGAAGCGCGGCGCGGGGCGATTGCCACGTTCAAGATTCTGGGCGCGACGGGCGCCGATGTCGCGCGCGTGTTCCTGCTGCAACTGGGCGTGGCGGCGGGGATCGCGATTGTCCTCGGCCTCGTGCTGGGGGTGGCGACGACGCCGCTGATCGGGCTGGCGCTCAAGGGGCTTCTGCCCGTCCGGCAAGGGCTGGTGCTGGCCCCCGGCGCGCTGGCGCTCGCCGGTGTGCAGGGCCTGCTGATCGCGCTGACCTTTGCCGCGCCGCCGCTGCTGCGCGCCCGCGCGGTTCCGGCCATGGCGCTGATGCGCGGGGCGCTGGTTTCCTCTGGCGGGAACAGGGGGCGCAGGGTGCGCGCAAGTCAGGCTCTTGCGCTGGCCACCGGGCTGGGGCTGATCGCCGCGCTGGCGATCCTGACCGCCGGGCAGCCCCTGCTCGCCGCCGGATTCCTGGCCGCCTCGGGCGGGGTCATGGGGGTTCTGGCGCTGCTGGGCTGGGCGATCACCCGCCTTGCAGCCCGCCTGCCCCGCCCGCGCGCGCCAATTGCGCGCATGGCGCTGGCCAACCTTCACCGCCCCGGCGCGCAGACCGGCGCGCTGGTTACCGCGCTGGGCTTTGGCCTTGCCGCCTTCGTCCTGCTGGCGGGCGTGGAGACCAGCCTCGACGCCAATATCGCCGCGCGGGTTCCAGCCCGTGCGCCCGACTATTTCGTGCTCGACGTGCCCGCCGCCGACCTGTCCACGTTCGAGAAGATCGTCCACGATGCCGCGCCCGCTGCGCGGCTGCGCACGGTGCCCGCCCTGCGCGGCGCCATCGTCGCCTTCGGCCCAGAACACGCGATGACCCGCGTGGCCGATCTGGCCCGTATCCCCGACGATGCCTGGGCCTTGCGTGGCGACCGGGGCCTGACCTTTGCCGAGACCCTGCCCGAAAGCAACGTGCTGACCGCCGGGCACTGGTGGCCCGCCCGGTACAGCGGCGAACCGCTGGTTTCGGTCGACGAGAAACTGGCGCAGGCCATCGGCCTCAGGCTGGGCGACCGGCTCACCGTCTCGCTCCTCGGGGTCGAACGCAGCGCGCGGGTGGCCTCGTTCCGGCGGATCGACTGGGACACTTATGGCTTCAACTATGTCCTCGTGTTCAGCCCCAATGCGCTGGCCGATGCGCCCTATACCCTCGCCGCGACCATCGAACTGCCCCCGCAGGAGAAAACCCCGAAGACCGCCCGTGCGATCCTTTCAGGCCTCGTCCATGCCCTGCCCTCAAGCTCGGTGATCGAAGTCGGCCCGGTGCTGGCGCAGGCGCGCGACATTCTGGGCCAGATGGCCGTGGCGATCTTTGCGGCGGCCAGCGTGGCGATTCTGGCCGAGATGGCGGTTCTGGCCGGGGCCATCGCCGCTGCGCGCGAACGCCGCCATTATGATGCGGTCGTCCTGCGCGTGCTGGGCGCCGGATCGCGGCAATTGCTGGGGCTGGTTCTGGCCGAACAGCTGATTCTGGCGGGCCTGCTGGCGATTGTCTCGCTTGGCCTTGGTACGCTGGGGGCCTGGGCGGTGGTGACGCAAGTGTTCGATTTTGCCTGGATGCCGAACTGGGGCACGATGCTTGCCGTGCTGGCCGGGGCCACCGCGCTGGTGCTGGCCATGGCCGTGGGCGGATCGCTCAGCGTCCTGCGCACCCGCCCCGCGCAGGCCTTGCGCGAACTCTAAACGGCGGGCCGGTGCGGGGCCTTTCCCCGCACCCGAAAAGTCAGCCTTCAGAGGAAGACATCGACATCGTTGGGGTTTTTCGGGTCCAGCCCAAAGCGGTTGGGGCCGCGCGTGCCGTCAAGGCAGGTGAAAATGAACAACACGAACCAACCGAGGATCGGCAGGAAGACCAGCAGGAGCCACCAGCCCGAGCGGTCCACGTCGTGCAGGCGCCGGACCAGCACCGCGAGCGAGGGGATCAGGTTGAACAGCGCGAACAGGCCCGAGACAATGTCCCCCACGACATTGAGTTGGGTATTGACCCCGACATACCACCCCATCGACGTGTAGGCCGTGCGCCCGAAGACCACCGTGATCGCCGCGTTCACCAGAATGCCGAACAGGGTGAACATCCAGTATTCCATGCGCCGCGACCGCCCCGAAAATTCGAAATAACGGCGATAGGGCAACAGCATCCATTGCATCGGCACACTCCATGGCAATCACCGGCCACAAGGAGCCAGAAAAATGGGCTCAGGGCCAGAAAAATGCGTTCAGAACAAAAGAAAAAGGGGGCCCAGCAAGGAGCCCCCCTCAAGTCTTGCGCTTCGCGTCCGGGTTAGAAGCGACAGCACACCGATGCACCCTAGGTGCGCGGCTGGTTGGTGCAACCCGAGACCTGACGGAAACGGACCACCGATTCGAATGTTTTCAGGCTTCAAGCCTGCTCGCGCGCTTGCGCCGGGCCTTGCCCGCGAACGCTTCTCTCTCCGCGATGAAAGAGCCGCCCCGCGATCAACAGCCTGTGATGAACAGCAGGCCTGCGATGAAGTGTGAACCGCTTCGCCGTTCAGCCTGGCTGCATGCATTTCCCATTCTGGCCAAGGGGCCCGGTTGGCAGGCCCGCTATCCTGAATGCCGTTGTCCTGATCTGCTCATGCCCCCCCTCCGGTCATGCAGCAGCCTTGAATGACTTCGTAACGTGGTTGTCGCCAGCGCTCAAATCGCAATTGGTCCAATTGACGCCCAAACCTCTCGTGACGAAGACCTTTTGATCGCACTGTGGCACCTGCGCCACAAAAACCCATGGCCCCGGACAGGGCCAGGACGCGCCTTTTCGCCGGGCGTGAAACGGCGCACCCTTGTGGCAAGAGCCAATGTCGAGTAAGCGCGCGGCCAAGTGCGGCCCGGACCGGGAATGCCCGGACAGGAAAATGCGGACTGCAAAGACCGGTTTTTCCGCCACCGTGGCTGCCGCCAAGATCCATCGCCGGGGCATCCCGGCTTGCGAAGAAAGCCCTTCATGTCCTTGCCCTTGCGCAATATTGCGATCATCGCCCACGTTGACCACGGCAAAACCACCCTGGTCGACCAGCTGTTCCGCCAATCCGGCACCTTCCGCGACAACCAGCGCGTGGAAGAGCGCGCGATGGACTCCAACGACCTGGAAAAGGAACGCGGGATCACCATTCTGGCCAAGTGCACCTCGGTCGAATGGACGAACCCCGCTTCGGGCGAAACCACCCGAATCAACATCGTCGACACCCCCGGCCACGCCGACTTCGGCGCCGAGGTGGAACGCATCCTGAGCATGGTCGACGGCGTGATCCTGCTGGTCGACAGCTCGGAAGGCGCGATGCCGCAGACCAAGTTCGTCACCGGCAAGGCGCTCGCGCTCGGCCTCAAGCCGATCGTGGTCGTCAACAAGATCGACCGTCCCGATGGCCGCGCGCAGGAAGTGCTCGACGAAGTGTTCGACCTCTTCGTCAGCCTCGATGCCAACGACGAACAGCTCGAATTCCCCGTGCTCTACGCTTCGGGCCGCAACGGCTATGCCGGCACCGGTGAAGATGTGCGCGAAGGCACCCTCCAGCCGCTGTTCGAAAAGATCGTCTCGCACGTTCCGGCGCCCTCGCTCGACACCGAAGGGCCGTTCAGCTTCCTCGCGACGCTGCTCGACCGCGACAACTTCATGGGCCGCGTGCTGACCGGCCGCGTCCAGTCGGGCACGATCAAGATCAACCAGCCGATCCACGCCATCGACCGCGACGGCAAGGTGCTGGAAGTGGGCCGCGCCTCGAAGATCCTCTCGTTCCGCGGCCTTGAGCGCGTGCCGGTCGAAGAAGCCCGCGCGGGCGACATCATCGCGCTGGCCGGCCTTGAAAAGGCGACCGTGGCCAACACCGTGGCCGATCCTTCGGTCACCGTTCCGATCGAAGCCCAGCCGATCGATCCGCCGACCCTCGCCATGCGCTTTTCCGTCAACGACAGCCCGTTTGCGGGCCGTGAAGGCGACAAGGTGACCAGCCGCATGATCCGCGACCGCCTGATGCGCGAAGCGGAAACCAATGTCGCCATCCGCGTCACCGAAAGCGCCGACAAGGACAGCTTCGAGGTTGCCGGTCGCGGCGAACTCCAGCTGGGCGTGCTCATCGAAACGATGCGCCGCGAAGGCTTCGAACTGGGCATCAGCCGTCCGCGCGTGCTGTTCGGCACCGACGAGAACGGTGCCCGCACCGAGCCTTATGAAACCGTCATGATCGACGTCGACGACGAATTCTCGGGCACGGTCGTGGAAAAGATGCAGCGCCGCAAGGCCGAGCTGACCGACATGCGCCCCTCGGGCGCGGGCAAGACCCGCATCACCTTCTCGGCGCCCTCGCGCGGCCTGATCGGCTATCATGGCGAATTCCTGTCCGACACGCGCGGCACGGGCATCATGAACCGCCTGTTCGAGAAGTATGGCCCCCACAAGGGCCCGATCGAAGGCCGCCCCAACGGCGTGCTGATCTCGAACGCGACCGGTGAAGCGGTGGCCTATGCCCTCAACAGCCTTGAAGATCGCGGCGTGCTGTTCGTGCGCCCGCAGGACAAGGTCTATGAAGGCATGATCATCGGCGAAAACGCCAAGCCGGACGACCTCGAAGTCAACCCGATGAAGTCCAAGCAACTCACGAACTTCCGTTCGACGGGCAAGGACGACGCGATCCGCCTGACCCCGCCGCGCGTGATGACGCTCGAGCAGGCCATCGCCTACATCGACGACGACGAAATGGTCGAAGTGACCCCGCAGACCGTGCGTCTGCGCAAGGCGATCCTCGATCCCAACGAACGCAAGAAGGCGAGCCGCAAGAAGGAAAGCGCCTGATCCCGCCCGCCATCGGGCGGACCTGACGCGATGACATGAAAGGGGCGCTTCCTGCCGGGAAGCGCCCCTTTTTTCGTGTCCTGTCATTCCCTGAACGAAGGTTTCATCGCCGGTTCAGAGCCTGTTGCATAAAGTTGCCGCAATGAAACCCGACGGGGGCACATCGCTCACGGGACAAAGCCGCCGGGTTGGAGACGAACCATGAACCTGTTTAACAAGATCGTTCTGGGGGGCGTCATGGGAGCGACCGCGCTGGCCGCAGCAGCCCCTGCGCAGGCCCATGGCTATTATGGCCGGGGTGGCAATGGCGCTGCGCTGGCTGTCGGGGCTGGCATTCTGGGCATTGCTGTCGGCGCGGCTCTGGCCGACCGCCCGCACGGGTATTACGTCGAAGAGCGGTATGCTCCGCCGCCGCCCCCGCCGCCGCCGCCCGCCTACTATTATGAAGGCCCGGCCTATTATGGCGGGTATTACAGCGCCCCCGTCTATCCGCGCGGCTATGTCTATCGCGAGTACTACAACGGTGGTGGCTATTATCATGGCGGCTGGCGCCATGGCTACTGGCGCCACGGGTACTGACGCCATGCCTCAATCCGGTTAGGTCAGCGACGCATCTGACCTCCCCTGCGGGAGGGGCGCTTCACGGCTCCCCTCCCGTTTGTGCATGCAAACCTTATGGACAGGTGCCGCCCATGCGTCATCCCGACACCGACTTTCCGCGATCCCTCTCGCCTTCGGGCGATCCGCTCGCTATGGGGCGGCAGATGATCACTTCCCCCCCGGTCACCCATCCGCGCCACGAGAACGCGCCAGCAGGTGACATGCCTGCCCTGTCTGGCCATCCGGCGGACAACACCCGGCTCGATGGCTTGCGCATCGCGCTGTTCAGCGGCAATTACAATTACGTACGCGATGGTGCCAACCAGGCGCTCAACCGGCTGGTCGACTATCTGCTGCGTCAGGGTGCGCAAGTGCGCGTCTATTCGCCCAAGGTGGACAAGCCCGCCTTTCCGGCCACCGGCACGCTGATCGGCATTCCCGCCATCCCCGTTCCGGGCCGCGCCGAATATCGCGTGCCGGTCGCGCTCTCGCCGCGCGTGCGCCGCGATCTGGCCCGCTTTGCGCCCCATGTGGTCCATGTGTCCTCGCCCGATCTGGCCGCCCATCGCGCGGTAAGCTGGGCGCGCGCGCGCAAGCTGCCGGTGCTGGCTTCGGTCCACACGCGGTTCGAGACATACCTGCGCTATTACAACATGGCCTGGCTCGAACCGGCGATGGTCGCCGTCCTGCGCCGGTTCTATCGTCGCTGCGACGCGCTGGTGGCCCCGTCGGAATCGATGGCCCAGGTCCTGCGCCAGCAGCGGATGAACTACGACATCGGCATCTGGTCGCGCGGGGTGGATCGCACGATCTTCAACCCCGAGTTGCGCAGCCTCGAATGGCGCCGCTCGCTCGGCATTGCCGACGACGAGGTGGTCGTGGGCATCTTCAGCCGGCTGGTCATGGAAAAGGGGCTCGATGTCTTTTCCGACGCCATCGACGAGCTCAAGGCGAAGCTGAAGGACGGGGGCACGAAATTCCGCATCCTCGTGATCGGCGAGGGCCCCGCGCGCGAATGGCTGGAAAACCGCCTGCCCGACGCGGTCTTCGCCGGGTTCCTGGCCGGTCAGGAACTGGGCCGGGGCGTGGCGAGCATGGACGTGCTGTTCTTTCCCTCGGTCACCGAAACCTTCGGCAATGTCACGCTCGAAGCGATGGCCTGCGGGCTTCCGGTCGTGGCCTCGGCGGCCACCGGCAGCCAGAGCCTGGTCGACGATCATGTCTCGGGCCGCCTGATCGCGCCGGGCGCGGTCCACCAGTTCGCCGAGGCCTTGCGCGCCTATGTCGAGAACCCCGCCCTGCGCGCCGCCCATGGTGCCGCGGGCGAGGCACGCGCCCGCGAATTCAGCTGGGACAAGATCAACCAGGCCGTGGCGGCCACGTATGTCCGCCTCGTCCGCCAGCGTCAGGCCAACACCCCCGCCTGACAGGGAAAAATGGGGCAGGAGCCGCCTTGCGGCACGCATCCTGCCCCGTTTCCCCCAGCGTCACAACCTTACAGGCCTCACAGGCGCTCGATCTTGCGCGCCGCTTCGTCGAGGATGTCGGCAACCTTGAGCGCGGTTTCGGCGTCGAAATCGCCGCCGGTCACGCGCTGCCTCAGGGCCGTTCCCAGATTGGCGAACGCGCGCCGCACCGGCGGGCTCGCCTCGCGCGCGCTGGCCTGGGCCAGACCGGTCAACCGCGCAATGATCGGCGCGAGGTCTTCGGCCCGCTGCGCCAGTTCGTCTTGCCCGGCAGGCGTGATCGAAAAGGCCTTGCGCGTGCCTTCCCCGGCGACTTCGGCGATCAGGCCTTCGTCCACCAGCAGGGCCAGCGTCGGATAGACCACGCCGGGGCTTGGCGCATAGTGCCCGCCGGTCAGTTCCTCGATGGCCTTGATCAGGTCATAGCCATGGCGGCGTTCCTGCTGGCTCACGAGGCTGAGCAGCAGCAAACGCAATTCGCCCGCCGCGAACATCCGCCCCCGGCCACCGCCACGCCCGCCACCAAACCGGCCACCGCCTCCGAAGCCGCCGCCAAAACCGCCTCCCCCGAAGCCACCGAATGGCCCGCCAAAGCCACCTTCATCGCCAAAGCGCGAGGCCATTGCGCCGAACCAGCCGCCATGGCGACCTTCCCCCCGGCCTTCCCGGCCTTCGCGACCACCATGGTGTCCATGGTGGCCAAACATGCCCCGTCCGGGGCGGCATCCTTCAAATCGCATCGGTGTTCCTTTCATCACGATGTCACTAAGATATATCTTAGCAGCATCTTCACAAGGCCCTTGCAAAAATTTTCGGGAATTTTTCCGCCAAGGCTCCTATCTCACCGCCAATGGCCGATCTTTTCGCCCCGCCCCCGTCCGAGACACCCCGCCACACGCCCCAGACCGGCGGCCCGCTGGCCGACCGCCTGCGCCCGCGCGCGCTGTCCGAGGTGATCGGCCAGAGCCACCTGACCGGCCCGGACGGCGCGATCGGGCGCATGGTGGCCGCTGGCAAACTCTCCTCGATGATCCTCTGGGGGCCGCCGGGCACGGGCAAGACCTCGATCGCGCGTCTGCTGGCCGATGCGGTGGGCATGCGCTTCATCGCCATCAGCGCGATCTTCTCGGGCGTGGCCGACCTCAAGAAAGTCTTCGCCGAGGCCGAGGCCATGGCCCTGACCGGACGGCGCACGCTGCTGTTCGTGGACGAGATCCACCGCTTCAACCGCGCCCAGCAGGACGGCTTCCTGCCCGTGGTCGAGAACGGCACGATCACGCTGGTGGGGGCCACCACCGAAAACCCCAGCTTCGCGCTCAACGCCGCGCTGCTCAGCCGCGCGCAAGTGCTGATCCTGCACCGGCTCGACGCGGGCGCGCTGGGCGAACTGCTGCGCCGCGCCGAAGAGGAAACCGGCCTTGCCCTTCCCCTCACGCCGCCTGCGCGCGAGGCGCTGGTTGCTTCGGCCGATGGCGACGGGCGGTTCCTGCTCAACCAGGTCGAGATGCTGCTCGACGTGGACCTTCCCGCCCCGCTCGATCCCGAGGCGCTCTCGAAATTCCTGATGCGGCGCGTGGCGGTCTACGACAAGGACCGCGACGGGCACTACAACCTGATTTCCGCGCTCCACAAGAGCCTGCGCGGCTCGGACCCGCAGGCCGCGCTCTATTATCTGGCGCGGATGCTGGTGGCGGGCGAAGACCCGATGTACGTGCTGCGCCGCCTCGTGCGCTTTGCCAGCGAGGATATCGGCCTGGCCGACCCGCAAGCGCTGATCCAGTGCCTGGCGGCCAAGGATTCCTACGAATTCCTCGGCTCGCCCGAAGGCGAACTGGCCATCGTCCAGGCCTGCCTCTATTGCGCCAGCGCGCCCAAGTCGAACGCGGCCTATGCCGCGATGAAGGCGGCGTGGAAGGCCGCGCGCGAGACCGGTTCGCTCAGCCCGCCGCCCTCGATCCTCAACGCCCCGACCAAGCTGATGAAGGACATCGGCTATGGCAAGGACTATGCCTACGACCACGACGCCCCCGACGGCTTCTCGGGCGCGGACTACTGGCCCGAGGAGATGGGCGCACGCACCTTTTACCGCCCGGTCGAACGCGGCTTCGAGCGCGAGATCGCCAAGCGCCTCGACTGGTGGGACCGCAAGCGCCGCGAACGCCGCGGCGAAAGCTGACCCCACTTTCCCCGATCTTGCCCCGCATCAGGGCTGGACGACGGGCCCGCGCTCCGGCTATGCGCGCACAGACCATTCGCGCCCCGCGCGACAGGCCGGCTTAGCTCAGTTGGTAGAGCACCTGATTTGTAATCAGGGGGCCACGGGTTCGAATCCTGTAGCCGGCACCATTTTTGCACGCCCCTCGCGTTCGCCCAGGCCTGGCATCGTTCCCCCGTTACGCCCCGTTGGACGCTTGCGCCTTGCGCTTGCCGCATGGGCGCGGCGCGCAACGGCCCATATTCTGCCTCCGGCCTAAACCATCGTCCTAGCCTGATTGACGCCCTTTCCGGGCGGGCGCGACTTGCCATACCACAGGGCAACCGGCCCATTCCAAGGCCGGGACCGGGCGAAATCATGGCACAGCTTTTCACGCCAGTTCGATGAGCGGGACGCGCGCGCCCCTTTGGCGCCCGGCCCGGCAACATGGCGCTTGCACGATTGTGCCGGACCAGGAGAATGAAAATGGAAATTGGTGTTTTCTTGCCCATCGGCAACAATGGCTGGCTGATCTCCGAAAACGCGCCCCAGTACATGCCCACGTTCGATCTCAACAAGGAAATCGCGCTCAAGGCCGAAAAGTACGGACTCGATTTCATCCTGACGATGATCAAGCTGCGCGGGTTTGGCGGCAAGACCCAGTTCTGGGAACACAACCTGGAGAGCTTTACCCTCATGGCCGGGCTGGCGGCGGTGACCGAACGGGTGAAGATCTATGCAACAGCCGCCACGCTGGTGATGCCGCCCGCGATTGTTGCGCGCATGGCCTCCACCATCGATTCGATCAGCCATGGCCGCTTCGGGCTCAACCTCGTGACGGGCTGGCAGAAGGCCGAATACGCCCAGATGAACATGTGGCCGGGCGACGAGCACTATGCCCGCCGCTACGACATGCTCGGTGAATATGCCCGGATCCTGCGCGACCTGTTCGAGACCGGCGTGTCGAATTTCAAGGGCGACTACTTCGAAATGACCGACTGTCGCGTCAGCCCCCGCCCCCAGGCGGACATGAAGATCATCTGCGCCGGATCGTCGGACGAGGGGCTGGCCTTTGCCGCCGAATATGCCGATTATTCGTTCTGCTTCGGCAAGGGCGTCAACACGCCGACCGCGTTCCGGCCGGTCAACGAACGGCTGGCCCGCGCAACTGCCAAAACCGGGCGCAAGGTCGACACCTTCGTGCTGATGATGATCATCGCCGATGAAACCGACGAGGCAGCCGAAGCCAAGTGGCTCAGCTATTGCGCGGGGGCCGATCAGGAGGCGCTCAAGTGGCTGACCAACCAGTCGGCGGCCAACAATGTCTCGGCCACGACCAATACCCGCCAGATGAGCGACGCGACCTCGGCGGTGAACATCAACATGGGGACGCTCGTGGGGTCCTATGCGAAAGTGGCCGGGATGCTCGACGAGATGGCGCAAGTCGAGGGGACGGGCGGCGTGCTGCTGACGTTCGACGATTTCCTCAAGGGCGTCGAGGACTTCGGCACGCGGATCCAGCCGCTGATGAAGACCCGCGCCGGCGTGCAGGTCACCGAGGCGGCCTGATCTTTCCCGCGCGCGCCGGGCGGGCCACTCTTGCCGAATCATCGGGTGGGGATAAGGGGTTATCCGGGAATGTCCGAATGCCCCGCCCCTTGGCGGCGGCAGGCATCCATCGATGGGACCCGTGCGGCATGGCCACCGAGATCAGCGATTTCTGGACCGATCCCCACGACGACGGGCGTTCGCTGCTCGAACTGGTCGCGCTCAAGGCCAATGACGGCATCTGGGGCTGGGACGTGCCGACGGGCCGTTCCTTCTATTCGGCCCGCTGGTGGGATCTGGTCGGATTGCCTGCCGATCACCGCGATGCCGATATCGATGTCTTCTTTTCCCTGCTCCATCCCGATGATCGCGCCCCCGTGCGCGCGATGCTTGCCGATTTCATCGCCAACGCGCGCAGCGATTACCGGGCCCAGTTCCGCCTCCGGCACAGTTCGGGGGAGTGGCGATGGGTCCTTTCAAGCGGGTCAGCCCAGCGCGATGCCTCGGGCCATGCGGTCCGCATCGCGGGCACCCACACCGACATCACCGACCGGGTCGAGGCCGCCAACCGCCTCGAGCATCTGGTCGCCCAGCGCACCAGCGACCTGGCCGCCGCGCGCGACCGGGCCGAAATCGCTGCGGCCTCGACCGCCCGGTTCCTTTCGGCCACCAGCCACGACATCCGCCAGCCGCTCCAGGCGATGGCGCTGTTGCTGCGCAACCTCCAGCAGGAAGTGCACAGCAAGGCCGCGCTCGACACCATCGCGAGCATTCGCCGCTCGCTGGGATCGAGCATGGAACTGCTCGACGACCTGCTGGAATTCAGCCGCCTCGATGCGGGGGCCTTGCGCCCCGAAATGGGGCCGATCAAGATCCAGTCGCTGTTTCGCGGCGTGCTCGACAGTTTTTCCGCCGAAGGGCAGGAGCGCGGATTGCGGCTGGTCGTGCGCGACACCCCGCTGGTCGGGCGTTCCGACCCTCGCCTGCTCACGCGCATCTTGCGCAATCTGGTCAGCAACAGCTTCAAGTTCACCCAGCGCGGAACGATCCTCGTGGCCGCACGCCCGCGCGGGGACAGGATCCGTATCGAGATCTGGGACACCGGCCGGGGCATTCCCGAAGGAATGCAGCGCCAGATTTTCTGGGAGTTCACCCAGGCCGGGCCTGCGTCGAGCGACCGCACCGTCAATGGCCTGGGACTGGGGCTGGCCATCGTCGAGCGGCTGGCCCGCCTGATGCGCCACGAAATCGGCGTGCGCTCGGTGGTCGATCGTGGTTCGGTGTTCTGGATCGATCTTCCCCGCCTCCCCCTCGACGCTGCCGAGGATCACCACGAACCGGCCGAACCGCCCGACCATCCGCTGGGATGCCGGGTGGCCGTCGCGGAAAACGATCCGCAAGTCGCAGAGGCCTATCTGCGCGTGCTGCGGGCCTGGGGCTGCAAGGTGCTGGTCGCCCGCTCGGGCGCGGAGTTGCTGTCACGGATCGCCAACCAGCCACCCGACCTGCTGATCGCCGATTGCCATCTCGATGGCCAGATGAACGGCTTCGAGCTGTTCGATGCCCTCGAACAGCGTTTCGGGCGACCGTTTGCCGGTGTGGTGATTTCGGGCGATCACAATTTCGAATGGATGCGGACGATCAACCGGGCGCGCCGGCGCATCCTCAACAAGCCGATCCTGCCCGATGTGCTCAATGCCGTGCTTCATGCCGAACTCGAACGGCCCGAACTCCAGCGGTATCGCCAAACCTAGGCGGCTTGGACACAGTCCGCCCGGCCTGAAAGCGCGCTAGCTGCGATAGCCCAGACGCTCGACCGCGCGCAGCAACTGAACGCGGTTGTTGACGCCATAGAGGCGCATGACGGCAGAGAGATGGGTTTTGACCGTCCCCTCGCTCATCGACAGGTTGTGGGCAATGACCTTGTTGGCCTGCCCCTGGAGCGTGAGCGACAACACCTCGTGCTGGCGGCGGGTGAGGCGCGGGACCGCCGGGGACGACAGGGCATCGGGAGCAGGCGGGCTGAGCGGCTCGCCCCGCCTGCTCCCGATGCCCTGTCGCCCGATACCCTGCCCTCCGATACCCTGCCCCCCGATGCCTCCGATCCCGCCGATGATGCCATCGGGCAGGAACACGCCGCCATCGAGAATGACCTGCACCGCGCCCAGCAGCTCGGACACTTCCGAAGCCTTGGTGATGTAGCCCGAGGCCCCCGCGCGCAAGGTGTCGATCACGTCCTCGGCATCGCCCGAAGCCGACAGGATCAGCACCGGCAGGCGGCCATGGTTCTGGCGCAGCAGGCGCAGACTTTCAGGCGCGCTCAGCGTGGGCATGTGGAGATCGAGAATGACGATGTCGGGCATCCATTCGGGGAGCACGGCCATGAGATCCTCGAAGGTGCTCGCAACGCGCACTTCGGCCACCTCGTCGAATTGCTCCAGCGCCCATTGCAGGCCGCTGCGGAAGATCGGGTGATCGTCGGCAATCAGGAGGCGCAGGGCAGCCGATGCTACCCCGACACGGGACAACGAACGCGGCATGCAGTCCGCACCGGACCGCTCCTGGGGGCTATCGAGCATGGCATTATTCTCTACCGATCATGGGCCATGTCAACCGCTTATGCCGCGATGCAGCATGCCCGGCCCGGCTCCCTCGCCACGCGCGATGCCACCTCAACCAAGGGAATAGTCAGCAAGTTTAGAAGCATGGTTCCCTGACCGGTGTTACCCAGACCGGGCACTTGCGAACAGAGACAGCCGGCCACGACAAGGACCGCCCCGAAAGCGGCCTGTCATGGTGCCTGCCACGTTGACCGCCACGTTGACCGCCACGTTGGCCGCCACCTTGTCCATCACGTTGTCTGTCACAGGGCAAGCGCGCCGATACCGCATCAGATTTACGCCTGTTTTTCTTGTCTCGACAAAACAAGCGCCTGCAAAAGGCCTAGTGGGGAAATCGTCGTCATGCGTGCAATCCGACTTCACAGATCCGTCTCCGTTCCTGCTCCCGTTCCGGTCTGGACGCTCGTGGCATGGGCAGGCGCGGCGGCCTTTGCCACGCCGGCATGGGCCGCCGACGCGGATACCACGACCGGATCCCTGACCGAGATCACCGTCACCGCGCAGAAGGTGAACACCAAGCTGCAAAAGACGCCGATCGCCATCACCGCGCTCTCGCCCGAGCAAATGGCCAATGCCAATATCCGCTCGATCCAGGATCTCGACAAGCAGATCCCCGGCATGACCGCCACCAATGCCGGCCCCTATCCGATGAATGTTACCATTCGCGGGGTCGGCTATGACGGGGTCCAGAACAACAGCGCCCAGCCCGGTGTCGCCTTCGTCGAGAACGGGGTCTATGTCGCCAGTCCGGTCGCGCTGACAGCCGGGTTCATCGATCTGGGCCAGCTGGAAGTCCTGCGCGGACCGCAAGGAACCGTGAACGGCCAGAACGCCGATGGCGGGGCCATCAACGTCACCACCATCGCTCCGGCGCTGGGCCAGCTCACGGGCGCGGCCGAAGCGAGCTATGGCAGCTACAACTACAATCGCGAACGGGCGGTCATCAACCTGCCGGTGGGCGATACTTTCGCCTTGCGCGCCGCCTTCCAGCACGACGCGCACGATGGCTGGTACAAGGCCCCCAACCAGCCCGCCGCAGGGGGCAACGTGGGCAGCCAGAACAGCTTACCGGCCGTATCAGCGCCCTGTGGCAGCCCACGGACAGGTTCAGCCTCAATCTCTGGGCTGAATTCTTCAACAACGATTCGAATGGCCTGGCCATTCGCAACATGTACGACACGACCGCCGATATCCGCTCGACCAGCAACGACTACCCCACCCCGCAGGCCGTGCGCAGCCGCATCGTGGCCGGCACCGCCGCCTATGACCTGGGCTTTGCGACGATCAAGTCGATCACCAGCTTCCAGTATGTCTCGATGCAGGCCGCCAATTCGGGCGACATGGTCAACCGTCCGCTCGCCCTCGCGCTCTATGGCTACAAGGACGAGGAACCGGTCAAGCTGACGCAGAACCACTCGGTGACCGAAGAGATCAACATCTCGCACTCAGGCGGCAAGGTCGACTGGATCGCCGGCGCGTTCTTCCTGCACACCTGGGGCATCGAGCACTATTTCGAGACCCAGCAATCCTCGACCGACCGGATCGACTACACGCCCAGTTTCTCCGCCAATGCCGGGGAACAGGCCGCGCTCTATGCCGCCGGGCTGGCCTTCGAGAGCAACTCCAGCTCCAGGCGTACCTCGGTGGCGGGGTATGGCCAGGCCACGCTGCATCTGGGCAGCCACATGCGCCTGACCGGCGGCCTGCGCTACAGCTGGGACAAGTACACCGCCAATACCTCGACCTTCTACATCATCCCGGTGCCGATGCTCAGCCAGTTCAGCAAGGTGACCGGCAAAGTCTCCGCCGAATACGACTTTGCCCGCAGCTCGACGGTCTATGCCAGCTTCTCGACCGGGGTGAAGCCGGGCGGCACCAACCTCAATCCCAATGCCACCGTGGTGCCCAGTTCATTCAGCCACGAGTTCGTGCGCGCCTACGAGATCGGCGCCAAGAACGAGTTCTTCAACCGCACCGTGCGCCTCAACGTTTCGGCGTTCTATAACGATTACCGCAATCTCCAGGCAGATTCGGAAGATCCCATCCCCTATCAGGGCGGCATGACCAACGTGCCCAAGAGCCATGTCTGGGGCGTGGAAGGCGAAGCGGCAATCAAGCTTCCCTACGGCTTGCGCATCGATGCCAATGCCACCGGGATGTGGAGCAAGGTCGACAGCAATTTCGAGGTGATCGATCCCTACACCGCCCAGATCATCAACCGCGACACCGGCGGACCGAACCTGGGCAACAACCTGGCCCTGCGCGCGCAGGCCTTCACCAATATCAAGGGCAACGAACTGGGCCGGGTGCCGCATTTCTCGACATCCGCCTCGATCAGCAAGACCACCGACATTCGCGATCTGGGCACGCTCGATCTCTTCATCCAGGCCAATTACCGCTCGGCGTTCTGGTATCGCGTGTTCAACAATCCGCTGGTGGACCGCGTGCCGCATCAGTTCCTGATGAACCTCAACGCCCGCTTCCAGCCCCGGCACGGGCCCTGGTACGTCGAACTCAATGTCACCAACCTGCTGGGCAGCGACGCGATCGATGCCCGCTATGCCGAGAATTTCGGCGTGGGCGGCGTGTTTGAATCGATCGTTCCGCCCCGGCAGGTTATCGGGAGGCTGGGGATCAGGTTCTGATCTTCCTCTTGTCCAGGCCGTCTAATCTTTTGGCTTATGCCGATGGGATGGCTTGGCACCGGCGCTGCCCGCCATACAAGTTTGATCCAGATCAAATCGGTTTGATGATGCGGGCGGCGGGGCGGGCGGCGGGCACGGTCGCAGACCAGCGCCCATGCCCGCCCCGTCCTCGCCCCACTCTGGTTCAACCGCCTGTTTTCAAGGACAAGCAAAGGTTCCCTCATGTCCTCCCTCCCTCCCCTTCCCGCCAGGCCTGAACCGCTGGGCGTCGATCCGGCGACAACGGCGGTTATCGTGATCGACATGCAGAATGCCTATGCCTCGCCCGGCGGTTATGTCGATCTGGCCGGGTTCGACATTACCGGCGCTGCCCAAACGATCACGAAGATCGCCAAAGTGCTCGACGTGGCACGGGGCGCCGGCATCCCGGTGGTCTACCTCCAGAACGGCTGGGATCCCGACTATGTCGAGGCTGGCGGTCCCGGATCGCCCAACTGGCACAAGTCCAACGCCCTCAAGACCATGCGCCAGCGCCCGGACCTTGCAGGTACACTGCTGGCACGCGGAACGTGGGACTATGACATCGTCGATGCGCTCCAGCCCCAACCCGGCGACATCCGTGTCGCCAAGCCCCGCTACAGCGCCTTCTTCAATTCCCAGCTCGACAGCATCTTGCGCGCACGCGGCATCCGCACGCTCGTCTTCGTGGGAATCGCCACCAATGTCTGTGTCGAATCCACGCTGCGCGACGGATTCCACCTCGAATACTTCGGCGTCATGCTCGAAGATGCCACGCATCAACTTGGCGAAGACTTCATCCAGCGCGCCAGCGTTTACAACATCGAGAAGTTTTTCGGTTGGGTGACGGGCGTGGATGCGTTCTGCGACTGGGTCGGCGCCCTCGACACCCCGACCGACAAGGAAGAAACCAATGCCCTTTGAACCGATCAATCCCCCCCAGTTTCCCACGCCCATCGCGCCCTATTCGGCCGGGGCCAAGGCCAATGGCATGGTCTTCGTCTCGGGCATGCTCGCGCTGGGCGAAGGGGGCGTCGTGCTCCATCCCGGTGATGCGGCCGCCCAGGCCCGCCACATCCTCGAAGCCATCCGCATCACCCTTGAGGCCGCAAGCGCCACGATGGCCGACATAACCTTCAATCACATCTTCGTGCGCGACTGGGCCGACTATGCTGCCGTCAACGCCGTCTATGCCGAATATTTCCCCGGCAACAAGCCGGCCCGCTATTGCATCCAGTGCTCGCTGGTCAAACCCGACTGCCTGGTAGAAATCGCCTCGATCGCCTGCACGGCGCCCGAGCCAGCCGTATGACCGGCCCCTCGGGGCTCTACTGGGAAGCCCATGGCGCCACGGAGGGGCCCGCGCTGATCCTCTCGGCGGGTCTGGGTGGCCATGGGGCCTACTGGAAACCGCATGTCGAGGCGCTGGGCCGCAAGGCCCGGATCATCCTCTACGACCATCGCGGAACCGGGCACAGCGCGCCGGAAACCCGCGAGGGCCTGACCGCCGACGGACTGGGCGAGGATATCGAACGGCTGATGGACGAAATCGGCCTCGATCGCGCCGTGGTCATCGGCCATGCCGCCGGGGCGATTGCCGCGCTGGCGCTGGCGCTGCGCGCGCCCGGGCGGGTGTCGGGCATTGTCTCGGTCAATGGCTGGGCACGCACCGACCCGCATTTCCGCCGCTGCATTGCCATGCGCATGGCGGTTCTGGAAGCCGGGGGCGCACAGGCCTATCTGCGCGCGCAGCCGGTCTTCCTGTTCCCGCCCAACTGGATTTCCAGCCACGATGCCGAACTGGAGGCACAGCTGCCAAGGCAGGTGGCCGAGTTCCAGGGCGAGGAAACCTTGCGCCGCCGGGCCCATGCCCTGCTCAATTTCGACATCCTCGACCGCCTGGGCGAAATCGCCACGCCCACGCTGCTGGTGGTGGCCGATGACGACATGCTGGTGCCTCCGGCCTGCTCGGACGTGCTCGCGCAAGGGCTCTCCCATGCCACGCTCGCCCGCATGCCGACCGGCGGCCATGCCTGCAACATCATCTACCCCGATGCCTTCAACCAGGCCGTGCTCGACTGGCTGGCAACCCTGCCTGCCTGACGGGAAACGGCCATGACACAGCCCGACAGGACCGGACGCATGAGCGACACCAGCTCGGCACTGAGCAACGACGACCTGATCCCCTCGCCTCCGGGCGAGCGGGACTGGGTCTGGGGCCATTACACGTTCCTGTGGCTGGGCATGGTCATCTGCATCCCGGCCTACCTGCTGGCGGGCGGACTGATGGATCAGGGCCTGTCGCCACTGGCGGCCATCGCGGCCATCCTGCTGGGCAATCTCATCGTCCTGATCCCGATGGCGCTGATCGGCCATGCCGGCGCGCGCTATGGCATTCCCTTTGCCGTGCTGGCGCGGGCCTCGTTCGGCACGAGCGGGGCCAAGATCGCCGCCTTCGCCCGCGCGATCGTGGCCTGTGGCTGGTATGGCATCCAGACCTGGGTCGGCGGCAACACGCTGCTGGTGCTGGGGCGGCGGATCGGCCTGGGCGATCTCAAAGGCCCCCCTTTGCCGGTGGCGGGCATTTCGGCGTTCGAACTGCTCGCATTCCTGCTGTTCTGGGCGCTGCAACTGGTGGTGGTCACCAAAGGCATGCGCGCAGTGCGCCGGTTCGAGACATGGACCGCCCCGGCCAAAGTCGCCCTGCTGCTGGCGCTGTTCGTCTGGGCGATCGATCGGCTGGGCGGAATCGGCGCCACGGTTTCGCGGATCATCATGGCCGGGGGGAGTGCGGCAGGCGGTCAGTCGTTCTGGGCGCTGTTCGTGCCGGGGGTAACGGCGATGGTCGGCTTCTGGGCCACGCTGTCGCTCAACATCCCCGACTTCACCCGCTTTGCCCGCTCCCCGCGCGACCAGATGGTGGGGCAGGCGCTCGGCCTGCCGGTGCCGATGGCCCTGCTCGGCCTGGTGAGCATCGTGACCGGCTTTGCGACGACGACCGTCTATGGCTTGGCGATCCACGATCCGCTCGTGCTGGCCGACCGGATGACCGGATGGCCGGTGCTGGTGGGGCTGCTGATCATTTCGATCGACACTGTCTCGTGCAACATCGCCGCCAATCTGGTCGGCCCGGCCTATGATTTTTCCGCGATCTGGCCGCGCCATGTCAGCTATCGCGGCGGCGCGATGATCACGGCGGTGATCGGCGTGGTGATCATGCCGTGGAAGCTGGTGGCGACGAGTTCGGGCTATATCTTCACCTGGTTGATCGGCTACTCGGCGCTGCTCGGGCCGATCGGCAGCATCATCCTGATCGACTACTGGGTGGTTCGCCGCGGCCGCATCGACACCCATGCGCTCTACGACGAACATGGCGAATATACCTATCGCGGCGGCCTGAACCCGGCGGCCCTGGCTGCCCTGCTGATCGGGATCGCTCCCAGCCTGCCCGGTTTCCTCGCAGCCGTGGCCCCGGCCATGGCCCCGGCCATTCCCGCCCCGCTTACCGCGCTCTATCCCTATGCCTGGTTTGTCGGCTTTGCGGTGAGCGGCACGGTCTATGCCCTGCTTTCGACCAGGGCCCTCCCCGCACAGCAGCCAGAGCTCTGTTCCCGCTGATCGCATCCGGCCTGCTGATCGCATCCGGCCCACTGATCGCATCCAGGTTGCCTCCGACATTCCAGAATGCAAAACGGGGGCCCCAGACGATCAGCCAGGAGACAGCGTGCACAGGGCCGGCCATTCGATTACCGCATTGGGATTGCTTGCTGTTTGGACGGGGCAGGCACACGGGCAGGACGCAGGGAGCACCGCAGGCGATGCCTGCACAGCCCCCTACAGCGCAGGCCCCCGCACCATGGCCGAGCCCTTGCGCAAGATGATCGAGGCCGCGCTGGCCAGCGGCAATGCCGGGGACATCGCCACCGTGGCCCGCTACATCAAGCAGGCCAGCCCCGAAGATGCCGCGCAAATCGACTGCATGGTCGGCGAAAACACCAAGGCAGTGGCCGCCGCGCGCGTGGAAAAGCTGCGCAGGCAGCCCTGGCTGCGCGGGTGGAAGGGCGAAGGACAGATCGGGGGCACGCAATCTTCGGGCAATACCGATACTGTCTCGCTGACCGTGGGGCTCAAGCTGAGCAAGGAAGGCTGGCGCTGGACGCACAAGCTTTCGGCGCTGGTCGATTATGACAAGACCGACGGCGCGACCGACAAGAACCAGATGCAACTGGGGGTCGAATCCGACTATCGCCTCAACCAGCGCCTGTTCGTCTACGGCAGCGCGCAAGTCCTGCGCGACCGGTTTGCCGGGTTCACCTCGCAAGTCTCGCTCTCGGGCGGCGCGGGCTTCAAGCTGGTCCGCACCCCGCGCCTCACGCTCGACCTCAAGGCGGGCCCGGCCTGGCGGCGCACCGACTATATCGACCAGCCCACCGCCGATACCCTGACCGTGCTGACCGCGCTGTCGGGCAGCTGGAAGATCGCGCCCTACCTCACCTTCAGCGAGGACGCCTCGGCCCTTTCGGGCGACGGGAATGTCAACGTCACGACGCTGAGCGCGCTTTCGTTTCAGGTGAGCAAGAAGCTTTCCACGCGGGTTTCGTACCAGATCCTCTACAACACCAATCCCCCCACCGACTACAAGCCGCTCGACCGGTTGACCCGTTTCACGCTCG